>JAISWZ010000159.1 GCA_031270945.1 Clostridiales bacterium | reverse complement strand
TTTTCTTCATCTATAATAGGATCAAGATGGTTTTCCAAGTCTTGGCTGTTGTAGATCACGTCCACGTCCAGGCCCAAGATCTCCGCGTATGTCTTGAGCTGCTCAATGGCCGCTATTCTATAAGTATCGGCAGTGATCAATCCTACCTTTAGATTGTGGTAAAGCATGAGAATGGAGGATATCTTGGCTATTGTGGTTGTCTTTCCGACTCCGGTCGGGCCCATGAAGACAACAAACCTTGTCCTTTTCGTCTTCACGGGCTCAATCGGCTCCGCCGGCCCCAAAATCCTCAATATCGTGTTGTATACTATCTTTGACACAATCTCTATGTCAATTTTTGTCTCGTCCTCAATGGAGTTGACATCTTCAAGTATCTTCTCCGCTATTTCGTGCGTCACCCCCTGCTCCACCAGAGTGTCGTAGAAGAGCTGCACAATCCTGTTGTCATATTTCCTCATGCCGTAGGTCCTGCTCATTTGCTCCGCTATGGTCAGCTGCCCCATGAGCTTGGCCAGCAGATCCTCCTGCGCCCTGAGCTTTTTCTCCAGAGAGTCTATCCTCTCCTTGGCCAGCTTTGACTCATGCCTCTCCTTGACCTCGCTGGCCGCAGCCGCCTGCTGCTCAACCATTCTCTTCTGCTTGGACTCCTTGTCCTCAAACGCCGCCGTCACCTCTACCATGGGCTTCTTGAACAGGCGAAGGATCCCCTTTGGGCTCGTCTTCTTTATATTGAGTATCAAAGCGTCAAGGCCCAGCTCCTCCTTGACCTTCTCAATGGCTTCCTGTTCGGTTCTGCCCTCGTAGCGCTTAGTTTTCATCTATTAACGCTCACCATCCCAACGGACTGAATTTCCGCTTGCGGCTCTACCTCGTTGTAGCTAAGGACTCCTAGATCCGGCGCGATCTGCTCCACAAGGCGCTTGAAGTGGAGCCTTGCCATCGGGGACGCCAAAATGACGGGCTGCATGCCTAGGCTTGTGAGCTTCGGAAGCTCTTCTTGCAGGCTGTCGAAAATGGCCTGCGCATCAGCGGGATCAAGAGCCAAGTAAGACCCCTGCTCAGTTCGCTTGACGCTGTTCGCTATCAGCTCCTCAAGAGCCGGGTCAAGCGTCAGGACGCTTGCCGTCGGGCCTTCCAGCCACTTTCTTGAAATGGATCTCCGCAAGGACTGCCTGGCGTACTCAGTCAGCAAGTCCGCGTCGCGGGTGGTCGGAGCGTAGTCCGCCAAAGTTTCAAGTATTGTCACCAAGTCCCTTATGGAGACACCTTCCCTCAACAGGTTGGCCAGAACCTTCTGCACGTCGCCGACTGTCATCAGCTTTGGCAGAAGCTCTTCAACCAAGACTGAGTTCGACTCCTTGACGTTGTCTATCAGGGTCTGCACATTTTGCCTGGTGAACAGCTCATGCAGGTGCCGCCTTATGATCTCTGTCAAATGCGTGGCTATGATCGCTGGCGGATCCACTACCGTATAGCCCAAAGCCTCAGCCCGCTCTCTCTGGCTTTGCGGTATCCACAGCGCCGGCAGCCCCATGTACGGCTCCACTGTCTCTATCCCGTCTATCTCTTCCTCAACGTTTCCCGGGTTCATGGCCATGTAGTGGTCAAAGAGGATTTCTCCTGACGCCACCTCGACGCCCTTTATCAATATCCTGTACTGGCTTGGGCCAAGCTTGATGTCGTCCCTCAAATGTATGACTGGAACTATAGCCCCAAGCTCCAGGGCTATCTGCCTTCTTATCATGACGACGCGATCCAGCAGATCCCCGCCTTGAGCGCTGTCGACCAAGGGAATGAGGCCGTACCCGAATAGCAGAAGAATGGGATCGACGTTTAGCAAAGACACGACATTCTCTGGCCTTCTCACTGTCTCGGCCTCCTCGTCCACTTCAGACAGCTCGCTTTGCACGTAAGCCAGCCTCATCTGTCCGCTCTTGGAGACTCCAAAAACCAGGAGGAAAATGCCAAACGGGATGAAAATGTACCAAGGAAGAGGCGTCACGATCCCCATGAAGGCAATGACTGCTCCAGCTATCGTCAGGCTCAGCGGCTGGGAGAACAGCTGCTTCATGACAGTCTGGCTTATTCCTCCTTCATTCACGCTCTTTGTCACAAGTATGCCTGTGGCCGTGGATATGAGCAAAGCCGGGATTTGGCTTACCAGCCCATCGCCAACAGTCATTATGATGTACTTTTGCGCCGCCTCCTGCAGGCTTAGGCTCTCTCCGCCTCCAAACCCGGTCATGCCAAGGGCCAGGCCGCCGATGATGTTGACAAATGTTATAAGGATTCCGGCTATCGCGTCTCCCTTTACGAACTTGGACGCGCCGTCCATGGCGCCGAAGAAGTTTGACTCGTCTTGTATCTTCTTTCTTCTGGCTTTGGCCTCGTCGTCATCAATGAGCCCAGTGTTCAAGTCTGCGTCAATGGCCATCTGCTTGCCAGGCATCGCGTCCAGGGTGAATCTTGCCGTCACCTCAGCCACGCGCTCCGAGCCTTTCGTTATGACCATGAAGTTGACTATGACTATGATCACAAAGATGATCGCGCCTACTACCAGGTTGCCCCCGGCCACAAACCCGCCAAAGGTGTTAACGACTTCTCCGGCATACCCCCGCAGGAGTATCAGCCTGGTGGTCGAAACGTTTAGCACCAGGCGAAAAAGCGTTGTCACCAGTAGGACTGTCGGAAACAGGGACATGTCCAAAGGCTCTGACGAGTACAGGGAATTCAGCAATATCAGGATCCCCATGGTGATGTTGAGCATCAGCAGGAAATCCAGCGCTGGAGTCGGCAATGGGACTATGATGAAAAGCACTATCGCGACAATGATCGCGCCTAGCGCCAAGTCCTTTCTGTTCAAGCCGTTCATGCTGCTGTTCAAGGCTATCGTCCTTCCGGCTCCGCGCCGCCGGTTTGGCATGCGCTCTTGGTGCGTATCTTGGTGCATATCCCAAAATTCCGAAATGGCGCCGCGAAAGTCACAGCGATGCTTTAACGCGTGACTTTCGCAAGCCCTAAATATAATTTTGGGATATGCTCTTGGTGCTTTAGCAAGCCCAAGCCTCGATGCTTTTTCGAGGCTTTTTCAAGCCTTTTAAAAGGTTTTCAGGATACGCTCTTAGTGCATATCCCAAAATTCCGAAATGGCGCCGAAAAAATCCTGGCGAATGCTTCAACGCCGGATTTTTTCGGCGCCTCGGATATAATTTTGGGATATGCTCTTATTATATCAAAAATAGCGCAATACTTCGAGCTTGTTTGAACAAAACGACAAATTTGCTGCAAAAGCGATTTCTGCAAGCAATGGGGACGCTGGCAAATTAAAAGCAAAAGAAAGAGGCGCTAAAAGCGGTTTAGGCGAGCGCGTGACGCTAAGCGGTTTCTGCGATGCTTGAAAGCGAGCGCTTGCAAATAGAAAGAAAAAGAAATAAATAGATTTAAACAGATAAAATTAGAAATCATTGGTTTTTTAAATTAATAAAAAATTGGCACTCCACGGGGGAGGGGGGGCCCCTACCTGCCCCTATTTAATTATCTTCCTGGCATTCCAGTCCCCTTCATTCTGTAAACAAACGCCAGTATTTCCGCCACGGCCTGATACAGCTCCGGCGGAATTTCATCTCCCACTTCTACCATGGAATACAAAGCCCTGGCCAGCTCCTTGTCCTCGTGGACAAAAACGCCAGCGGCCTTGGCGGCGTCTTTTATGCGCCTGGCCAAGTGATCCATGCCTTTGGCTGTGACTATTGGAGCGCCTCCGCCTTCCCTGTCATATTCCAGGGCGCAGGCGTAATGGGTAGGATTGGTGATTATGACATCGGCGTGAGGCACAGCGGACATCATTCTCCGCATGGACGCCTCCCGCATCTTTGATCTGATCTTGCCTTTGACCTGCGGGTTTCCCTCCGCCTGCTTCGCCTCTTCCTTCACTTCCTGCTTTGACATCATCAGCTTCTTGTTGTGGGAATACCTTTGGTAAGCGTAGTCCAGGACTGCTATGGCAACGAACCATCCTCCGACATTCATTCCCATGTCGATCATGAGGCTTCCCAGTATGCCCGCTCCCTCCCAAAGCTCCACTTCAGCCAATCCCGGCAGGATCTCAAGCTTTTCCCTAAGCATGTTGTAGATGACAGCGCCAATGACCCCAAATTTGGCTAAGGACTTCAAAAGGGTAAGCAATGACTGAGGCGAGAAGAGCCTCTTCATCCCAGAAATCGGGTTTAGCCTGCCAAGCTTGGCGCCTAGAAGGTTTGGTGTCACTTGCCAGCCTGTCTGCGCCAGGTTGGCTGCAAGCCCAAGAACCAAGGCGACCGCCAGAAGAGGCGCGGCGACCAGAAGCGCCTGGGCGAAGAAATGGGTCACAAGCCTTGGCGCGTAGTTGATGTCAAAGACAACAGCAACATCGCCCACCTGGCCTATGCCAAAGCGGAACAGCTCCATCAAGCTGTCTATCATGCTAGGGGCGAACGCCTTCATGGCTGTGAACATCCCAAGAAACAAAAGGGCTGTTCCAATTTCCTGGCTCCTGGCCACCTGGCCTTCGCTTCTGGCCTTGCTCTTTTTCTTGGGTGTGGCCTTCTCTGTCTTGTCCCCTCCGAAAAAGGACAAATCCATAGATAGAAGCTCAGCCATCAGACGCCTCCTGCTGATCGGGAAGTGAGGGGTTGCTTTTGGTTAGTTTTTTTGGTTTTTGGGTTTTTTTGTTTTTTTGTTTTTTGGTCTTGTATTTTGGTCTTGCCTTAATATTTGTTTGTTTCTTGCTATCAAGTTTTTGTCTTTTTGTTTCTTACACTTATTTCTTTTGTTTTTTATTTGTATTTTATTTATTTATTTATTTATTTATTTATTTATTTATTTATTTATTTATTTATTTATTTATTTTCTCTTTGCTTATTTTTCCCCTAATAACTTTCCAAAACATGCATCATCTTCAGCGCATCACCCATAGCCGTTCCGAAGGCTTCCTGGCATATGGATGCCGCCATTGGCGAAAGCATCCACAAAAGCGCCAGGCCTGCCAAAAGCTTTATCGGCATGCCGACAACAAATATGTTCATCTGGGGCACCGCTTTCACCAAGAGCCCCATCGCCACATCCACTATCAGCATTGCGCCTACTATAGGCAGGGAAAGCCTGACTGCCATTGTCAGGAATGTGGCCAGCGACAGCGCGGCGCGCTGGGCCAGGGGCTCGTTGCCTATGATAACCGCCTTTCCGATTGGGACTATCCGAAAGCTTCCGGCGGCCAGCGCTATCAGCGCGTTAAGCCCGCCAGACTGAACAAGCAGGGCGCAAACCGCAAGGTATATCAAGTTTCCTGTGACAGGCGCTTGGGTCTGGGTCATGGGGTCAAATACGGATACCATGGAGAAGCCGATCTGGTAGTCTATGAGTTGGCCCATGAAAAAGACGACGTTCATTATCACGTAGACGGAAAACCCAAGGATGAATCCGGTGAAAAACTCCTTGGCTATTATCAGGGAGAGCTCGGCGTAGCCATTGGGATCTATTGTGGCGCATACGCCAGACTCAAGAACCAGCAGAGACACCGAGAACGCGAACAGTATTCTGGCCTGCATTGGCATGCCGGCTGCCGAAAGAACTGGGATCAGCATGAAAAAAGCGGTAAGCCTTGCGAATATGGCAGTCAAGGTTTGATAGTTTTGAATGTATGTGGCCAGAAAATCCGGCGCTGCCACAGCTTCACCTCGGAACCAAAAGTTGCGGGATCGCGGAAATGAGCTTTGCGAAATAGGTTGTAAGAGTTGTAAGTATGAAAGGCCCAAACAAGACAAGGCTAAGAAGCACAGCCACAATCTTTGGGATGAAGGCCAGGGTTGGCTCCTGGATTGATGTGACGGTCTGGAAAATGCTCACCAGCAAGCCTACGGCAAGGCCGGTGAGAAGAGGCGGCGCCGAGCTCATGATTACTGCCAGAAGCCCGTCCCGGATAAGATCAAGAATAGTGTCCTGTGTCAAAGGCTCATCTCCTTAAAGCATATCCCAAAGTTTGTTTTTAGGCCGCGCGTTAAGGCTTCGCATGCCTTTTTGAATTTAAAAGGCCTCGCGTTAAAGCTTCGCATGCCTTTTTAATCAAAATTTTAGGGTACGCACTTAAAACCTGAAAGTCCTGACCAGGTTCTCAACCAGAAAGCTCCAACCTCCGCTCATTATGAACAGCAGGAGCTTGAACGGCAAAGAGATCATGGCCGGAGGCAGCATCATCATTCCCATTGCCATCAGTATCGAGGCAACCACCATGTCAATGGCTATAAACGGCAGGTATATGATAAACCCGATCTTGAAGCCCTTGGTAAGCTCTCCTAGCATGAACGCCGGCATAAGCACCCGGTTCGGTATGCTCTCGATAGAGTCGTAAGTCTCGCCTGAGAGCTCCATGAACAGCGCCATGTCCTTGTCTTCCGCCTGGTTTAGCATGAACCGCCTAAGCGGCTTCATGCCGGCGTCAATCGCCTGCGAGGCGCTAAGCGCCCCGTCAGTGTACGGCTTTAGAGCCGTGTCATTTATCTCGGTGAATATGGGACCCATTACAAACAGCGTAAGAAACAGCGCCAGCCCTATCAAGACTTGGCTCGGAGGCATTTGCTGGGTGCCTAGAGCCGATCTGAGAAACGAAAGGGAGATCATGATTCTGACAAAGCTGGTCAGCATTATCAATAGCGACGGCGCAAGTGAAATCGCGCTTAGGAATACAAAAATCTCAAGTGTGCTAGAAGCGTGCTGAGGGTCCAGGAAGCTCATGCGCCTTCCTCTTTCCTGAAGAATTTTTCAAGGCTTTTCTCAAAAGAGCTTTTAGGCTGAGCTATATTTGCCTCTTCAGGCTCCATTTCAGCTATCAGGCTTACGCTTTCCTTTGTCACTCCAACCAGGAACCATCGACTTCCCGCTCTTACAACAGCCACAAGCGCCTGCGGGCTTACATGCAGGCTCTCGCCTATCTCAAGCATCCGGCCCAAAAACCTCTTTCTTTTGGTTCGAGCCATCAGCTTTGAGATGCAAGCGCCTGCCAGGCAAACAATGGCAAACAGCAGGGTAATGCAAAAGAACTGGCCGAAAGACCAGTCCCCTGACGCCGCTAAAAATGACCGCATTTTCAACCCCTACCCAATTACCTTCTGGACAGCCTCTAAAACCCTGTCTGCCTGGAACGGCTTGACAATAAAGTCTCTTGCTCCGGCTTGTATAGATTCTATTACCATCGCCTGCTGGCCCATGGCCGAGCACATGATGATAAGGGCTGAGTTGTCCACGGCCTTTATGCCCTTCGCCGCGTTTATTCCGTCCATTTCAGGCATCGTAATGTCCATTATGACGAGGTTCGGCTTGAGCTCTTTGTACTTCTCTATCGCCCTGGCCCCGTTTTCCGCCTCGCCTACAACATTGTACCCGTTCTTTGTCAGAATGTCCTTTAACATCATCCTCATGAAAGCAGCGTCATCAACCAGCAGAATTGATTTGTCTGACATGGAAAAACCTCCCCTTGTCTTTGCTTGCTTTTTTATTTGCGAGCGAAATCCTTATGATTCCAAGCTTTCGCGCGCGAGCAACATGCTGATTATTCGCGGCAGCCGCCAGGCAAGAAAACGCTTTGAGTCGCACAGTGGCCTTTGATCAAAGCCCTGATTTTCTAGCCTTTAGGCGGTTTTGCAAAGAATCGCATGCTATTTCAGGCAAGCGCATTCATACAGCGAAGCCCGATTCCGGGCTTCGCTTTCGCCCTGTGCCGTTTAGGCTGGGCCGTTATAGTGAGTAAACAGAACATCTCTCTTGTGCCGCATTTTAGCGATTGCTTTTTTGATTTCTTGTTTTTTTGCTTTTCTTGATTATTTAATTTATTTATTTTTAATTTTATTTATCTTTTTATTTACTTATCCTATTTATTTATCTTTTTAGTTGCTTATTCTATTTATTTATTTTTATTTATTAATTACTTGCTCTATTTATTTTTATTTATTTATTTATTTATTTATTAATTAATTAATTATTTTTTATTTCTTTCTTCTACTCAAACCACAACTCTCTTCTCAACGCTAACAATTTCCGTTATTCTTATCCCGAAGTTCTCGTCAATAACGACAACCTCTCCCTTTGCCACGAACTTGCCGTTAACCAGTATGTCTATAGGATCTCCGGCCAGCTTGTCCAGCTCCACTATTACGCCAGGGGAGAATTCCAGGATGTCTTTTATCTTTTTCCTCGTGCGCCCCAGCTCCACTGACACTTCCAGCGGAACGTCCATGATGATTCCGATGTTTTCCTTCTGCTGCATCGCCTGGCCCAAGTCAAATGTCTGAAACTGCGCTGGCTGGACGCTTACGTCTGGCCTTGGCGGAGGCTGTGGCGGCTCTGCGGCGGCGTATGCCGTCACTGGCGGCTTTGGAGGCATTGGCGGCTGCGGCGGCTCAACCGCCTTTGGCGGAGGCATTGGCGCTTCCTCCTTCACAGGCTCTGGCTCACTGAGATCAAACCCTGTTTTCATTATGTCGACCATGTCTTGAGCGAATTCCAACGGCAATATCTGCATGATCTCGCTGTTTATCAATGTGCCTATCTCCATTTTGAATGAGACGCACACTATTACGTCTTCCGGGTTAAACCCGATCTCGTCAAAGAAGGTGTTGTCGGCGAAGTCCAGCACAAAGGCGTTTGGCGTGTCGATGTCTATTTTCCGCTTGATCATGCTGGAAAGAGAGGTGGAAGAGCTTCCCACCATCTGGTTCATGGCTTCCCCTATTGCGCTCAGATCCAGCTCCGAGAGAGGGGTGTCATCGTCAACCAGCCCATCTCCGCCCATCATCAGGTTGGCTATGGTCCTTACGTCCTTTTCTTTCAAGACCAGGATGTTGGCGCCCTTGAGGCCTTCCTTGTAGTCCACCCGGACGCCCACGCACGGCCTGTCATAGCTCCCGGACAGCTTGGACCAGGTTGTTATGTTGACGCGGGGCGTGGTTATCAGGACTTTGTGGCTCAGCAGCGTAAAAAGGGTAGTTGCCGCTGTGCCCATTGAGATGTTGCCTATCTCCCCCAGGATGTCCTTTTGCTCGTTTGAGATGAGGCTCTCTATATCCTCCTCGGCTGAGGCCGGAGGATCATCGGACCGGCTGCCTCCGCCTAGCAGGGCGTCTATCTCGGCCTGCGACAACATGTCGCTCATTAGAACTCATCCTCCGTTTCAGCCGGCCCTGTGATGCGAACCGCGTACCTGCCCTTGCTCAAGCCAGGCTTTCCCTTGAACTTGCGCAAGTCTCCAATCAGCACAACCATGTCCTGGCTGATGTGGGAGTCAAGGGGTATAATGTCCCCGACTTGCAGGCTTATAAAATCGCTGACCGTGATCCTGGCTGTGCCTATAACCGCCGAAACGGGCACCATAGCGTTTTCCAGCCGATCTTCAACTTTCTGCTGCCAGGCTTCCTCTTTGTCTTCCGGGCTCTCGAACCAGTACTTGGTGTTTAGCCTTTCCACAACAGGGGACAGCGTCATGTTGGGAAGGCAGAAGTTCATGAACCCCTCAACCACGCCTATCTTGGCGGTAAGGGTAACAAGCGCCACTATTTCCGTAGGCGGCACCACCTGGGCGAACTGGGGGTTTGTTTCTATCTTCTCAAGCCTTGGCTTGAATTGGGCCACGTTTTCCCATGGCTCAACCAAGTACAAAAGCATTTGGCTGACAACCCGCTCCAGGAGCACCTTTTCTATCTCGGAAAAATCCCTCATTTTTTTCAAGCCAAAGCCAGGGCCGCCCAAAATGCGATCTATTATAGCATAGCCTATGGCAGGCGATATTTCAAGCACAATAGAGCCTTTTAACGGATTCAGGTTCACAAAAGCCAATATCACCGGATTGAACATCGAATTGGAAAATTCGCGGTAGTTTGTCTGAGTGGCGGCAGCCACGTCAAGGTTGATGGTCGTCCTCAAGTACGCTGACAAAAAGGAAGAAACCAGCCTGGCGTAGTTGTCGAAGATGATCTCCAGGGTTCTCAGCTGCTCCTTGCTGAACTTGCTTGGCATCTTGAAGTCGTACCGCTTGGCAGCGGTCTTGGGATCGGGAGGCGTCACATTGAACGCTCCTGAGTCAGCTTCCTCCAGCTGCTTCAAAAGCCTGTCTATTTCGCTCTGGCTTAAGACATCTCCTATTTTGGCCACCTGCCTTTCTGGGCAGCGCTTTGGCGCTTGGCATAAAAGTTTTGAGTTAAGTTTCTTGGCTTAAATTTCTTTGCTTATCATAAACAAATTTATTAGGCCCGCGAGCAGCCGACTTTACGCGAAGTAAAACGCCAAGTCGCTGATGTAAACCTGCACAATCAGCGTCGACTCGAACTCCAGCTGGAGCGCTTCCCTTATCGCGTTTTTCATCAGCTCTTGCCCCTCCGGCTTGTCCAGGTCTTCTATTGCCTTTGACCTCAGGATGTTCAAGACAATATCCCGTGTCACCATCTCGTTTGCGCCAAGCATTTCTATCATCTTGGGGCTTTCTTTCTTGTCGGTCTTGTTGACCCCGATAGACAGGTTTATCTTGACGTAGTGATCCATGCCGTCCGTGCCAACTTTCAGGTTGGTGCTTATTGGAGAAGACAGGTTCACTTTTTCAATATCCTCGACTGACAGCTTGGAAGGGGGCGCTTCCGCCGACGCTGGCGGAGGCTCTTGGGCGTTCCCAAAGACCTTGAAGGCATAGAAGGACACTGCGCCTACTGATCCAAGGAGGATGACCAGCAAGACAATGATGACTATCATCAATGTGTTGTTCTTTTCCATCTTCCGTTCCCTCTCCCTTGGCGATTGCCCCAAAGCTCGCTTGGGGCAGGCGCTTGTTTCCTCTGTCATGCGCTGCGCGATTCTATTCGCCCATAAAAAGCTCCAAAGCCCAGCCCTCGCCGTTTTGCTCGCTTCCCATGTACCGCGCCTCCAAGCCCTCCCTGGACAAAGCGGCGGCAAGCTCTGCCGCCCTGGCGGCAGCCAAGTGCCTGGGATCGGGAAACTGGGGGTTGTCATGCCCTCCGGCAACGGCAGCCTTGACGATGGCGCTTTCAGGCTGGAGCTTAGCCGCTAGATCCGCCAGCTTTTTCGCCTGCGCTTCCCCCTCCGGGGCAAGCGCAGCGCGGCTTGGCTTAAATATTATAGAAGGATCAAGAGAAACGCTGATTTTTTCTTCTTGAACCGATATTTCCCATGATATCCGGGCTTCTTGAATGATCTCCATTGGAGCGGGGGCGTAGCTTTTTTGATTATTATTATTTTTATTATTAATATCTGTTTCACTGGACAGCGCCAGCGCCGCTATGGCCGCATACACGCTGAAAGCGCTTAGCCCAGATTTATAGCCTGGAGCGCCGAAAAAGCCTTTTTTTGCCCTTAAGCCCTTTAATTCTTTTAAGCCATTCATAGCCTTTCAGCTATCCGATTCAAGCTTTCGTTCGTCTCCCCTGACGCGCGGGATACAACCGCTTCTGACACAAGCCGCATGGACACAAGCGTTCTTGCGCCTGAAGACCTGACTCTGACCGCTATGGGCCAAAGGGCTACCCTGGAAAATATCAGCCCCCATAGGGCGCATCTCAGGGAAAACATGATCCAGACCCTTCTCATTACTTCCTCGTCTCTTAAGGCTAGCGCCAGGATGAATCCAGCCATGGCACCCAATGCGCCCCAGGCGTCTGCGGCGTTGGCCGCATGCTCCCAGGCCAGGGCGTCTTCCTCAAAGCTTGCGCTTTGGGCTTCCACCTCAAGGTCAAGGGTTCTGGCGAGAGCCTCCGGCCCAAGCTCCGATGCGGCCAAAAGAGCCTGCCTCATAAACTTGCTGGATACGCCTTGGATCTCCCGCTCCATTTCAGACGGCGACTTCATGAACATGTCAGCCGCCAATTCCGACGGCGCCAGATCCAAGGCTGGCCTAGGCGCGAAAGCCCTGGCGGCGGCGCGCAAGCCCTTTGCGCCGCCAGCCATAAGGTTGGACACCAGAGCGCCGCCGCATACAATAAAGAGCGGCACGGGATCCGCAAGCAGTGACAATGGCGAGCTCAAGCCCCTATGTCCCTCTTCTTCAGGCAGGCGGACTTGAAGGCTATGACCCTTTGCACCAGCTCTGTTATTGATTCCCTGGCTATAAGCTTGTCTCCTGTTGTCATTGTGATTGTGGTGTCCGGGCTTTCCTCCATGGAAAGGATAAGATCGCAGTTGACTGTCACTAGCTTCCCGTTGAGCTTGGTAATGTTGATCACGGCAATCCCTCTAGCGCAATGCTTATTTAGCGCTTTTATTTCAAGCGTTTACGGCTAGCGCTTTAAGTTCACAAGCTCCTGCAGCATGTCATCAGAAGTTGTTATCACCCTGGAGTTGGCTTGGAACCCGCGCTGTGTTGTTATCATTTCAGTAAACTCCTGTGAGAGATCCACGTTTGACATTTCAAGGACGCCGCCTTGCATCTCGCCGTCAGTTCCAACCCCGTCAAAGCCGCCGGAGTTTGGCGTTGTGGAGAAGAGGTTCTGGCCCATCTTCTCAAGCCCTTCCGGGTTCTTGAACTTGGCAAGCGGCACCTGCCCAAGGAGCCTTGTTGTTCCGTTTGAGTACCGCCCAGTGATCTTTCCGTCTCCGCCCACTGACAGGCCAGAGAGATGGCCAGGCGGGTTGCCGTCCTTGTTCAGGGCTATGGCGTTGGTGTTCTCGTTGACGAACTGGAACAGGTCGGAGAAATTTAGGTCGATTTGTCCGCCGTTGCCACCTATTGTGGCACCAGGCGAAAGGTTTGCTGATGGAACTATATTTACAGCCATATTTTGGGTTGAGCTGTAAACGCCGTTTGCGTCAAAGTCGATCACCACAGCAGTAGGCGGTCCGATTGCAACAGGCTTTGACCTGTCCCCGTTCACATAGATCTCGTCTCCAAAGGTAAGCGTCCATTGGGAGCCGTTAAGTTGCGGTGTGCTCTGGAACTCCATCGTCACATCAAGCAGGTACTTTGTTCCCACAGAGTCATAAAAGCTCATTGTTCGCCTTACAACTGGATCCGTGTTCGGGTTTATGTTTCCCGAAAAATTTACCTGGGTCGTTATTGCTGGAAGCATGTACTCCTTGCTTCCTGATATCTGCAGCGGGACAGTTGATCCTCGCTCTATGGCGAACTCTTTTATCTGCGGGTCAAACTGGGCGTCCCATCCCATTAGCTTCATTCCGTTTTGCGAAAGAAATCCATCCATGTCTTCCGTAAAGCTTCCCGCGCGGGTGAAGTAAGTCCCGCTGCCGTCTGCCATGATGAAAAATCCGTCCCCTTGAATCATCAAATCCAAAGGGTTGTCTGTCCTTTGCGCCGCTCCGTTTGTCATTGACTTGTCAATGGAGGCCAGGTTGACCCCCAGCCCTATCTGCATGGGGTTTATGCCGCCGCGCTTGGTGAAGTCATTCGGCGCGCTGGCGCCTGAAAGGGTCTGGCTGAAAACCTCGCTGAAAGTCGCCCGGCTGGACTTGTATGCTGTAGTGTTGACGTTTGATATGTTGTTGGCTATGACATCCATCTTCGTCTGATGCACACGCAGGCCGGACACGCCTGAAAACATGGAACGCATCATATCAGAAGCCCCCCTTTGTTTCGCCAATTGCCTGGCGTATTTGCCCGCCTGGCGCTGTTTCCAAGAACAGATCCCCAAATTTGAAAATGCGTTTTGCTGCAAATCCATTTTGAGAGATACGCCTTGTTGCATATCCCAAATTTTTCTTAACAACTGCGGCAAAATCCTGCAATGGCTTAGTGCATATCCCAAAATTCCGAAATGGCGCCGGAAAAATCCTGGCGAATGCTTCAACGCTGGATTTTTCCGGTGCCTCGGATAAAATTTTGGGATATGCTCTTAAACAGTGTTTGTCTTGGGCTTCAAAGAGCAAACTTGCGTTACGTTTGCAAGCCCTATAATTAATATTGGGATATGCACTTAGAGCATATCCCAAATTTCCTAAAGTGGCGCAACGAAAGTCAAAGCACTGCTTTGGCTTTCGCAAGCCCTAAAATAAATTTGGGATATGCTTTTAGTCTTTCACTTTTTCCAAAAAAGTTGCATGGGCGCAGGCTCCGGCCAATCTTCAAGATCGTTTGGCATCGGTCCTCAAGGCTAGCAGGAGAACTGCCCTGCTGACAAGCGCCAAGCGCTTGTCAAGCCAGCCTTACCTCCTCAACCGACGACGCCTTGGCGACTTTTCCGTCAACCGCCAAATAGGCTTCTCCCGCCTTGAACATGACAGCCTCGACTATCCCGTCAAGCGGGAGCCCGTCGATTTCGGACACCGCCTTTACCCTTTTTCCAGCAAGGGCCATTGACGCGGTTCTTGCTATTGTCGTTCCCATGTTTCTCATCTGCTCCAGAGATGAGAACTGGGCCATCTGCGCAATGAACTCCTTGTCTTGCACGGGGTTCAGCGGATCCTGGTACTTTAGCTCTGTCAAAAGAAGCTTCAAAAAGGCTTCCTTGTCCATCTCCTGGGTGGGCGCCTTCACGGCTGGCTTTGGGTTTGGCTTATCGGTCTTGCTTGTCCAAAGCGCAGAGTCTGTCTGTGTTACATTCGTCTCCAACACTGGCCTCCCTATATCGCCAAGTCCATGGTCTTGCCTGAAATGCCTTGCGTTATCGCCTCAGGGGCTGGATCGCTTTTCTCTTCGGCGCCATAATATCTTCCCTGCCGTCTTCTTTCTTCCTGTTGCGGTTGGGGTTGGCGCTCTCCTCCAACTGAGACTGAAAGCTGGCTGACCCCAAGCCCTTGATCGGCCAGCGCCGCTTTGAGCTGGGTTAAGCTTTCTTCTATGACAGCTCTTACCCTTGGATCAGCGGCGGCGAAGTTTGCGGTAATCACTCCGTTGTCAGACTTGACGCTCAGCACGACTTCTCCCAGGGATTCCGGGTGGAGCGCTATCCTGGCCTCTGACACCCCTGGCGATGTTTCCCTTACTGTCGCGCGGCCCATTATCTGCCTTGCTATGTCGGCTGGCGCGACCTCTATTCTTGGAACCACAAAGGCTTCTGCCGCTTGCGCTTTCTCGGCGAAAGGCAAAGCCATTGCCTGGGCGGCTTTCGACGCCTCGCCAAGATCTGGCTCGCTTTGGCTGGAACTGTCTTTTGTGTCTGTCAAAGTTTCCTGTATGGCCGCCACACTGGCGGCTTCTTCTATAATAAAAGCTTGCGGGATTGGTTCTGGCGCAGACTCTCTGCTGTTCAAGATTTGCGAGACGGCGACTGAAAGGCTTTGGGTTAGCTCTTCAGGCTCCGGGGATGGATTCAAGCCTTCCGGCTTTTTTAAAGGTTGCTCTTTTTCAACCAAAAGCCTTGGCTCGATCAAGTCTATTATAGGCGTGTCTTCAAGCACCTGTTCTTCAGGCATTTCTATTGGAAGCGCTATCTTTGGCGCTGGCGCCACATTAATCGCTTCAGCTGGAGCTTCTTCCAGGGAATCTGTTTCAGGCAGAATTTCGGCGCTAGCGCCAAAAAATGAGAGGACAGCCTCAATGGCTATGAATTGGGGTTCGATGGGGGTGGCGTTGACAAAGACTGCCTTGCAGGGATCCTCTTCTGTTTCTTTTGCCTCGGCGCCGTCATCCAACGCCTCTTGCTGGGTTTCTGCCTCTTCGGACATAGTCTTTTCTTTGACAGAGTCCAAAGATTTTTCCGCGCCCTTGTCTTGCCCGGCTTTATTCGGCTTGTCGGGATTCTTCTTGGCTTGCGGCCGGATCGCCGCAAGCGTTTCGCCCTTTTTTATTTTTGTTGGAGCGGGTTGAGCCGCTTTCTCAAGAAAAGGCAGAAAATTGCCAGTCTTGGATTTATTCTTGCCAAGAGGCGTTCCCGTCAATTCAAACTGAGCCTTTTGCACCTCCATTAGGTTCCCTCCCCAATCACGGCGCGACAGGCGCCATTCTTTTTGTCACAGCCGCAACGCTCGCGGCTGACATCTGGTCAAATATCTCGCCTGCGGCATCAGGCCCCAGGCTTCCCATTACCATGACAACAAGATCCATATCCGTAGGGATTAGCTGCTCCAGGGCGGCCGCCGCGCTAGACTCATCCATTTGCGCGAATGTCTGCGCGTACTTTTTCTGCAGGCCTGCCTGGCCGGCTTCAGCCGCCGCCATAGGATATAGCCTCTCCGCGTTCTCAGGGCTTATTCTCTCGTAATACGCGGAATAGGCCTCCGGATCCTTGAGGGCTACCATTTGGTCGAACTCTTCCTTGTCTCTTTTGAAAGACACTTGCTGTTCCTCAAACGCTTGCAGGGTCTTCATCTGTTCCAGGTAGCTGGCGCTTTGCGCTCTGGCGTCATCAGTTTCAGCTTCCGCCTCTTCCAGCTTTTTTCTCAGTTTTAGCGTCTCATTCCTTAAATCTTCAGCTCCCATGGAGTATATCGGATCTGTAGAGGCTTCGCCTTCAGCTGGAACCATGCTCTGAACTATGGGGATCTTTCGCATAAAAGGGTACACGTAGTTGTCTCTTAATTTAAAGGCGTTAAAGTATATGGCTGCAGCCAAAGCCAGAAGGATTGCCGCTATGCTCAAGGGAATGGCTAGCCTGCGTTTCTTCTTTGGCTGCGCCGGCGCTTGCGTCGGCTGGGCTCGCGCCATAGTTTCACCTCGGATCTGAAATCAGGAAAACAGTT
>JAISWZ010000083.1 GCA_031270945.1 Clostridiales bacterium | reverse complement strand
GAATCCAAATTGCGCTCGGGGCTTTCGAGATGTATAATGTCTTTGGCGCATATCCCAAGGGCTCAGAGAAGTCCGCGCAAGACTTCCCTCGCTCTTTTGGCCTATGCCCGAAGCCGCCGCCGCAATCGGCAGCGGTTCGCCCCAACACGCCCTTTGGCGGGGGAGCAAAGAAAGGATCATACGAGTGAGACTCACAAATCTCATTGAAGACGGAAAGTACTACAAGGGAAACCTGCATTGCCACAGCACCTACTCGGATGGGACCCAGAAGATAGAAGTTTTGGCGCAAGCCTATAAGGAGAAGGGCTACGACTTTGTGGCCTTTACTGACCACAACATCTTCGCCGACTGGAAAAACCTTTGCGATGAAAGCTTCCTGGCGCTCAGAGGCTTTGAGGGCAACCTGGAGATGCATAACGAGGGTCGGGAGTTCCATTTCGTCGTTATACCCGGAACCCCGGAAGCGCTGAAAAACGCGGTCAAGCCTTGCTTTGGCCACCTGGAAAGAGTGCCTGTGCGAGAGTTCTCAGGCCTTGAGACTGCCCAGGAGTTCATCGACGACATGCTGGCAAGAGGCTTTCAAGTGATATTCGCGCACCCCCACTGGTCCACAATAGAATACGACGACGTGGTTCAGCTCAAAGGGCTTGTCGCTTGCGAGGTTTTCAACAACAGCAGCTACAAGCTCTTAAACATGGGCGAGTCATGCGTCTTCTGGGACGCTGTGATGCGCAGGGGGCCGCGCCTCTGGGGTGTCGCCAGCGATGACAACCACAACTTCGAGCCGTTTGGCACTATCGGAAGCGACTCCTTTGGAGGCTTTGTTCAGGTGAAGGCAAAGTCCCTGTCGGAAGAGGACATATGCTCCTCCATCGCGGCTGGAAGCTTCTACGCCAGTACAGGGCCTGAAATCTACGACTTCTATGTCGAGGGCAATGAGGCTTTCCTGTCCTGCTCTCCAGTGTCAAGGATCTACTTCAACGGAGAGAGAAGGCAGTTTACCTGGAACCTGGCTGAGCCAGGCCAGCACGTCGAAAGCCACAGAGGCAAGATCTATCCCGGCCAGACTTACATTCGCGCTGAAATCTATGACGAGTACGGGTGCAAGGCGTACGCCAACCCGATTTTCTTGAAATAGAAAGAAATTCAAGAAAATTTGCAAAAACAAACGAGAAAAAATCAAAAATCGAAACAACCCAAGGCCGCTAGCCGGAAGGGAACAAAGTGATCTCAAAGCTTAAAGGCTTTTTTGGCAACGTGTATGTATACATGACTGTGCTCCTGCTTTGCTGGGGCACATTGGCTTCTGTCAGCAAGCTCCTGATGCAGGGGATAGACTCTTACCAGCTCCAGTTCTACCTGTACGGACTTGCCTTTCTCACCCTGCTTCCCAGCTTTTTCATGAAGAAAAAGCACCTTTTGCTGAAAGGGCTGACGGGAAAGCAGTGGCTGCTCTTAGCCGGATGCGCCGTATTTTCATATGCCTACCTGCTCTGCTATATGCTGGCATTGCAGGAGTCCACTGATGAGACAATAGTGCCGATAACTATGCTGAATTACCTGTACCCTGTCTTCATAGTGCTTCTGGCGCATCCGGTCAACGGCGAAAAGCTTACAATCCCCAAATTGGCTTCTACCGCCATCTGCTTCCTGGGCGCTTACATCGTCGTCTCAGGAGGAAGGGCCATGGTCTTTGACCCCAAGATCATGGGATCCTACGCGCTAGCCTTCGCGGCTGCCGTTCTCTGGGGCTTGTTTTCCGCTTTCGGAAAGAAAAACACAGCTGACATTGAGCTTAGCAATGTAATATACATAGGATTGGGCTTTGCGTTCTCCACTGTCGCAATGCTTGCGAACTCCAGCTTCACGCTGGTGAGCCTTAGGGATTTCTCCCTGCTCTTTTGGCTAAGCGCCGCCAACTTCACCCTGAGCTACGGGTTGTGGTTCAAGGCCTTGAAAACCGCTTCTGCCGCTCTTGCTGCCAACATGTCTTTCCTCACGCCGTTTGTGACCATCTTCTTCATAGCTGTCATATTCAAGGACACAAGGATTGAGCTTTCGCACATGGCAGGGCTGCTTACGATCCTGCTTGGGATGAAGTGGCAAGATATCCTGAAGCTGATGAAAGAGGCGAAGGGCAGGGCGGCTTGATAAATCATTAATAAAAAAATAAAATAAAATAAAATAAAATTAAAATATTAAATACAAAAACAAAAATAAAAAACAAAAATAAAACAAAAAAAAACAAAACCAAAAGGCCTGGCAGGTTCCCTGCCAGGCCTTTTGCCTACTCGATATAGGACACTTTCTCGAAATCCGGAGCGTATGCCCTGACTTCCACTCCGTCTGCCTTGTAGCCGACAACAACAGTGAGCGCCAGATCATACCCCTCCGGGATCTCAAGCTTCTTTCTCCAGATCTCAGCGGCTTCCGGGCTCTTGAACAAGAATCCGGGAAGGCCAAGGATTGCGCTTCCAAGTCCCAGCCCAATGGCTGAAATGGCCAGGTTCTCCGAAAGGATTCCTACATCCACGGCGGCCGGGTTCGCTTGCGGCGTCAAGATCAGCACAACAAGCGGGGCATGGTAGAGAACCGTGGAGCCTCTGCTCTTGGATCTTTCGTAGACTTCAGGCAAAGTTACCTTGAAGCTTTCGAAGATAGCCTTGTCAAACTCTTCTATAAGGGGCTTGTTGGTTATGAGCTTCAGCCTCCATGGCTGAGCGTTGTTTGCGCTTGGTGAAGCCAGAGCGGCTTCAGCCAGCGCTGCCACTTGCTCCTTCGAGAGAGCTTCAGGCTTGTAGCCCCTTATCGTGCGCCTCTCCAGGAGAGCGTCTTGAATTGCGTTTCCCATACGCGGCTTGCCTCCAATGTCTGTTTCTTTTACTTTCTCTCTTTCTGCAAACCAGGTTTTTAAAAGCTCCATGGACAGCATGTCGACACGCTTTCCGTTTTTGTAGACGGCTTCAGTGCGTCTGCCGCAATCCCTGAACCCAAGCTTTTTATAGCACTTGATGGCTGCCTGGTTGTCTTCGTGGACGTGAAGAAGGATGTTGTGCAGATCCAAGAAGTCGAAGCCATAGGACAAAAGAAGCGACAGGGCTTCTCCTCCGTACCCTTTCCCTCTGTCAGCCGCCTCTCCTATGAACACCCCTACCTCGGCTATGCGGTAGACATGATCCATGTCCATGAAGAAGACGTTGCCCAAGAGCCTGTCTGAGCCTTTTTCGACAATTGCGAAAGTCCAGCGTTCAGACAGCTCCACAAGCTCCGCTTCCTCTTGGGCCAAGCTGAAGAGGCGATGGGCGAACCCGAAGTTGACGGCTACAGCTGGATCATTCATCCATTTGAGATAAAGCTCTGCGTCATCAACCCTAATAGGGGAAAGGTACACCCTATTCCCCTCAACCCTCTTGAAGTACCGCACTGGCATCCCTCCATCTTGCAGGGCTCCAAAAAGCCGCCCTAATAATGCTACTATGTTTAATCAGGATTGTCAAGCGAACACGCTTTTATGATATTTTTTTCTCAAACCAAACTATATAATTTTTTTATTTTATAAAAAGCGTGTGCTTCTGCAGCATTTCAGCTGGATGATATGAGAGCTTTGACTTTCTCAGTCCCTCATCTCCCAGATCCTCTTCTCGATTCACATGCGTGATCCCAGCTCCAAGCATATGCTGCACATACCGGCTAGCTATCATCTGGGGCGCTCCTCTGTATTTTGAGTCTGATTTTTCGATATGGACAAATAGGACGCCATTTAGAGCCTCGCCCACGGCAAATGCAACCACAGTCCCGTTTGCCCTAAGCGCCAGCCCGTCCATCCCATATGTCTCGTACCGTTCCAAGACCTCTATCGTTACAGCTCTTTCGTGCAAGTATATAGGGGTGGGATTTTCCTCTACCCCTAACCGGTCCAGCAAGTCGAGAGCCTCTTTGATGTTCTCGCCTTTTAATTCCTCCAAGCTGTATTCGTAAGTTCTCAAGAAGTGGTTGATGTGGTTTCTCTGCCCGTTATACTTCTTTCCAGCCAGCCATGCCAAGTCTTCCGCCTTGTAAAGGTAGTCTGCCAAGTCTCTCTCCACCCTGCTGTCAAAGCTCAAGTGGGCTGAAAGGGCTTCAACCTCATCCGTGGCGGCGTTGCAAATGATCATGGGAGTCTCATGCTCCTCGCACCATTGCCTTATGAAACAAAGAGCTTTGGGCACATCTTTCCCCATGGGTACAGCGAAAGAAGTTCCTAGATCCAGGAACTTCACCTTCAGTATAAGCGTTTCGTCCAAAACAAGGTACTCTGTGAAAAAGAAGTCCCGCCACATGATTGTCGTGGCGACTGTGTTGTCGTTAATCCTGCTTCCTGAGAAGTGGAAAAACGGCTTGATGGTTTCAATGTCCCCTAGCTCAAGTTTCTTGAACATCAGCAGCTCTCATTCCTGTTCTCCTCGCATGTCAGGCTTTTGCTCAAAAGGAGCACCCTTTGGCCGGAGCGAAAGGATTTATACTGATGAGCGGATTTAGAATTGTCTTATCGTTAGCGGGAGCGGCCCGACTTTCTACTGAGGCAGGCAACGATAAGAACATTCCACATTTGAACGGTCATCAGTTTATTCGCCCGCTATGCTGGCAAGCGCACCTTCGCCAGCACTGCATGCCTTGGGCATGGCCCGGCGCAGCCACTGCCAGACGTATGCCATTTCGCCGCTTGGGCATATCGCAAAACCCAGCGGGGCGCAATATTCATGGGGCCTAACTGCAACGTTAGCAAATGTTTTCGCTCTAAAGAACAAGCGCATGCCCGAATCCACGCCCCTGTTTAAATTTTGCGATATGCATCCACTAATGTTACCACAAATCTCTGTTTGATGCCTCTTTTTTTCTTTTTGGGCGCTCACATCCCAAGCCGCAAAAAACCCTTAACGTTCGCCCTTTTTGCCAGTTCAGCCACAAATTGTGCCAAAGGGCTGCATCAAGTTGACCTCAAAACCCCCAAGTCAGCTGGCTTTACTAACAAAAAAATCTCATATCAAACATATATATTTAGAAGTTTTTATTCCTGGGAAAAATCCGTAAGCTTCTTTAAAGTCATAATATGGTATAGCTCTTGTTCTCTCTATCTTGTTCTTTTCATCTTGTTCTTTCCGTCTTGTTCTTTTCATCTTGTTCTTTTCATCTTGTTCTCTCTATCTTGGTCTCGCCAAATTCAAATGCAGAAAAAGGGGCAAACGCTTGGAAGCGCTGCCCCGAACCTTAAATTTTCTTTTTCGCCTTTGCCATCAGCTTTAGCGATAAGACCAACTGAATAGCAAACGCCGCCAAGAGCCCTAGCATCAAAAGTATCCCATCGCCTGTAGGCGGGTTCTCTTTCGAGGCGATCCTGGCCCAGGGGTTTAGCCTTCCGATCTCTTCTTTGGTAACTCCAGCAAAGGCAAGCTTTGACTCTTCGTCTTCGTATCCGTACTCATCCTGAGCGCCGCCCATGTAGGCGA
>JAISWZ010000005.1 GCA_031270945.1 Clostridiales bacterium | reverse complement strand
CCTTTATGCGCCCTAGCCGTCATAAACCCGCGTTTGCCGTGCTTTTTTGGCATCTGTATTATTGTGCCCCGTTTTGGCGCTTATATATACTAACGAACGGTATGATTTAGAATTTTCTTGTCTTAGCGGGAGCGGCCCGACTAGGTTTTGAGGCGGGCAACGACGCTAACAGCAAATAAATTGGTTCGGCACAATTCAAAGAAAAAAATTGGCTTAAGACAGAATACAGAGCTGCATTCTTGCTGAAGCCGTTTGGAACGCTTCAAAAGCTTTTTATAGGCGCTGACCAAGTCAGCGCCCTTACATACGTTCATCAAAACATATGTTTTTTTCGAAATATCTAAGTGAATTGCGAATCATAATTTTTTGATTCTATAGGCTTTTGAACATACTTACTTTGAACGGCAAGGGCAATTTATCACGACTCGAAAAAGAAATACAAAAAATCGAAAAATACTTCAAAAAAGGGATTGACAGGTCTTTTGACCCGATGTATACTTTTTTCAGCATTTTTCGACGCTAAATTTCGACTTAATTTGTGTGCCTTTGTTTGGTGACTAGCTTTTGAAAACATGTTAGCGTTACATTGCAAATGCCTTACCAAGAATCATTTATCGCTCGCAAATTTCATACAAGTCATTTGTCGTTGCTTTGATTGAGTATAATTAATGCTTTTGAGCTCGCTTGTAGAATGTTTTTGCCAATTCGCGATGATCTGAGGTTCGTCGTTGAGAAGAATTTTGGCTAAAACCGAAAAACCAGTTAAGAAAGGAGCGTAGTGAAAGTTCAGTAAATATATTCCGGTACACACAAGCATCCTTAAGCGCATAATGCGATGCCGAATTCCATCAAATGCCAATCATCGTTTCAATGTGCGAAGAAAAAATTGTTGCAATGTCATCTGATTTGCAGTATAATAAAGGAGGCTATTCTACGAAGCAACTATTCGCCAAGTTAAAGCTTAGGATGAAAAAATGGCTCATGCATAAGCTTGGCATAGAGGTTCAAGAGGAAGATAATTCAGACAACACCCCAATCGTTCCTCGCTCCACGAAGAAGCAATCTGCCAATGCGAGCAAAGCCTCAGGGCAGTCAGCAAATGCCACCAATACGAGCCAAACTGCAGGTGCGTCAGCAAATGCCACCAATACGAACCAAACTGCAGGTGCGTCAGCAAATGCCCCAAACCTGTCAAGTATCCAAATAGGTGAGAAAGAAAAAATCTATGACAAAGTTGTCAAGGAATCCTTTGCGCTGTTTTACCCTAAACTAGCGGAGCATTTCGGATTCAAGGGGCTAGAGTTTGGCGAGATACTTTCCACAGAGCATGCTGAGGTAACCGTTAACATGAGGCATTCGGATTTCGCCTGCTCATTCATCAGAAAGAACATTTTTGGAAAGAAGGAAAAGGTTGGCTTTCACGCTGAATTCCAAGCTGAACTCAAAAAGGATGACATTGTGCGCTTCAGCGGCTACAATCAAAGACATATGGAAATGCATCATATGCCTTTCTATACTGTAATCATTACAAAAAAAGTATCAACAGTAAAACGTGTTATTACGGGTGGAAATCTGACATTTGCTCCCCTGATACTCGAACTTAAAAAAATGCGTGCAAGCAATCTCTTGGCAAAAGCTGAGACAAACATCTTGGCGGGCAAGGAGCTCGATGAGCTCGACATGATCTTTGCCCCATTGTGCGCTGATTCCAGAGAGCCTGCAGAAATATTGCGCCAGTGCGCAGAGCTTGTGTCCAAGACAAGCAAAAGCACTTTGTGGAAAAACAAGCTTTTAGCGTTAATGATGGTCTTTTCTTCCAATGTCGTATCTGGCATTGTTTTAGAAAAGATCTGGAAGGAGTTTACGACTGTGGAAAATGTATTCGACATGTTTACTCCTTTGGAGGAGGAATACTCGCTGCGGAAGATTAAGCGACTGTATGAGCATCAGATCTCTCTCCCCACGAGCATCGCTTCAGAAATCTTTGAGGTTCCAGAGGATAAAGTCAAGGCTATCGAGATGGAGGCTAAAGGGCAGGCAGCAAACTCTGATTCAGATGCCATAAGAAACGCGCTCGCTAAGCTTTCTTATGACGATCTCATGGCGTTGATGCAAAAGGTCTTGCCAAGAGAGGAATAATTATCTGCAAGGAGTTTACGGCTATGGAAAATGTATTCGACATGTTTACTCCTTTGTAGGAGGAATACTCACTGTTGCTGATTAAGCGACTGTATGAGCATCAGATCCCTCTCGCCACGAGCATCGCTTCAGAAATCTTTGAGGTTCCAGCGGATAAAGTCAAGGCTATCGAGATGGAGGCTAAAGGGCAGGCAGCAAACTCTGATTCAGATGCCATAAGAAACGCGCTATACGAAATCGCTAAGCTTTCTGATGACAATCTCATGGCGTGGCCGCAGATACAGCTTGACAAGAGAGGATTAAGCTTGAACGACGTGCTGGAATTCTAGAGCAAGCTCTCCCCCCAAAAAAAACCAAATACCAACATCAAAAAAGGGCGGCTGTCGCCGCCCTTTTCTTAGAGCATATCCCAAAATTAATTTTATGGCTTGCAAAAGTTAAGAATTTTGGGATATGCACTATGACACCCTTGACCTCTGCTCTTTCTGCGTTCGCAGCTGGAAGTATGAAACCAGCTCCTGCAGAGTTTCCGCCTGGGAGCTCAGCTCCTGGGACGCGGCGGCTGTTTCTTGGGAGGTTGCGTTGTTGCTCTTGACAACGTTTGCGATTTTTCCCAGCGCCATTGACAGCTCAGATATGGCCTTCGCCTGTTCCGACGCCGCTTGGGCTATGCTTGCCACAATGTCTGACACCTCTTTGGCGTCCTTGACGATAGTGTTCAAGGCTTCCGCTGTAGAGCCAGCGTTCTTTGTCCCGTCTTGCACTGCCTGGATACAGCTTTCCACCAGGCTTGATGAGTCGTTGGCGGCATCCTGGCTCTTTGACGCCAGGTTTCTGACTTCCTGCGCTACAACAGCGAAACCTTTTCCGTGGACGCCCGCCCTGGCTGATTCCACTGAGGCGTTTAGCGCCAGAAGGTTCGTCTGCATCGCGATGTCCTGAATAACCTTTATGATTCTTGAAATGTTGTTTGAAGACTCATTGATCTCATCCATGGACTTCACCATGTTAAGCATCTCGTCATTTCCAAAGACCGCATGGCCTGAGGACTTTTCTGTTATGGCGCTGGCTTGGGCGGCGTTGTCCGAGGTCAGCTTAATTTGGGCGTCTATGCTTTCTATTGAACTAGACAGAGCCTCAATAGCCTCTGACTGCTCAGCCGCTCCAGTTGCCAGGGACATGGAGGTGTGGGATATGAGCTTCGCGCCGTCAAGCACTTGGTACGAGGCGCTGTTTATCTCTGAAAGAGTCCTGTTCATTGACTCTATGATGGTTGTGAGAGCCTCTTTTATATAGCTGAACTGCCCTGCGTAGTTCCTCTTGATTTCCGCGTTCAGGTTTCCCTGGGCCAGTTGCCCCAGCACTTCTATGATCTCGTCAATGTAGCTGTCAATCGACTTGACCGTTGTGTTTATTGCGTCTTTCATCTTTGCGAAATCGCCCTTGAAGTCGCCTTCCACCAGGCTCTTGAAGTTGCCCTTGGCCATTTCAGCCATGACTGATCTAGCTTCAAGTATAGGGGTGGCTACCGTGTCAAGTATTGCGTTAAGTCCTTCTATTAGCTCGCGCCAATCCCCTCTAAGCTTGGAGGAATCAACCCGTTCCGAAAGCTGCCCGTTCGCCCCGAAGTTTATCAGCGCGTTTACGTTGTCGCTGACAACAACCAGGTTGTTTTTAAGCTTTCTCATAGAGGCTGTCAATCTGTCCAGCTGCCCCGGATACTCCGGGAACTCATGCTTGAAGTCACCGTTTGAGTAGTTGGTCGCTGTTCTTATGATCTCTTTTACCATGTCGGAATAGTTGCTTGACATGGTGCCGACAGTTGCAACCACTTCCGCGTACGCGCCTTTGTACTGGTCCGTGGATAGCGTGAAGTCCATCTCGCCCTGCGCGTGCTTTTCCGCCAGGTTCTCGATGTCTTCGATCAGGCCGTTTATCGTCCCAGTCATCACCCCGAAGTTCTGGGTCAGCTGGCCTATCTCGTCATTCGAAGGCTTGGGCAGCTCCAGGTTGAAGTCCCCTTCGGATATCTTCCGAGACGCCTCAGTCAGCAATCCCATCGGGTTCAAGAAGCGGTTGACGCTGAAGTATATCATGAGTATCAGCAAGAGGGTTACTATAAAAAACAAAACTCCGACCTTTATCGTGAAGTTCGTGGCGTTCGCGTATATCTCCGATTCCGGGGCCACAATGGACACAACGAAGGACTCGTTCACAATGTCCATGCCAAACGGCAAAGTCGCGACAAGGCTGGGCTTGCCGTTGATCTTTGAGTCAGCGAAGCTGAAAATCGTCTTGCCCTTTTCGCCCGTTCCGTAATCCAGCCCTGCTTGGCCCTTGTCAACTCCAAGCTCCGACATCTCTGGGGAGTAGACGAGCTTTCCGCTGGAGTTGGAGACTGCGGCATACCCAGTCGCAAATATCTTCTGGGCGCTCAGATCCTCAATAAGGCCCTGCAGGTAAATGTCAGATATGACAACGCCGTATACCTTGCCGTCTTTCATGATTGGAACGGACAGCGTTATCATGGGCACTGTGCCCTTCACGACCGAATAGAACGAGTATGGATCAGTCAGTATAGGCTTCTTTGCGGCAACCGCTTCAGTGTAGTAAGGCTTTGTAAACTCGGAGCCGTCTGCCTCTACGTTTGTCGCCACTTTAGCTGTTCCGTTGTCCATCTCGTAATAGTACGCGATCTGCCCGTTCACCTTGGATCCGTACGGGGTTCCGATGTACTGGCTGTCCTTCCCGTCATAAGCGTTTGGCTCTACCAGGACGCCGCAAGCGTCAATGAAAGGGTAGTTCTCGAACGCCTCCAGCAAAAGCCCCTGCAAGGACTCGCGGGAAACCGAATCATCGTCGATGCAGTCCATCACTATTGAAGCGGCCATGTCCGCAAAACTGTAAGGCTCCGTTATCGTGCTCTCGATATTGGCCTTGAAGAGCTCGACCATGCTGGCAAACTCAACCCTTGCCGACTCTTCCTCCAGGGCGTTCAAGGAGATGTAGGTGTAGATCATGATTACCGCTATGCCTGCCAGTATTGTCAGCGAGGCGATTAGCGTTATTTTTGACTTTATGCTTTTCAGTTTGCCCATTATTTTCATCTTCTCCCTCAGCGACCGAGTTTCTTTGGCAATGACACTATTGTGCCCCATTTTTCGCGCTTATATAAATTCCGGCTGCGAGTATAACGCCTTGCCGCCAAGGCATTTCTTAGCAATTTGTCTCAAGCCGTTTTTCCGCCAGGCACTGCGTACGCTTCATGAGAGGAATGCAGCCATTTGGGCTTTTGCTTTTTTGGCAAATACTTGTTTTAAAGCTTGCATGCAGGGCTTGCCATTTAGATCGAACGTTTGGCCTAAAAACCAAAAAACAAAAAACAAAAAACAAAAAAACCAAAAAACAAAAAAAGACAAAAAAAGCGGCTGTTTCCAGCCGCTTTTCTTGTCTTTTTAATTAATCTTATTATTTCGCCTTATTATTCGCCAAAAACAGATCCACCCCATTCGCTATCCCCTCAGCCAGCTTCAGCTGATAGCTCTCTGTAGCCATCAGGCGGTCTTCCTTGGCGTTTGTCATGAACCCCATCTCAACTATGGTAACAGGCACTTGGCACCAGTTGATGCCGCTCATGGTGTCAGTTTCCCAAACATATGTCTTCTTGCACCCAGTTGCCGCCACAAGGGAATCCAGCACATAGTCCGCGAGCATTCTGCTTTGCTTGAAAAGCGCCCCATTGTAAGGGTTGGAACTCGTCTGGCAGATGGTCATGGCGCCGTTTGCGCCTGGGTCATCCGAGCCGTTTGCGTGGATCCTCACAAACGCGTCAGCGTTCGCCTCGTTTGCCACTGCGGCTCTTTCGACGTTGCTGATGTCCACGTTATTGGCGTCGCGGATCATGATTACCTTGTAGCCCCTGCTTTCCAGCTCCTTTTGCAGCTTCCTTGAAACAGCCAGGTTAAGCTCGTACTCATGCAGGCCGCTTGCGCTGCCATATGTGCCGCTGGAGACTTTGGGCTTTCTTTCTTTGGAGCCTGGCCCGATTGGCTCAAGGGAGTTGTTTCCTTTCGCCTGGTGCCCAGCGTCAATGGCTACAACCTTCTGGGCTTTGGCGTCAGTCAGGACAACCCTTGTCCTTCTTAGCTCGGGCTCGTCCTTGAACTCCACTATCTCCAGTTTCATCGCCTTTGCTATGTCCCTAAGGCTTCCTATGTTCGCGTCGTATTGGGGCAAGTAAACCCATCCCGGCTTGGCCGGAACATACTCGTTCCCGTCTACGTCCTTTATTGGGGTGCTGTAGTGCTTCACTTCCACCAGCGACGCCCGTGTTATGGGCAGCCGCGTGTAAGGCGCCGCTTCGTCTGAGTAAGAGAAGCGGAATATGCCGTCTTCGTCCATTACCAGCGCGGCATGGCAAGCTTCAGCCATGGCCGTGATCTGAGCCGCGTTATAGCCGTTAAGCCTGAACGCCTCGATTGTTGTTTCCTTGGCTCGCCCGTCTAGCCACGCTACCGTAAGCTGGTTCGGGACTATCGTCTCCATGTGCGGGGACGGGATTTCAGCTGGTTTAGCGAACAGAGCGGCCAGCAAAAACATGTAAGCCAGCAGCAAGCGAATCCCTCCTTCAGCAAGCGAATCCTTTCTTCAGCAAGCGAATCCCTTCGCTCGCGTTGCGCCAGTGAGTGAAAATAAATTAAAATCGACTCTTCACTCAGCCTAGCTCGCGCTAAAATATCTTATCCCTAAGCTTTTTCCCCGCTGGAGTCGCGGCGATGCCGCCTTGGGCTGTCTCCTTCAATTGCGGCGGAAGCATCTTCCCGGTCCTTCGCATGGCCTCAATGACCTCGTCAGCAGGGATTACGCATTTCATCCCCGCCAGAGCCATGTCGGCGCTCAGCAAGGCGTTGACTGCCTGGCTTGCGTTTCTTTGGGCGCAAGGCACCTGAACCAGTCCCGCAATAGGATCGCATGCCAGCCCCATGCAGTTTATAAGGGCGAATGAGAGGGCGTGCATGGACTTTTCAGGATCCCCTCCAGCCATCTGAACGGCCGCGGCGGCAGCCATTGCGGCCGCAACGCCGCATTCAGCCTGGCATCCGCCCTCCGCTCCAGAAACTGTCGCGTTCTTTTGGATTATTGCGCCTATGCCAGCCGCCGCCAGCATGGCCTCAAGGACTGTCCTGCGAGGAAGCTCCAGCTTTTCCCCAATGGATATAAGGACGGCAGGAATGATGCCGCAAGCCCCGGCGGTTGGAAACGCGCAGATCCTTCCCATGCTGGCATTGACCTCGCTGCACGACAAAGCCCTTGCCATGAGCTTGTTGATAAAGTCCCCGCAGAGGCCGCCTGAAGAGAGCGCGAAAGACCACTGAGCTTTCGCGACACCCTCTATCAATCCGCCAGCGGTTTCAAGGCTTTTTTCAAGCGCTTTTTCAGCGGACGCCTCCATAACCGAGAACCGCTTGTCCAGCTCAAGAAAGACTTCTTCTTCAGTTCGGCCAAAAGCCTTGGCCTCGTTTTGCAGCACGGCCTGCCAGATGGACTTTCCCTGCGCCAGGCGCAGAAGCCCGGAAATGTTGTTGTACATGTCTACTCCTGGTAACGCTTTATATATTTTTGTTTTTTTTATTTTTTTATATTATATATATTTATTTATATTTTATATATTTATTACTGCCCAATCAAAAATCTGCGTGTATGACCCTTGCCGAGATGACGTTGTCCAGCTCCTTTATCTTCTCCGCCAGCTCCGCTGGCACATCGGAATCAGCCTCTATCACGCAGGCCGCTATGTCGCCCTTGGCCTTTCGGCTTAGGCGCATGTTTCCGATGTTTATGCCGTGCTCAGCCAGAAGGCGGGTAACCTCGCTCAAGACGCCCCGCTTGTCTAGCTGGAAGATGACAAGGGTAGGGGTTAGGCCTGAGAACTCCACGTCAAAGCCGTTGATCTTCTTTATTAAAATCTCCCCGCCGCCTATGGAAGACCCTGCGATTGTCATGAGGCCCTCTTCGGTTGTCAGAGACATCTCCACGCTGTTTTCGTGAAAGCCCTCAAGCTCCGTCGGATGAAAGGAGAAGGAAAGTCCCTGTGATTCCGCCTCTTCAAAGGCTTTGGAGATCCTTTCGTCATCTTCCCTAAAGCCCAGCATTCCAGCTACAAGCGCCTTGTCGCTGCCATGCCCTTTGTAGGTTTCCGCAAATGACCCGTGAAGCCCGAAATCAGCCTTTAGCACTGGGCTTCCCGCTATCTGCCTGGCAATTCTAGAAAGCCTCGCGGCGCCAGCTGTATGGGAGCTGGACGGCCCTATCATTACAGGCCCCGCGACCTCAAAAACGCTTGTGTCCATAATGTCTCCAATCAAAACGGCGACAGCCCACGGGGCCATCGCCGGATCGCCTAGCGCCCCTCGCGGGAAGCGCCCTGCGAGTCGTAATAGTTCTTTACATGCCCGCTCCTAAGCTCAGAAAGGCCGTTGGCGGTGAACTTCTCTTGGCTGTAGATGGACGCCATAATGCATATGGCGCTTCTCCACTCTCCATTTTCCAGCAGGGACTCTGCGCAGTACCAATTGGCAAGCTTATCGTCCCTGTTGGTGTACAAGTAAATCCGGTAGGCTATGTGCCTTACGAACTGGATGTACTTCAAGTCGTATTTTCCCAGAGTGAGCAATTCCGTGATCTTCTCAGGCGTCAGCAGGCCGCTTTGCTCCAAGCAGCATGCTATGTCCTCCGCGCAATTCCAAAGGCTCAGTGTGTTGTCAGTTCTTGTTCGCTCCCAAAGGAAATATGCGGCCAGCTTTGTGTTCTCAAACAGGGACTGGTTCAATAAAGCACCCCCTCGCGCGGCGAAAGCGCCGCTCTATAACCTGGCTAGCTGCTCGCGCGGCGAAAGCTCCACTCTCTAACCTGGCAAGCCACTGGATTGGACAAAAGCATATATCGCTTTCTCCAGGGTCGAGCGCTCGCCAGTCTAGCCTGGGCAAGCGCGCAAGGCGCGCCGGCCACGCGTTATTGCATGATATGTAGACAACGGCAGGAGGTGATTGTTCCTGTCGCGCCTATTCGGTTGGCTTGGGAAGCTGGTTTATCCTTGTGTTCGCGTTTGCTGTCTGGTTGCTGTCAGGGTATGCGTCAAGCACTGTCTGGTAATATATGCGGGCTGATTCGTAGTCGTTTAGCCTGTGCGCCGCTCTTCCAAGATAGAAGTAAACGTCGTCTGCCAGGGAGCTGTCGTCAGTGATGTAGCCTCTTGCTGTTTCCAGCTCTATCTTGGCCTCTTCAAAGCGGGAGGCGTTAAATGACTTGACCCCTGCGTCGTAATGCCTCTGAAGCAGGATGGGCTTGATGGTTCCCACAATGCTGGCGACTTGCTCAACTGACTCGGGAGGCAAGTCGAAGGTGTCAATTTTGCTTGCGATATCAAGGGCTTCCTCGAGTTCCCCGTTTGCCATCCTAAGCTCAGCGTCCGCGACCTTGCGCATTTTCTCCATGCTCAGCACCTGGGACTGAAGGGAGCTTATGCGAAGCTCGTTCTCTGAGAGCGCCACTTGCGCCTCATCCAGCTTTGAGCCGGAATCAGTCAAGCTTTGCCTGAGGCTTGAGGTGTCCTGGTCATACTTGCTTGTCAGGCCCTCTATAACCATGTCCTTTTCGGCTATGGCTGAGGGCATGATCAGAATGTAGAGCACGGCGAAACCGCAGATGGCGCCTATTATAAAGGCGAAGATCCCCGCGATTGGAAACGCCGCGCCTTGATGCTTGGGCTCGGAATACCTTGGAAGGGCGGCTGGAGCTGGCGCAGATTGGGCCTTCTTCTGCGGCTTCGTGTCCAGCTTCGGCCTCTGCCCTGGGGCGGCCATGCCATATAGCCTTAGAGCTGCGGAATTGTTGACATCAACTGCGAATACCTTGTCTAGCGTCGCAAGAGCCTTGTCCTTCTCTTCCTGCATGAGGTAGCACAAAGCCAGGAGGTTTTGCGCGTCCACGAACTTGGGGTTTAGCTCCACGGCCTTCTTAAGCTGGATTATGGCCATGTCGTCGCTCTCGTGCTTTAGGTAGTCATGCGCCTGGTTGAACATGTTCACAGCGTCCGCTTGTCTTTCGTATTGCTTGGGGGTCTTGGTCAGCTGCGCCAAGTATCCCTCCGCAGGGTTGTCCTGAGGCTGGTGCCTCAAGCTAAGCCTCCACTGCAAAAGAGCGTCCCCCAAGTGCCCTGTCTCGTAATGGCACAGGCCAAGCAGGTTTCTGGCTTTCGTGTTCTTTTTGCTTAGCGACACGCTTTTCGACAGCAATGCCACAGCTCCGGACAAATCTGACACGCCAGCCTTCATCAGGCCCTTGTTGTATAGCGCGTCGGAGAATTTAAGGACTTTCTGGGCAAGCATCGGATCTGTCCCGCAATTGGCGCACTTTTTCCCTCTAGGCGTTTCTTGCTTGCAAACAGGGCATTCCATTTGTACCTACTCCTTGTCCGAGTCAACTTTTTGGGCTATATATTGCAACAAATCCATTATATCGCTAGACTCGTCAGACTGCAAAAGGCTGTCCACGTCGTCAGCCCCAAGAACAGGCGCGAATTTTTGTAGCTCCACTTTGAAGTCAATCATTGGGCCCAACCTCCGTAGTTTCTTTGGCGCCCCCCAACAGCTGGGCGCTTGTGAGGGCGTGTCCCGCTAACGGGATATGCCCTATGCAAGCAAGCGCATGGCGCTTGCCGGCATAATGCATGCCCCAAATTTTTGGGATATGCACTAATATCAGGGTTTCGCCATCGGAAGCAACACCGGCCGCAAAGCGGCAAAACCATCTGGCGCTTGGATGAGTTGCATGCCAAGAGCATAGTCCAAAATTTAATGCAAGGCTTGAAAAAGCCACGCAGCTTCGCTCAAAAAGCCCGAGCGAAAAGTTAAAGCAGTGCTGACTTTTCGGCACCTTAACAAATTTTGGGGTATGCTCCTAGAGCATATCCCAAAATTCCGAAATGGCACCGGAAAAATCCTGGCGAATGCTTCAACTAGTTTGCTCGGGCTTCTGCGAGCAAACACCCGGATTTTTCCGGTGCCTCGGATATAAT
>JAISWZ010000693.1 GCA_031270945.1 Clostridiales bacterium | reverse complement strand
CGATCCTTTGGCGAGGATGACGCAATAGCTGTCGGGGCTGACATCTGCCAGGCGCTTGAGCTTCTAGCCAAGAACGGCACCATTCACCGCGACGTGAAGCCGGACAACATACTGGTTTCTAAGCATGGATACTACAAGCTTGGAGACTTTGGCATAGCAAGGCAAATTGATCGCACATCCTCCGGCATGTCCATGAGGGGGACGCTCAATTACATGGCGCCCGAGGTATTCAAAAGGCTTGAATACGGAACATCGGTAGACCTCTACTCTCTGGGGCTTGTTTTGTACCGTATTCTGAACAACGGCAGAATGCCCTTCGTTTCTGCCTACGCGACAGCGCTTACCCCCTCCGAGAGAGACAAGCTCTTTGAACGGCGAATGAGCGGAGAGCCCCTTCCTCCCCCGGCGTTCGCGTCTCCAAAGCTGTCAAGAGTCATTTTGAAAGCTTGCGCTTTTGATCGAGAGAGCAGGTTCAAGACTGCCTTAGAGATGAGAATGGCGCTTGAGGCTTGCAAGCCTCGCGCAATCGTTTTGCCTCCTGATCCAAGGCCAGCTCCAGATCCAAGGCCAGTTCCTGAACCTAGGCCAGTTCCTGCCCCTTTGCCTCCATATGACGATCCAAACGGAACAGTACATGTCTCCAGCGATCCTGGCCCAAAAGGCGGTAAATCTTCTTTCGAGATCACTTTGAATCCAGCGCGAAAAGCTGATGAAGACAATCCTTCATATGTCAGGAGTGTTCGTGTACCCGTCAAATCACAAAGGATACCCTTAATCGGAATGTTTTTGGCAATCTTAACTGTTTTCGCTATCATTGTCTTGCCTAGAATAAATGGTCCTTCTAAGAATGCAAGTGCTGATGGCACACCACTTCCGACAGCAAAGGCTGCAAATGCGCCAACTCCGACAACTAAGCCTTCTGTTACCCCAGTTCCGACTGCTAAGCCTTCTGCCACCCCTGCTCCGACTGCTAAGCCTTCTGCCACCCCGGCACCAACCGCTAAGCCTTCCACCACCCCTGCTCCGACCGCTACCTCTTCTCCTAGTTTACCGCAGAAGGAATATGTAGAAATAAAAGGCGAGCGGTTTAGCACCTCGATAGATTCCTTAACTTTGTACGACAAGCAATTAACCGACGCTGACCTTTCTGATATAAAGTTTCTTACACGTCTCCGAGAGGTAAACCTGACACGCAACTCTATAAAGGATCTCAAGCCTTTTTCTGGGCTTAACGATCTATCAAGTCTTGATTTGTCCCGCAATGATATATCTGACATAACTCCTATCTCAAATCTAACAAATTTGACCACTCTTATTCTTTGGAAAAATAATATATCTGACATTAGTCCTATTGCTAATCTGAAGAACTTAACTGAACTTGACATTGACTTCAATCCCGTAGCCGATATCAGTCCTATTTTTAAACTCATTAAATTGACCTTCCTAAGTCTCAGCTCAATCCAAAATATAACCGACTTTAGTTTTATTACCAAATTCAGTAATTTGCGTATCCTTTCTCTCAATGAAACCGCAATAAGCGACATTCACTTTCTTTCAGGGCTTGAAAATATGGCACTTCTTTATTTGAATGATAATCAAATAGAAGATATCAGTCCTCTTTCCAATCTCACCAACCTGTCACATCTCGAATTGGAGAACAACCAAATAACTAATATCAGGCCTCTTTCTAATCTCAGCAACCTGTCCTCGCTCCACCTGATGAACAACCAAATAACTGATATCAGCTATCTTTCCAATCTCATCAACCTAACATGGCTCGACCTGGATGACAATCAAATCGAGGATGTCAGTTATTTGGCCAACTTGACCAATTTAAATTATTTGTATCTGAGCGGCAACCCCATCCCCCAAGCTCAAAAAGACGCTTTGAAAAGCGCCTTGCCAAATTGCGATATCACATTTTAATATTGTTCTGTAATAAGGCTGGCTTATCTCATCAGCCTTATTTTTTATTGAAAATCCAGGTATGCTCAATGAGAATCGTTTTTAGCTTGCCAGTAAGGTACCGCGACTCCCTGCCCTGACCTCCCGCGTTCCCAACTCTGCGCATCACTCATCAAAACGGCTGCCGTCAGAAAAATGATATCGCTTTCTCCTTTGTACCGCTTCATAACGGATGCTACCGTAGAGCAAAATCCAACCTCTCCTTTTTATGGTTTGTAAGGCAAGCCCAAGACGCGTTTTCGAACAGCCCAATTTCTGCCTCCAAATATTAACTCCTTCTCTACCTTTCCTTGCTGTGAGAATTGCGGTTCATTCTCGTTTGCCCGCTTCACGCCACTTGGCATGCCAAAAAAGCAGGTATCGAATATATGTTCTGTACCTTTTCAAAATGGATGTCATGAGTCATCGAGTAGCTCCCTCCACTTCTCGAATAGAGCTTAGTCCTCATCTACCCTTGTCCTTGCTGAACAAATTACACTTCTTGCTCTCTTCCGTACCGCTTCATGACTCTTTCTTGGCATGCCAAAAAAGCAGGTATCGAATATATGTTCCATACTTCTTCAAAATGGATGTTATGAGTCATAGAACAGCTCCCGCCACTTCTCGAATAAAGCTTAGCTCCTTCTCTACCCTTGTCCTTGCTGGGAACACCACCTATAGCTAACACTATTTCATTCCACTTTTGCTGCGAATGAATGCCAGGTGCGCGAACGACTGACCGTTAAAGGGTTTTAAGTTTTCAAATGCATGGACAGCTTTTTTATTCGAATATTTGTTTGTAAATTTCCATAAAATCTCTGTTTGTTTATCAATTTATGGATTTGTTGATTCAAGTCTTTCGCGTTATGCTTTACTTTTCTATCCACAGCTCCATATTGTGACTTTTTTATCATTTATGTTTGTCTTTGCCTGAAATGCAAATAGCCATCCCATATAGCAGACGGCTCGATTCGGCCCAGGCTTTAACATTGTCTTGAGATAGCGACTGCTTAACCATTCGAATTTTGAGGATAAAAAAAGGAGCGACCCCTCGCTCAAGCGATTGCGCCGCTCCCGAATTGATTATCGCTGGATAATTCTTTGGTCTGCCGGGTCGAGCTAACGCTGGCGGCATGCTTATCCTTTTATCCTTTGGCGCTCCGTCAGCGTTGCCAGTGCGTGTTAGACGCAGCTTCGTCCTTTACTGCAAATTGGCTCTAAAGAACCGCTCCAGTTTGTCAAAAGGGATAACCAGCATATTGTCGTACAAATCAGTATGCACAGCGTCAGGGATGATCAACAGCTCTTTGTTGTCGCCAACCAGCTTTTCAAAGGCATCCTTGCTAAAATAGAGGGAGTGCGCCTTTTCTCCATGCACCAGCAGGACAGCCGATAGGATCTCATTGCTGTAGGCTAGGAGCGGCAAATTGATGAAAGACATGCATCCGATTTTGTTCCAGCCATCGTTTGAGTTCAAGGATCTGGCGTGATAGCCGCGTGACGTCTTATAGTAGTCATAGTAATCCTTGACGAAGAACGGGGCGTCTTCAGGAAGAGGATCAACGACTCCGCCGCCTAGCTCATATTTTCCGTTTCGGTAATCCGCTGTTCTCTGGGCGTTCAGTTTTTCCTTCATTTCATGGCGAGCGTTTTCATCTACGGAATCGTTATAGCCTCTGGCGTTTACGCGGCTCATATCGTACATGGTAATGGCGGCAGTGGCCTTGATTCTCGTGTCAAGCGCGGCGGCATTAATAGCAAGGCCGCCCCAGCCACAGATGCCGATGATCCCGATTTTGCCAGAGTCAACCTTGTCATGGACGGACAAGAAGTCAACAGCGGCTTGAAAATCCTCGGTGTTGATGTCAGGAGAAGCCATATACCTCGGCTCACCGCCTGATTCGCCTGTGTACGACGGATCAAATGCGATGGTCAGAAAGCCGCGTTCCGCCATCGCTTGGGCATACAAGCCGCTTGATTGTTCCTTCACAGCGCCAAAGGGGCCGGACACAGCCAAGGCGGGCAGTTTTTGGGTTATGTTCTTGGGCTCGTAAAGGTCTGCCACAAGGGTTATGCCGTAGCGATTGCGAAAGGACACTTTGCTGTGATCCACGCTTTCGCTTTTCGGGAATGTTTTATCCCAGCCTTGCTCTAGCATCTTGGTTCCTCCTTAATGTTCTTTATGACTTTCGCGGGCACTCCGCCGACAACGACATTTGTTGGCACATCCTTAGTGACTGTTGCTCCTGCTGCGATTACGGAGTTATCGCCGATTGAAACGCCTGGCAGGATCACCGCACCCGCGCCAATCCAGACCTTGCTTCCGATAATTATTGGGGCCGGGTAGAGCGAAACGCGGTCACTCGGCTGGATGCCGTGATTTAGGGTAGCAAGCACCACCCGATGCCCAATGAACGCGTCATCGCCAATGAAAATGCCGCCTTGATCCTGAAAGCAGCAACAGGAGTTGATGAAGACGTTTTTGCCTATGGTGATGTTCTTTCCGAAATCAGCATAAAACGGAGGAAACAGGCAAAACGATTCATCAACCTCCTTTCCGATAAGTCGGGAGAACAGCTTCCGCACTTCGCCAGGCTCGTGATATGATGAGTTCAGCTCAGCCGTAATGCGTTGCGCTTCATTTGCAAAGCCCCGCAGGAGATTTTTCGCCTGCGATTCATCGAAAAGAGGCTTCCGGGAATTTAGATGGTCGATAAGATCGCTCAATTCCATATATTTGCACCGCCTCAATACCAGTCATGTTCTTCCCCTCGGATTTGCACCGCCTCAATACCAGTCATGTTTTTCCCCTCGGATTTGCACCGCCTCAATACCAGTCATGTTTTTCTCCTCGATCAAGCGCGTTGATGCGGCTCATCTCAGCATCTGTCAGCTCGAAATCAAAGATGGCGATATTTTCTTTGATATGGTCGGGATTGCTGGAACCCGGTATTGCGACTACCCCTTTTTGCAAATCCCATCTGAGAATTGTCTGCGCAGGCGATTTGCCATGAGCCTTGGCTATGGCGGCGATTGTCTCGTTTTCAAACAGCTCGGTTGTATGGCCTCTGCCTCCGAGGGGATACCACGCTTCGATGACGATTCCCATGTCGTGCATATACGGAATAACTTCGTTCTCCTGGTAATAGGGGTGAATCTCATTCTGCACGAGCGCAGGCATAATCTCAACTTTAGAGACAAAGTCGTCCATTTCTTTGATATAGTAGTTGGACAAGCCAAGAGACCGAATTTTCCCGTCCTTTACCGCCCTTTCCATTGCCTTGTAAGCTTCCACATCGTTTGTTCCTGGATGGTGAAGCATCATCAAATCAATGTACCCTAAATCCTGTTTGTCTAGAGCTTCCTCAATAGCGGTCTCCGCATAGGCGTATTGGTTAGGATACAGCTTTGTCGCAACAAAGACCTCCTCCCTCGGAATGCCTGATCGCCTGACTCCTTCGCCTACGCTTTCTTCATTGCTGTACATGTACGCAGTGTCAATCTTTCTGAATCCGCTTTGCAATGCGGACACAACTGAATTGACGCATACTTCTCCCAAAAGGATGTATGTCCCAAGCCCTACAATGGGCATATCATAGCCGCTGTTTAGCCGGACAGTCGGGGCTTTGCCGTTTCTGCCCGCAGCCAGGTTGAATGATGAGACGGTTCCGCCCATCATCAAAGCAAAGCTGTCTATCCAATCCTTCACATCAGCCTCGCTCGCGTCGGCGACGAACCGTTTTCCGGCTTTCCAAGTCGACGAGGGAGCGAAAGGATGCAGATTTGTGTCGCTTGAGCCGATTCCGCTGGAATCTGAGGTGCAGAACGGTATTATTGTTTTTCCTGTGAAATCGCCGCTTTCAAGAAATGTGCGCATGATTTTCGGTGCCTGGCCCCACCAGATGGGATATCCCAGGTAAACCGTGTCATACCTGTCTATATCTATCAAGGTGCCATCCTGTATCGCCGGGCGAGCGGCTTTGTCGTTTTGCTCTTTGTTGGCGCGAGAATTATTGTCATTGTAATTCAGGTCGGCTGGCGAATATGGCGTTTCGGGAAGAATCTGCAACAGCCTGCCGCCTGTGGCTTCCCCAATTTGCTTTGCGATTCCCTCTGTCGTGCCGGTATTGGAAAAGTAAGCAACAAGTATTCTTGTTTCTGCCGGATCGTCGGGTTGCCCTGGCTGAGGGGTGCTCAAGTCCTGTGGTTCATCAGCTCCGAGCATATCCCAAACCCGCAAAAGCGTCGCAATGCTCTGCTCACGGGTATACTTCCCTGCTTCCCCTTTTGGAGAGAAGTTGTTGCTGCCTGTTCCTGCCATAATTCCGGAGCTTTGCATTTGGCCGACGGCGGCAAGAGCCCAGCTGTCAATCAGCGCGCGATCCGCAAATGAAGGCTCTGACTCTGGAAGCGGCTTGCCTAGCGCTGACATTAGATTTGCCAAGATAACCGCCGCTTCCTGCCTCGCAATCTCTCCCTCCGGATTAAACGCCCCGTTGCCTACGCCCTGCACAATGCCAAGCCCGCCGATCTTTCTAACACTGATGTCAGTCGTATCCGTGAAATCCCGAAGTTGCGTAATTTCTGCTCCTGCCGCTTTTTCGTACACAGGAACTGCGAGAGCGCAAAACTCGGCACGGGTGATGTTCTGCGTATAGGCGCTGTTCAAAGCGCTTGGGAGCAGGCCAAGAGAACCAGCGCGATTCACATCTTCCTCCGCCCAAGGCGAAGGCTTGCCCGAAGTTGCAACAGGCGAGGCGTTGGCCGCGTTGCCGCAGACAGTGAGCGAAATCATTAAAACAAGAGCGAAAAGAATTGCAAACAGCTTTTTCATAATACCATCCCCTTTCCTGGTCGGATCCGCTGCAGAACAGCTTTCGCTTCGCGTATGCCCGCGAAACCGATGAGGCAACATCGCTCTCTGTTTCGTCCGACAGCACATTTATGATGTGGAGCAAGCCTCCGATACAAAGCGATCGACGGTCATTTGTCATTCTCGCCTCCACGTCCCTGATAAAGAAATTGTAAGGCAACGCAGGTGATATATCAAATACCTATATCGAATACTTAGGTATTCTTGACGCGAATACCAAGACGGCGTATAATTTAGGAGTAGAGGAACAGGAGCAGCGGATCGGGATCAACGAAACGGGATCAATGAAACAGGATCAACGGAACCGGAGCAATAAAACAGGCTCAAAGGGGGAATCTCTTCTGGAATTGCGCATTATCCGCTACTTTCTCGCTGTAGCCGAGGAGGAAAGCATTTCGAGGGCGGCTGACATTTTGCATTTGACCCAGCCGACGCTATCCAAGCAGCTGAAGGAGCTTGAAGACGAGCTTGGCGCAAAACTGTTGTTTCGGGGAAACCGTGGAGTTACGCTTACAGACAAGGGGCATCTGTTTCGCAAGCGGGCGCAGGAGCTCGTGGATCTAGCAGACAAGACTGCCCTAGAATTTGCCTCCAGCGACAATGAAGTCAGCGGGGAAATTTACTTCGGATGCGGCGAAACAGACGCTTTCAGGCTCATTGCGAAAACGGCTATTGATTTTAGCAAACGCTACCCAGCCGTAAAGTACAACCTGTTCAGCGGCAACGCAGATGACGTGACAGAAAAGCTAGACAAGGGCTTGCTTGATTTCGGCGTTCTAATTGGCTTTGTCAACCCTAGCAAGTACGACTACATAAAGTTCCCAATCACTGATGCCTGGGGCTTGCTTTCTAGCACGAGCAGTCCGCTAGCGGCGCTCGATTGCATAAGGCCGTCTGATTTGCGAGGAGTGCCGTTAATCGTCTCCAAGCAGGCGCACAGGAGAAACGAGCTGCGGGATTGGCTCTGCGAAGAAACGAATAGCCTGAACATCATCGCTTTCTACAACCTGATATTCAATGCCGCCATGATGGTGAAAGAGGGGTTAGGCAACGCTCTTTGTTTGGAGCGTCTAGTGGACACGTCCGTTGGGAGCGAGCTCTGCTTTATACCGTTTTCGCCCAAGTTGGAATCCGAGATTTATTTGGTCTGGAGAAGATATCAAGCGCTCTCTGAAGCGGCCAAAAGATTCCTGGACTGTCTGCAAGCGGCATGGGATGTTAAGGGCATGTCCCAATAGCCAATGCTGTGTCATAGCGTTCTTGCCGCAGACTTCTTCGCCTGTATCCAGCGTTCGTCATGGCGCTTTCAAAAAAGGCGGCGGGAGTGGTTAGCCCCCGCCGCCTTCTGGTCTGGCTTGAAGTTACTCCGGATGGTTGCCATGTTTCCGTGAGCGGCGTCCGAAAATTTGTGAGTCTGTCTCGCGCTCACGGATGGCGGAGCGACTCTTGTATGTATGGCCGCTCGATTCCTAGAGAAAGAACACGTCCGGCAAGGCAAAGTCTTGAGAATCGCGCTCCGCGAAAAGCGATGCTTGAATTTAATCTCTGTATGCTTAACAATCTATGTAATTGACGCGTGAAATCGGTTTTGCGATTTCTACGTATTGGCAAACCGCTCGGCAAACGGCTCAGTGCATAACACTCTGCCACAGTACCGGCCAGGCTCCTGGCTCCTCCTTGCCTAGCATTCAACTTAGAGAGTCTTAAGTACTCCGAGTTCAGTCGCACCGCTACGCACTGGAAGAATTTCACTTCCAGCTTTAAAGTGCGCAAAAAACACAGAAAGAGCTTTGCCGCGACCCGTATGATGAGGCTCCTAGCTCCTTCATTGTCTGGCATTCAACTTAGAGAATCTAAAGTACCTGAGTTTGGTCGCACCGCTACGCACTGGAAGAATTTCACTTCCAGCTTTAAAGTGCGCAAAAAAGGCACAGAAAGAGCTTTGCCGCGACCCGTATGATGAGGTTCCTGGCTCCTTCATTGTCTGGCATTCAACTTAGAGAATCTTAAGTACCTGAGTTCAGTCGCACCGCTACGCACTGGAAGAATTTCACTTCCAGCTTTTAAGTGCGCAAAAAAGGCGCAGAAAGAGCTTCGTCGAGTACCCTGAGTTTGCTCGCGCCGCCCCCCTCACTGGAAGAATTTCACTTCCATCCTTGCCTGGCATTCACTGCAATGATGAGACTCCTGGCTCTTCATTGTCTGGCGTTCAACTTAGAGAATCTAAAGTACCTGAGTTTGGTCGCGCCGCTACGCACTGGAAGAATTTCACTTCCAGCTTTTAAGTGCGCAAAAAGGTACTGAAAAACCTTTGCCGTGTCCCATGCAATGGCTTTGCAACTGAAGAGAAATCGTTCCAATGGCAGGTGGTACAGAGGAGACATGAAAGACGCTAATGCAGTTTAGACAAACCGATCCTGTTAAAAGCGGCGCAGGGGAGACACGGAAGACGCTAATGTAGTTTAGGCAAACCGATCCTGTTGAAAGCGGTGCAGCGGAGACATGAAAGAAACCCATGTAGTTTAAGCAAACTGGGGCTGCTGTTGCTATCAAGAGAGAAACGCAAAGGCAATCGCCGTGAATCTTTAAGCTGAGGAGAAATCGTCTCTATGGAAAGCGGTGCGCTGGAGACATAAAAGACACTCATGCAGTTTAAGCAAACCGATCCTTAAAATCGTCGCGGGGGAGGCATGAAAGACGCTCATGTAGTTTAGGCAAACTGATCCTGTTAAAATCCGTGTATCTTAAAGCTGAGGAGAAATCGTCCCTATGGCAAGCGGTGCGGTTGAGACATGAAAGACACTCATGCAGTTTAGGCAAACCGATCCTTAAAATCGTCGCGGGGAGGCATGAAAGACTCTCATGTAGTTTAGGCAAACTGATCCTGTTAAAATCCGTGCATCTTAAAGCTGAGGAGAAATCGTCCCTATGGCAAGCGGTGCGGTGGAGACATGAAAGACACTCATGCAGTTTAGGCAAACCGATCCTTAAAATCGTCGCGGGGAGGCATGAAAGACTCTCATGTAGTTTAGGCAAACTGATCCTGTTAAAATCCGTGTATCTTAAAGCTGAGGAGAAATCGTCCCTATGGCAAGCGGTGCGTGGGGAGACAGGAAAGACGTTCATGAAGTTTAAGCAAACTGGGGTTGCTGCTGCTATCAAGAGAGAAGCGCAAAGGCACTCGCCGTGATTTATAAAGCTGAAGAGAACTCATCCCTTTAGACGCTTATGCAGTTTAAGCAAACTGATCCTGTTAAAATCGATGCGGAGGAGACATGAAAGACCTTCACGCAGTTTAGGCAAACTGGGACAGCTGTTGCTATCAAGAGAGAAGTGCAAGGGCATTCGCCGTGCATTTTAAAGCTAAAGAGAAATCATCCCATAGACGCTTATGCGGTTTAGGTAAACTGATTCTGTTAAATGAGGTTCGGGGGGAGACCTGAAAGACGCTTATGCGGTTTAGGTAAACTGATTTTTAAAAGAGGTGTGAGGGAGACATGAAAGACGCTTATGCGGTTTAAGCAAACTGGGGTTGCAACTGCGCAAAGGACTGCGAAAAGTCCCTCGCAGATCATCATAAAGCTACTTGGGTTGTTGCTGATTCAAGGAACATGCAGAAAAGTCCCTCGCCTGAGAATTCATAGAGTTGATTCAGTGCAAAGTAGCGTTTCGTTGCTCATGTAAAAATTGACAGTATAAGAATTTTGCAGAAAGCGACGCGGCTGATTTGGTTTAGGCTAACGCAGGTTACTGCTACTCCAAGAAACAAGCGTATCGTCCATAGCAGATCATCGTAAAGTTGCTCCAGTGCGCAGTCCATCGATGAGCAAGAAAGAATTGCCAATATAATAATCCGGTAGAAAGCGGTGAGGCGGATTTGGGCTAACACTTAACTGCTTTAGGCTAGCTGAGGTTGTTGCTGCTGTCCCTCCGCTTGAGCACAGGTTTAGGCTACCTGGGGTGCTTCTGCTTCAAGGAACAAGCGTGAAGTCCCTTGTGGTTCGCAAGCTTCTTCTTCAAGGAAAAAATCAGGTCACTTTAGATTCTCTACTTTGAATGCTAGGCAAGGAAAGGCACTTAAAGTTCTCTAAGTTGAATGCTAGCAGGAAGGCCAGGAACATCATTGCATGGGACGCGGCAAAGCTCTTTCTGTGCCTATTTTTTGCACTTTAAAACTGAAAGCGAAATTCATCCAGTGCGTAGCGGTACGGGCAAACTCAGTTAATCTAAACCAGCTAAGGGGCTTCCTTATCTGGCGCACCGCTTTCATTCTCTAAGTTGAATGCTAGGAAAGGAAGAATCCAGAAACTCATCATTGCAGGGACGCGATAAGCTCTTCTTTCTGTGTCGGCCAGGAACATCATTGTACAGGGCGAGGTAAAGCTCTTTCTGTGCCGTTTGCGCACTTAAAAGCTGGAAGTGAAATTCTTCCAGTGCGTAGCGGTACGGGCAAACTCAGGGTACTTAGGTTCTCTAAGTTGAATACGAGGCAATGAATGAGCCAGGAGCCGTCCTCGGCTTCTCTGCACCGCTTACAAAATAAAGTCTCCCTCTTTAAACTTTTGATGCGCAACGATGGTTCCTTGCATTTCTCTCTTGGCTTAGAAGCAACCCCAGTTAAGCTTAAGCCTCCTAACATCTCCGTCGACTCGCCTTTATCGCTTTTCGAAAAACGCTTGTCCAGGCAACTTCAGAAGCACAGTACAGGACTTGAAGCTTGTCTCGATGCAACAGAATCCTTGTAGCCTAAACCGCTTAAGGACGTCTTCCTTGGCTCCCCTGCTATGCTTTCTAGGCTTTCAACAAGGGCCTATCATCAAACTTTAAAATGGCATCAAGGGCCTTTGCGTCTGTCTCTCGAACAGCTCTGTGCATTTTTGTGCATTATAAAGCTGCAAGTGAATTTCTTCCAGTGCGCAGCGGTGCGACCGAACTCAGGGTATTTAATGTTTTGAAAGTAGAATGTAGGCAAGGAAGAAGCCAGGACATCATAGCATGTAACGAGGCAAAGCTCTTTCTGTGCATTTTTGTGCATTATAAAGCTGGAAGTGAATTTCTTCCAGTGCGTAGCGGTGCGGACAAGCCCGGTACTTAAGGTTTTGAAAGTAGAACGCAAGGTAATGAAGGCGGCCTGGAAAATCATTGCATGGGTCGCGACAAAGCTCTTTTTGTACACAGCGGAGATCCTTTGCCTTTCTCACTTTACGCAACACAACCCAAGATGAGCTGGAAACTCCGCAGCACACCACCGGTCTTGGCACCTGTCTTGCGGCAAAGGCTAACCGGGTTTGCTACTCAATCCATCGCCTCGCACAAAAAAAGCTGCCGCGATCAGACTCCTGTAAGAAGCTATGTGGATGAGAGAATGACACCTTAAACCTGTTTCGGATCTGGTTATCTCAATAAGAATTCCTTTATTCCACCATGGAATTTAACACCTTTTACATGTTTGCTCCCTGTCGACATCGCTCGGATGCAGACAAAGCTCTTAAATCATCCAACTTACGAATGCGGGCGGGCTTGTCCTTTGTGGTGCCTTTGGACAACGTAAATCCCAGAAATCCTACTGCTTACAGATATCTTCCCAGCTAGCCGCAGGAGAGGCCCCATTCTGGCAAGCTCGTCGTAGAAGAACCATATCTTTCTGATCCTTGCCAAGCATCCGCACCGATGAGAGCAACCCTACATCAACGCTGGAGTTCGGCTTAACATTCACGTCAGCGCAGATAAGGATGACAGTCTCGATATGGATGTCGATGGTTTCTACATGCGGGCTGAGGTTTGCAATTCCATCAACCGCCCCTTGAATTTTGAACCAAATGCGCCTTGGTGATGGCATGGACTATGCTTGCCATGCTCTAGCCCCCCATTGCCTTGGCGAGACCGTCAGAAACCATCGTCGTGTTGCTCTTTCTGGGACAAAAAAATACGTCTGGCAAGTCAAAGCCTTGCGAATCCCGCTCCCGCCAAAAGCAGCACTCGATTATAATTCCTGTATGCTTAACATTCTATGTAATCGATGCGTGAAATCACGATTTGCGTTTATTTGCATTAGCCAGTCGCCAGCAATCAGGTCGGCAAATGCTCTGGCATAGAACAGGCTGGGGCAATCTTTCGCTCCTTATCGAAAGCCAGCGAGGGGGCTTTGCGCGTGTTTCTTGGCAATAGCAACCACAATATTAGTTTCTGAACTCTTATCCGCCGAACAGTCTTCCTTCAAACCTGAAGCGCCCTGAGTTTGTCCGCACCGCTTCTCACTGGAAGATTTTCTCTTCCAGTACTGAAAGGCGGAACCCCGATTTGCTTAGATTACGACTATCGTCAGGGTCTCTTGCCTCACCTCTTACCCAGCCTAACGTTCATCTCCAAAATCTAAGCAACTAGAGCTTTCCGCTCCTTCCTTGTCTTAACTTGCTTTGCGTTCAACTCTCAAAACCTAACCTCTGAGTTTAGCCGCACCGCTTTTCACTGGAAGATTTTCTCTTCCAGTATTGAAAGACGGAACACCGATTTGCTTAGATTCGATTATCGTCTAGGTCTCTTCCGCTTCTTGCCTGCCCTAGCGTTCATCTCCAAAGACCAAGCAACCGACGCTTGATATTCCCTCTTGCCTTGCGTTCAACTTTCCTAATCGAACTGAGCTTGCCCGCACCGCTTCTCACTGGAAGATTTTCTCTTCCAGTATTGAAGAGCGGAACCCCGATTTGCTTAGATTCAATTACCGTTTGGGTCTCTTACCTCACTTCTTACTCGGCCTAGCGTTCATCATCCAAAACACAATCGGCCTAGCGTTCATCATCCAAAACACAAGCAACCGGAGCTTGCCAATCCTTTCTTGCCTTCACCTTCCTAACCGAACTGAGTTCGCCCGCACCGCTTCTCACTAGAATAAGTTCACTTCCAGCTTTCAAATGCACAGAAAGAGCTTAACCACCTGAGTGTAGCCGCCCACTTTTCTCTATAAGATTTTCTCTTCCAGTATTGAAAGGCGGAATCCCGATTTGCTTGGACTACGATTATCGTCAGGGTCTCTTGCCTCACCTCTTACCCGGCCTAAAGTTCATCTCCAAAATCCAAGCAACTGGAGCTTTCCGCTCCTTCCTTTCCTTAACTAGCTTTGCGTACAACTTCCAAAACCTAAACACTCAGTTTAGCCGCACCGCTTTTCACTGGAAGATTTTCTCTTCCAGTATTGAATGGCGGAACCCCGATTTGCTTAGATTCAATTATCGTCTAGGTTCTTCCGCTTCTTACCTGCCCTAGCATTCATCTTCCAAAACCCAAGCAACCGGCGCTTGATATTCCTTCTTTTCTTGCGTTCAACTTTCCTAACCGAACTAAGCTTACACGCACCGGTTCTCACTGGAAGAAGTTCACTTTCCAGCTTTCAAAGAAACAGAAAAACAGAATTACCTTTGCCTCGCCACGTGCTAGGAGGTTCCTGGCTCCATCCTTGCTTTGTGTACAACTTTCAAAACCTAACCGCCTGAGTTAGCCGCACCGCTTTTCACTGGAAGATTTTCTCTTCCAGTATTGAAAGGCGGAACCCCGATTTGCTTAGTTTCGATTACCTTTAGGTCTCTTACCTCACTCTTACTCGGCCTAGCGTTCATCATTCAAAACACAAGCAACCGGAGCTTGCCGATCCTTTCTTGCCTTCACCTTTCCTAGCCAAACTGAGTTTGCCCGCACCGCTTCTCACTGGAAGAAGTTCACTTCCAGCTTTCAAATGCACAGAAAGAACACTCAGGCGGTTGCCCGCTTTTCTCTGTAAGATTTTCTCTTTAGTTTGCACACACCGCTTTTCACTGGAAGATTTTCTCTTCCAGTATTGAAAGGCGGAACCCCGATTTGCTTAGTTTCGATTACCGTTTGGGTCTCTTACCTCACTTCTTACCTGGCCTAGCGTTCATCTTCCAAAACCCAAGCAACCGGAGCTTGCGCAGAGGAGTAAGTGCACTTGGTTTACCCGCACCGCTTCTCACCGAAAGAAGTTCACTTCCAGCTTTCAAATACACAGAAAGAGCTTACCCGCATCACGCGCAATGAGGTTCCTGATCCTGCCTTGGTCCAACTTAGAAAACTGCGCTAAGATTGCCCGCCCCGCTTTTCACGGAAGATTTTCTCTTCCAGTATCGAAAGGCGAACCCATATTTGCTTAGACTTCGATTTACTTCTGGGCTCTTGCCTCACTTCTTGCCCGGCCTAGTGTTTATCTTCCAAAACCTAAGCAACTGGAGCTTACCCGCAGAGGAGGTCCCTGGCTCATTCCTTGCCTTCAACTTTTAAAAACCTAACCGACCTGAGTTTAGCCGCACCGCTTCTCTTCTGGCATTGGAAGGCGGAACCCAGATTTTGCTTAGACTTCGATTGCTTCTGGCTCTTGCCTCACTTCTTACCCGGCCTAGCATTCGTCTTCCAAAGCCTAAGCAACTGGAGCTTGCTCTTAGAGGAGGTGCCTGGCTCCTTCTTTGCTTTGCTTGCAATTTTGAAAGCATAAGTGTACTTGGGTTGCCGCACCGCTTCTCACTGGATGAATTTTACTACCAGATTTGAAATACACAGATAGACCTTTGCCGCGCCACGTGTGAGGAGGTTCCCGAGTTTGGTTGACCGCTTCTCATGGAAGAATTACTCTTTCAGCCTTAAAGTGCACAGAAAGACCTTTGTCGTGTCACGTGCGATGGGTTCCTGCCTCCTCCCTTGCCTTGGCTCAACTTAGAAAACTCCGCCAAGCTCGTCTGCACCGCTTCTCGCTGGAAATATTTTGCTTCAAACTTGCAAATACAGGAAGAGCTTTGCCGTGTCACGTGCGATTGATTTCTTGGCTCCTTCCTTGCCTAGCATTCTTGCTTTGCGTTCAACTTTCAAAATCTAACCGCCTGAGTTTGGACGCACCGCTTTTCACTGGAAGATTTTCTCTTCCAGCATTGAAAGGCGGAACCCCGATTTGCTTCAATGAATCTTCTGGGTTCTTGCCGCACTTCTTGCTCGGCTTAGCGTAACCGAAGCTTGCTGCTCCTTCTTGCCTTGCGTTCAACTTTCAAAACCTAACCACCTGAGTTTGGACGCACCGCTTTTCACCGAAATGCATAAGTGATTATGTCGGCCGCACCGCTATCATTAGGATAGATTGCAATCAACTTCAAAGGCACAGCGAAGGGCCTTTGCATATCTCTCTTGGCATCAATAGCAACCCCTCTAAGCTTAAGACGACTAAGGGCATCTACATCGGCTCGCCTTATTGCTTTCAGCGAGAATGTTCATCCCGGCAACTTCCGAGCATACGATTTGGCGCTTGTCCTGCGGCTCAGCGAGGGACGTGCTTTTCCTTGGTATCAGCCTCAAGAACAAAATGCTTGATGACATCTTCCTTGGCTCAACCGCACCGCTTTCAAAAGGAATGATGGACCTTCCAGATTGCACAGCTATGGCATTTTCAATGAAAGGGAATCCATCTCACATCAGGCGAATTTGCAATGCTCCATCTTTCCACATGAGAACAGCAGAACGCTCGCAAGGGATGTGTTGTTTTTCGTTCCAAGCTCTGGATACCAGGAACGTTGAATTTCCATGAAAGCGCACCATTGCAACTCCATGCAACCAGCTTCCTGGTGTCCCATGCTCTAGCCCGGCAGTTATTGATGGCAAGAAGAGATGCATGCGATTTATCTCTCAAAGCCAGGACTTCTGCATAGCTTAAAAGTCATGCCTCAGACGTTTTCTGTTGGCGTTATCCAGAATTCCAACAATCTCAATCGCTCCTTCACTGAGCTGAAACGCGTACAATCATCAGTCGAAACATCGTTCCTTTTCACAATGGCTGAAGGCGTCTCAATGACAACAAAAGCTACAAGGCTCGTCTGCCGGGCCATTTACGGAAATGCTAACTGTTCTGTTCTGCCCCGTTGAAGGTCATGCCCAAATCTCCTAAAGCCCATCCTCTCATACTTGTGTGTTTGACTCAACCACGACAGGCCATCCGTCAGCTAAGCTTTGCACAGCTTAACTCCACCTCTTCCTTGCAAGGGCTCAAGCAACAGCAACCATAGCGGACAACCAGATACAGCAATTCGACTTGTTTGCCTTATCGCAAAACCATGCTATCTTTAGCGTTTGCTAAACCACGCAATGGCAGGCAGCGTGAAGAGCGACGGTTCAATCCTCACCGAAATGCCAAGGCCTGAATTCATTCTCTTCAATCAAAGAATCGCACCGCTTTGTAGTCCATCGCTGTCATCAAAACGTTGCCATGATAAGAATCCTGTTAGTATCGGTGCGGGCTATTTGAAAAATGAGCCTTTTATTGGTTTAGGCCTGCTGGGTTTGGTGCGCAATCCATCGCTGTCATCAAAGCGTTGCCGTAATAAGAATCCCTTTAGAAGCGGTGCGGGCAATTCGAAAAAGGAACCTTTCTCTGATTTAGGCCAACGGCCAACCGGGTTTGGTGCATAGTTCATCGCTGTCATCAAAGCGTTGCCGAGTAAAGAATCAACGCAGAAAACGTATGAGCCCTGAGCTTGGCGCACCGCTTACCAAAGGAATGCTTGTCTTGCAAACCTTAAATGCCAAGCGAGAACCTTTGCATCCATTTCTCAGGTTTAATAGCAACCCGCAAAAGGCAGTAATTCTCAAGGGCATCTTCCTTAGCTCCTTCGCACTGCTTCAAAAACGAGAGATTATCATTGCCTCTTTAGATGCTTAGCGAAGGCCTTTGTGCTTGTTCCTTATTGGCGGCAACGTCTTCCTTTGCTCACCTACTTTAAACAGCGCAAATCGATGGCCTTTGTAGTTGCCGCGCGAATGGTTGGAGCCTTCCTCAGCTTCTCTGCACCGCTTGCAAAATAAAGTCTCTCTCTTTCAACTTTTGACGCGTAACGATGGTTCCTTGCATTTCTCTCTTGGCTCAGCAGCAACCCCAGTTAAGCTTAAACCTCCTAACATCTCCATCGACTCGCCTTTATCGCTTTTCGAAAAATGTTTGTCCAGGCAACTTCAGAAGCACAGTACAGGACTTGGAGCTTGTCGCGATGCAAGAGAACCCTTGTAGCCTAAACCGCTTAAGGACATCGCTTTCCGCAGGAATGAATATCGTCCTAAAAGCACATCAACAGCCTTTGTGCTTCTCTCTTTATGACATAAGCAACTCATTTAGGCTTAACCCGCTCAATAGCCATCCTTCACAGCTTACCTGTGCCTTTAACGCGAGAGATATCTTTGCCTCCTGTCACATCAGACCCAGGAAGCTTAAGCTCCTAAGGCCTCTTCCTCGACGGGACGCGACAACGGTTTTTCTTTGCCTTTTTGTGCACTTAAAAACTGGAAGTGAAATTCTTCCAGTGCGTAGCGGTGCGACCGAACTCGGGGTACTTGAAGAGAGCACCTATGCACGGGACGCATAAAGCTCTTTCTGAGCCTTTTTTGTGCATTATAAAGCTGGAAGCGAAATTCTTCCAGTGCGTAGCGGTACGGATAAGCTCGGGGTACTTAAGTTTTGAAAGTAGAATGTAAGGCACGGAAGAAGCCAGGAACCTCATCATACGGGACGCGGCAAAGGTTTTTCCGTGCTTTTGTCTGCATTATAAAGCTGGAAGCAAAATTCTTCCAGTGCGTAGCGGTGCGGACAAGCCCGTGTACTTAAGGTTTTGAAATCAGAATGCAAGGCAATGAAGGCGGCCAGGAAAATCATTTCACGGGGCGCGGCAAAGCTCTTTCTGTGCCTTTTTTGCATAGTGGAAACCCTTTGCCTTTCTCTCTTGGCGCAACAACAACCCAAGTCAGGTTTAAACCGACTAAAAGCTTATCCCAAATTTAATTTTATGTCGCTGAAAAGCCACGCAAGTTTGCTCGCCCGTGCCCGAGACAAACACTGTGAAAGCTCGCATGCCTCTTGGCGATTTGCCCTTGGGCAAACGCTACCGGAATTTTGGTGTATGCACGGGCATCTTTATCGGCCCGCTATTGCTTTCAGTAAGAATGAGCTGGCAACTCCGAAGCGCGCTGTGAACTATAATCCCGCAGGAAGTGGTGCTGATGTGAGAAAGGCACCTAAAACCTGTTTTAGATTTGGTTATATCAATAAGAATTCCTTTATTCCACCATGGAATTTAACGCCTTGTACATGTTTGCCCCTGTTGGCGCTCGCTCGGATGCAGACAAAGCTCTTGTTTTAAAATTCCATTTTATGGCTAAATCTAACAACTATCTCCTTATTCCACCATGGAATTTAACACCTTTTGCATGTTTGCACCCTGTTGGCGCTCTAACTTGTTTCGCCTGTTGGAAGGCAGCATCCCTTGGCTTGGGAAAGGCCAGCATTGACATTGTAGCTTTGCAAGACTATACCCGTGCTAATTCAGGAATTTTGGGATATGCCCTGGCTTTGCCGAACAAAATCTCTAAAACACTTGCATTTTTGTAAAACACGAAGTATAATTAAATTGATTGATTTTGTCATTCGATAGTGCACCAGTGGTCTCACTATATTTTCATCTTTAGGTTGTTAACCCGTTCATTAAAACCATTCATTAAATTTCGCCCAAGTTTATACGCGCTTGAATTCAAGCAGTTGAGTAGGAAACATGTGAAAGGGGATCGGCATGCAGATAAATTTCAGGGCAATAGTTAGCGCCGTCAAGCTTCCAAAGGGCTCAGCCTTGTTGCCACTTTTCGAGGCGGTAGTAAACTCGATTCAAAGCATCCAAGAAGCAGGAACCCAGAACGGATTGGTTGAGATCAAAATCACTAGAGATGTCGCGCCAATCGGTAGCGAATCCTGGGAAGCTGGCATTCACTCCTTTGTCATATCAGACAATGGCATAGGGTTTAACGACCGTCACTTCGAGTCATTTAATGTGTATGGCACAGACTACAAGCGCCTTATGGGGTGCAAGGGCGTAGGCAGAGTGTTGTGGCTAAAGGCGTTTTCAAGTGTTAATATAGAGAGCTCTTACCGAGCCCCCAATGGCCAGTTATGGGACAGGAAATTCGGCTTCTCGATTTCCGGCGAGATGACTGGCACGGAAAACTGCCCTGCAGTGAGCAATACTGAAACCGGAGCAAAAGTCTCGCTTGTCGGCTTCTCTAACGAGTACAAGCAGCATTGCCCCAAAAGGCTTGATACACTGGCTCGCGAAGTCATGAACCATTGCTTCGCATTCCTGGCGCTTGAAGTGTGCCCCAAGATTGTCATAATAGATGGCGAAGAAAGCAGATGCGTCAATGACGTTTTTACGGAGAGCATAAATGACAAGAATGACTTGTCGGTCATAAACTTCAATGCGAACGGCAACAATTTTAACCTTATATGCGCCAAGAGCCACTCTCCTTCAATGGATAGGCACATGTTGCACTTTTGCGCCAACAAGCGTGAAGTGTTTGGCGAAAACCTTTCAAAATTCATGCCTGAGCTGACTGGAAAGCTGGCTGACTCCAAAGGGGAGTTTACATATAACGGATATGTCACGGGCGCATTGCTGGACGATAACATTAACGGTGATCGCACAGACTTCTCTTTCTCAAGGATCATAAGTGAAAGTGATGAAGACCAGCTAGAGCTGGATGGATTTAAATGCCGCCCGGTTTCCAAAGCCGAGATTATAGCAAGTGCCATCCCCGTAGCCAGAGAGTTCCTGAAAAACGAAATATCAGCGCATGTTGAAAAAAACAAGGCCAGAATAGAGGAATACGTTTTCTCAAAAAACCCCCGATACAGAACAGTATTGAGCCACTGCAGCGAATGCGCCTCCAGAATCCCGTACACAAATGATGACTCCAAGCTGGAGCTGGAGCTTTTCAAAAGCGAGCAGGCACTCAAACTGAAAACCAAAATTGAGCAGTCTGAATTGTTGGGCAAGGAGCTCGGAAGCATAAGCGTTTCTGACTTGAAAACGTATGAGGATGCCCGTGAGGCATTGATGAAAAAGCTTTCCGATTTGGGCAAGGGTGCCTTGGCAGACTACGTCGTTCATAGAAAAGCAATGCTGGAAACATTCTCAAAATGCCTTGAATACCATGATGAGGACAAAAGAATGTACGCTTTGGAGAAAAGTGTGCATAGTCTGATTTTCCCCCTGACCACAACATCAGATAATATAGAATATAACCAGCACAACCTCTGGATCATCGACGAAAAGCTTGCGTATCATTATTACCTGGCTTCTGACAAGCCGATCTCGAAAAACTCAAGCAAAGAGCCAGACATAGCAATTTTTGAGCCAGCTTTTGCTTTTGCAGGTGACATTGATAGAAGCTCGTTAAATAATATCACCATAATAGAATTCAAGCGCCCAGGACGCACTGACAAAGAATGTGTCGAACAGGTTTTGACTTACATGTCGCTGATACGCGAAGGCAAGTGCAAAGACAGGCATGGACGGCCTGTCACAGAAGCCGATATGAGTAATATGCGTTTTAACTGTTGTATCCTCTGCGACCTTAATGCGGACATGAAAACCTTCTTAGAGTTTAGGAGGAATTTTCACCGAACTCCTGACGGAACCAGTTATTACATGTATTTCGACAACTTTAACGCTTACATCGAAATCATGCCATACAGCAAGCTGATAAATGATGCTAGAATGCGTAACAAAATTCTCTTTGACCAGCTTTTTTGCCAGTAACAAATAATTTATTTCTGGAGAAGGCGAAATGCTTGACCAGAATGCAGATATCTATTTGTCTTGCCCTTCAATAAATTTGAGCTCTCAGTCAATGAAACGCGGAAAATGGATAGATATTACTTTTATTATGCATGTTTGATGCTCTTCGAGAAATCGTAAGCTTTGCTAGGTTGACGCTTTGCAATATTTATGATTTAATCGATATTGTGAGGCGGATGCGCTATGCTTCATATTTGGGTAGGAACATGCAAGAACGAGGTATCTAGCATAAATGATTCGTTTGAAGCTTTATACGAATCAGACTGGTTTGATGACCTGCTGGGAAATCGTTATATATCACGTTAAGGCCATCAAGCGAAGGATTTGATTACAAATAGGTCTACAGTCAACTATTGTGTTTATGCCATTGCGCTTTCTTGGTCGATAGTTGTTGTTACGGCAAAATCATATGGAGGACAGT
>JAISWZ010000663.1 GCA_031270945.1 Clostridiales bacterium | reverse complement strand
AGACATTGACTGTGTTATAATAACCAAGATTTGAAACGTATGAAATGGCCTACAAGAGAAATTTACTAATGGGATCAGTGGGCTAATCCAAATCACTGCATATCATTGAAAACCCAAATTAAGGATTTTGAGAGTGCAAATTTAGCTTGGGAGACGCCCTGTATACGCGAGTGAAAAGGTGTTGCGCTAGTCTTGAAGGAAAGGTCACTTAGTCCGAAAAATATGCAAATAACTGGAAATAAAAACGCCCAAGCTTTAAGATACAATCATTACGCAGTTGCCAAAATCAAAAAGGCACAGGTTTTCGTTTGCCCGATGTTCAAAGGGCACCAAAGCCATGAGATGTTTTAGCGCTAGGACATTCCAACTTATATATTTTTGGGGCTTCTTAGGGCGAAAGCGTAAAAATCTGGGATGCGTTTAAATTTGCCGTGTGAATAGCTAGAACTAGTACGCTAGCAATGTTGACATATAGGGCTTTTAAGCGGCTTGTGCGCTGGCGCAACGAGCCGATTCGAACAACCGCCGCATATCCCAAAAAAAATAGAGCCGTACGATTCGACCAGCTTGTGTCAGTATCGATAATGGCAAAGGGCGTTTAAAAAAACTGAATCAATCGGATATCTCTGAAGCAAGAAAGCGGGACGGGCCTAGAGCTCGTTGCTTATACAAAGACGTGAAAAGGGCTGCGCTTTTCACTCTCGGGTTCATGTCCATGGACGGACCTGGAGACTTTGCTCTCAATTAATGCAGGCGGGCACATGCCCAAGAGGTGCCCAAAGATGTCATAATTCAAGGAGGATATAATGAAGAGAGAACTGGCAAAGTTCGTACTGCTTGCTCTTGTGTTGCTGACCCTGATTTCCGCTGAGCCTACTTTGGCTGGAACATCGAGGGACTACCACGCAGATGCAAGCACAAATAGCTCAATCTTAGAAAAGCCGCAAGAATAAAAACGGCTTGAAAAGTCCTGCGTATGGAAAACGCTGCCCACGAGCTTAAAACAAAAAATATATCGCTCGATATAAAGCGCTCGCAGGACTTTGGCGATTCGCCCTCTGATATAGGTGATGCATTTATCAGATTCCGGCCAACAAAACTCAAATGGCTTAAACGCAAGGCTTGGCGAAAACGGGATTTGATCAAGCCTTGGTTTTCCAGCCTTTAGGGTGTTATTGCGGCAGAATCTTTATCAACCAAGAATGCTCTCAGCCTCTGGCAAGGGCTTTTTTTATTTTCTTCAAGCAAACTTTTCTTTTACTCTCTTCTCTTCTCCCCTTCATTCCTTCATCTCATTTGCTCTATCTGCCCAACTAACCTATCGCAACTCAATCTCCATATCCTGAGATTTAATACATAAATTCCTATTAAGCCTGAAGCTACTTGTGACGATAAACTAATTGCGCGAACCGATAGCGCAAAGTTAATTCAAGAATAAATTTGAAAAACGCTTCGCTTACAACAGCACCCAGACCGAATAGCGCCGCAGGCGCAATCTTAAGGGGGCTTTTATGTTTATAAAACGAGCGTTCGCAACGCTGCTATCGCTTGCGCTGATTTGTGTCTCAACGATGGCGCTTGCTGCAGAGAACTACACCGACGTGCCTAATGAGCATTGGGCCAGTGGCGTGATCGCAAAATGGTCAGGCGATGGCTATGGTGTGCTTAGCGGAAACGGGGATCAAACATTCGCCCCGTCACGAGGATTGACTCTTGGCGAGTTTGCCGCTATCCTTTCCAAAACCTTTGGGTATTCGGAAAGAGTTGAGTCTCAGGTAACTCCGGCTTGGTCAAAAGAGTTTGTAGAAAAGGCCATGGCGGCAGGAGTGCTGGAGAAAGCGGAAAGGCTTGACGCCAGCGCGTACGTGTCCAGAGAGGAAGCGGTGCGCTATATCGCGATTGCGTATGGCATAGCGCCTGTTCAAGGAGAGACAGCTTTCTCGGACAACCAGGCAATAGGCGAGGAATTCAAGCCGTATGTGGCAGCGTTCCAAAAGCTTGGCTATGTCGTAGGCAAGGGAAATGGCGTCTTTGATCCAAAGGGCGCTTATACCAGAGCCGAAGCCATGCAGGTAATTGACAGCGCCACAAGCGAGATCTTAGACAGCTCGATCACTGGCGCGGTTTACAGCAAGGCTTTGATTATTAGAAAGCCAGGCGTCACAATCAAGAACGTTCAAGCGAAGTCAAACATAATCATAGGCCAGGGTGTCGGAGATGGCGAGACGGTTTTTGAAAATGTCTCAATCGATGGCTCTTTGGTTGTAAACGGCGGAGGAACCTTGCGCATAAGAGGCTTGGATTCGATAGCCAAAGCGGAAATTGACAAGCCATACGGCAAGGAAGTCAGGCTGGATGGCTCTTTCGGAACAGTTGTAATTGAAAAGGGAACAAAAGCCGCCTTTTCAGGCAAGGCTGACAAAATAATACTCTCTGGAGACAACGAGCTGTCATTGGTGTCAGCATCAGTCAAAGACATAGTTGTTGAAGGCGAAAAAGTCAATCTCTTAGCAAACAGCGGAAGCGCCGTTGACTTGGTCACAGTTGGCGCATCGAACGTTTCCATAAAGGGAGACGGCAAAGTAAAGAAAGTTTTGGTAACATCGAAAGCCAAGACTGGCGTAGAGGTTCTCACTTATTCAACAGAAGTGACAGTGGAGTCCGGCGCTGGAGCGGTCAAGACAAATGGCGGCATGGTTCAGGCAGGAAAGAGCTTGTCTACGTCTGCCGCAACATCGCAGAGCAGCAGCAATTCTTCATCAAATCAAACAACTCCAACACCGCCAACAACACCAACAACTCCAACACCGCCAGTTCCAGGCTTTGAAGAAGGGTCAGGACAGCTTCTTCTGACTGTCGACAAAGACACTGTTATAATAGGCGATTCAAATAACGAACTGAGGTTCCTGCTTTCATCAGAGCTTGTTGCAACAGATGCAGCTCTTTACGTCTACGGCCAATCGGAGCCTGTTACGTTGTTCCATGACAACGGATCAAACGGCGACGACATGGCTGGCGATGGAATCTACACCGCCATATACAACCTTAATGCAACTGTTGAAGGCGACTACGCGTTTGCGGCCAAACTTGATGGCGACACTTCAAACACAGTCATAGTCAAGGCAGTGAACGCATTTACGGAGCAAGAGCTGGCCCAGATGGAACAGGTTGACCAGGCGCTGGAAGAAGTGATATCTTCAACCCAGTTCGCTCAGGCAACACTTGCGGAAAAAAAGGCAATAGCTCAAGGAAAGCTTAATGAGCTTGCAACAGAGGGATTGATTGAAAGCTCGTCTATTCAATATGATGACGACGCGTCGATCTTCTCATTCACCTATCAGACTGGCGCCCTTGGCGCAGTGCTTCTAAAAGAGTTTGCTCCGGATTATGACGGGCTGTTTTCGCTTTTTTCAAGCGCAACAACCGGGTCTGGCCTTGAAACAACAGGCTCAGCGCTCATGCCCAACGTAGGCATCGCTTCAGGATCCGCGCTTATTCTTAACGCTTTCCCTGAATTCGAAACAGATCCAGAGAAGATAGGCAATAGAACCAACTTTTATGAAGCTCTTAAAGCGGAATGGGCAGCCTATGGATTCAACGCGGATCTGGACACAAACGTCACTATAGAAGACTTCAAACGCATGGCTGGCTTTAACGTGATAGTAATAGCAACCCATGGCGGAACCCTGAATGGCAACCCTTTCAGCGTTCTTGCCGAGAAAATGTCAGAACAGAAAGATCTCCTGTATTCAGCTGAGCTCAAAGGGCAACAGATAGTCAGGCTCACATCAAGCATAGGCTCAACATACGGAATTCTTCCCGGCTTGATTGAAGGCTCGTACAAGGCCTCAGATCTTGAAGGAAGCTTCGTGTTCTTGCAGCCATGCGAGAGCCTTGGCAAAAACGGCAGCGTAAACAGGTCTTTGTCTGACGCGTTTGTCAGCAGAGGCGCAGAAGCGGTTGTCGGGTTCATTGACTCAGTTTACTCGGAATACGGCAGAGAGTTCATGAAACTGTATATTAACTCTTTGCTGGAAGGAAAGACAGCGCAAGAAGCGTTTGATTTAGCGGTTTCAACCATTGGCTCAGTCGAATCCGTTTTGGAGGGCAATGTCGGCGCCTCGCTTTTCAGGTCTGGCATATACAATGGCGATTTCAGCTCAAAGTTTGACTTGCAAGGCATTCCAGGCGGATGGATTCGTGAGGGCGACGTACGATCCGTTGCGCTCCTTGGAGACATCAAGACGCAAGGCGACAACAACTTGCGCATGGCCATTTTGTCAACAGGCATAGGCGCAACAGCCAACAGCGTTCAAATTGCCGATGGAACGGAAGGCAGCATCATGTCGCAAAGGTTCTATGTTCCAGCAGATGCTTCTTTCATAACATTTGAGTACGATTACGTGTCAGAAGAGCCCATGGAGTTTGTTGGTAGCATGTATAACGACTCCTTTGGCTACCAGCTAAGTTCTGGATCTGACATCGTTTCGGCTCGTCTTATCGAGACAGTCAACGCTTCATACAACGGGTCAACCTGGATTCCTGTTGGAGGAATAGACTTCTATGGCGGGGACCAAACAGTGTTTCATACTGGATGGAAAACCTATTCCATAGACGTTTCAGCCCTTCGCGGCAAGCTCGTGACACTGAGCTTTGTCGTGTTTGACAAAGGCGACTCCATCTACGATTCAGCTTGCCTGATTGACAATGTTGTTGTAAGCTAGAAGAAAGAAACCTTAGGGAGCGCTTAAGCGCTCCCTTTAGGCGTTTGCCGAGGAGGAAAGCGATGAAACGCGCAATTCGGGTACTGGCCGTTTTGGCATTCGCTTTGGCAGGCTGCGTTTCCCAAGGCGAAGCGCCTGGCGCAGTCGATGTTGCCAAAGCCATTAATGAAGCGGCGCTGCCCGAGCAAGCCCAAATCGCATCAGAAACAGAAGCGGTTGCTACAGTGCCTGAAGCGGTAGCGCTTTTGCCCCAAACAACTGAGGTGGAAGTCTTGATGCCTGAGGCAACTGAAGAAGCGGTGCCAGCGGCTACAGAAGAGGGGCTAGTAGAAGAGGCGCTAATGCCTCGAACAACCGAAGAAGCCCAAGGGTCAGTAGCAACCGAAGAAGCGGCCATAATACAAACCAAAGAGGCCGTGAATGTGCAGGAACCAACAGAGGAGGATGCTCGATTGGCTAAACTTGTTAACGAAAGACTCAGGGAAACCATGAACACTGAAGCCTACAAAAACGCCGACATTCCTGAGCGGATGGCAATAGTGACCAGTCTGCTTGAAGAGCTGAAGGCGCAGGGGGCCATTAGGAACTATGTGCAAGGAGAAGACGTGATATCCTTCGCCTTTAGCGATGGATCCCTGGGAGGGGCAATATTAAAGGATTTCAATGGTTCGACCAATTAG
>JAISWZ010000636.1 GCA_031270945.1 Clostridiales bacterium | reverse complement strand
CTGACTTGGATAGCTTGGCATATGATCCAGGCATAACGCTTCCGCCTAGAACCAGGGTTTATTGGAGAGTCTCTGTTTGGGGTGACAAAGGCGACTTCGCGCAAAGCGAGGCCAACTGGCTTGAGACAGGCAAAGGCAACGAAAAATGGGACGGTGAATGGATTTCTAGCCCGGATCCAGCTATCCACCCAGTGCTCAGGAAGAAGATCGAGCTTGAGGACGATGTTGAGTCAGCGAGGATCTACGCCACAGGGTTCGGAGTATACGAGCTCGAGATAAACGGTGTGAAAGCTGGAGATGAATTCCTGGCACCAGGCTGCAACGCTTATGACAAATGGCTTCAAGTCCAGACTTATGACGTGACTGAACTTCTTTCAAAAGGCGAGAACGAGATTTTGGCGTGGCTTGGCAATGGCTGGGCAAAGGGCCGGTTTGGCCTGATGATGGCAGAGAACAACTACGTAGATCAGTTCAGTCTTCTCTTTGAACTCAGGGTTACGCTTAAAAATGGCAAGGAGATAGTGATTGGTTCTGACGGCTCTTGGGAAAGCGCTCCATCTCCAGTAAAAGACAGCGGAATCTACGACGGTGAACGCGTTGACGCCAGGGTGAAGCTCGAAAGCTGGGCACCAGTCAAGCTATTGGCCCCAGAATGCGGAGAGCTTTCTGACAGGTTGAGCCTCCCTGTAAAGATCATGGAGGAAGTCAAGCCTATTGCTATCATCGACACCCCAGCCGGAGAAAAAGTGCTGGACATGGGCCAGAACATGGTAGGCTTTGTCTCGTTTAAGCCAAGTGAGCCTGAAGGCGCGAAGCTTTCGCTAAAATACAGTGAAGTGTTGCAAGAAGGCAACTTTTATCGTGATAACTTGAGATCAGCTATAGCGGAGTTCCACTGGATCTCAAGCGGAAAGAAAGAGACTGCAAGGCCCAGGTTCACGTTCTTTGGATTCCGATACGTCTTGCTTGAGGGGTTCTCAGATCCCAAGCTGGAGGACTTTACTGGACACGTTCTGTACTCTGAAATGGAGAGAACGGGATTCCTGGAAACCTCCCACAAGGACGCCAACCGTCTTTACCAGAACGTGATCTGGAGTCAGAAGGGTAACTTCCTTGATGTTCCAACTGACTGTCCGCAGAGGGACGAGCGCATGGGCTGGACAGGGGACGCGCAGATATTTTGCGAAACCTCTGCCTGGAACATGGATGTCTACGCCTTCTTTTCTAAATATTTGCACGATTTGGCACTGGAGCAAGGGAAGCATGAAGGTCGTGTACCTCATGTAGTCCCAGACGTGCGTCCAAGAGGCAGCGGCTTCTCAGGCATTGGAGGAGGCGCTTGCGGCTGGGCTGACGCGGCTGTAGTCATACCTTGGACCATGTACCAATTTTACGGGGACAAGACAATCCTGAAGCGGCAGTACAGCTCCATGAAAGCCTGGGTTGACTGGATTGAGAGCGAAGACAAAAGAGCTGGCAACAAAGGTCTTTGGACAACAGGCGTTCACTTCGGCGACTGGCTATCCTTGGACAGTGAAGGCACCAGCAGGTTTGGAGGAACAGAAGCGGCGTACTTGGCAAGCGCCTACTACATGCAGTCCGCTAGGATTGTATCAGAAACCGCCAAAGTCTTGGGGTGCGCTGAGGATGCCGAAAAGTACGCAAAGTTAAGCGAAAGGGTCAGGCAAGCGCTCTTGAGCGAATACATCACACCGTCGGGAAGGCTTGCGATAAGAAGCCAAACTGCCCATGTTATTGCAATCGGCATGGGAATAGCTCCTGAGCACAATGAAAGGCTAGCTAAAGACTTGGGCAGAATACTGGTCAGGGACGGGATGAAGCTCACGACTGGATTCCTGGGAACCCCATTGCTCTGCAAAGTGCTAAGTGATACCGGTGCCCATGCCTATGCGCTAAAGCTCTTCTTCAAAGAGGATCTGCCAGGTTGGCTGTATGAAGTCAAGCAGGGCGCTACAACTATCTGGGAGCGTTGGAACTCTGTGCTTCCTGACGGCTCCATGTCAGACACCGGAATGAACTCTTTGAACCACTATGCCTATGGTTCAATCGCTGACTGGATGTACCGCAGGCTGGCTGGGATTTCCCCAACAGCTCCTGGCTGGCGCAAAGCTAGGCTGGAACCTCTGCCATGCAAAGAGCTTACCTATGCCAGAGCATCCTTCAATTCTCCTATGGGCTTGTACAAGCTGAGCTGGGAGAGGAAAGCGGACGGCACAATCACTGTCGAGGGTGAGGTGCCATTTGGCGCTTCCGCTGTTCTCGTGATAAACGGCGAGGAACAGGAGCTCAATCCGGGAACATTTGCCATGGATCTTGCTCCTTTTGCCCAAAAGCTTGACCCTGGAAGCATACCCCTTGGCGTTTTGATGGCAGATCCCAAAGCTGGCCCGATTCTGCTACAGATTGCACCATTTCTCAAAGAATGCCCGGAGAACATCATTCAGCTGGGCATTAGGGAGTTCCAAAGGGAAGCTGGAGCTTTAGCTATCTTTGGCAAGATTGATTATGATGCGATCATAGGCATGATCGCAAAGGCGCTTGAGTAGCGCAAGCCGAGTTTTGAGCAATACGGGGGAGAATTCTCCCCTTTTCAGGCCGAAAAGCGAAACGTTTCGCTGTTGGCGGAGCGCAAAATGGCCATAAAGCTCGCAAAGAGCCCAGCTCGGCTTGAAAATTGAGAAAATATGCTGTATAATGCTTGTGAGCCCCTTTGCGGGGAGTCAGGAGGCTATCATGAAACCAAGAATCGGCATAAGGCCGGTTATTGACGGTCGTTGGGGCGGAGTCAGAGAAAGCCTGGAAGAACAGACTATGGGGATGGCGAATTCGGCGGCCAAACTGATATCGGAAAGCTTGCGGTACTCAGACGGCTCTCCAGTCGAGTGCGTCATATCCAGCCATACCATAGGCGGAGGCGCTGAAGCCGCCAGCTGCGCGGAGGAGTTCTCCACGCAAAACATCGTAGCTACGCTATCTGTGACTCCTTGCTGGTGCTACGGAAGCGAGACAATGGATCTCGATCCTGGCACGATCAAGGCTGTTTGGGGATTCAATGGAACTGAGAGGCCCGGAGCGGTTTACCTGGCAGCGGCGCTTGCTGGCCACGCTCAGAGAGGGCTTCCGGCATTCGGAATATACGGGCGTGATGTGCAGGACGCTGGCGCGTTGGAGATACCTGAAGATGTTTCAGAGAAGATCCTGCGCTTCGCCAAGGCATCAATCGCCGCAGGAGAAATGAAGGGCAAAAGCTACATTAACATTGGCGCTGTGTCCATGGGCATAGCTGGAGCATGCTGCGATCCTGCATTTTTCCAGAAATACCTGGGCATAAGGGCAGAATGGGTTGGCATGCCTGAAATCTTGAGGCGCATAGAGCTTGGCATCTATGATCACGACGAGTATAACAAGCTTCTTGGATGGATAAAAGCCAACTGCAAGCCAGGGCTAGAGCTTAACGCCAAGCCTCACACGGACGCGCAGAAGGCTTCAGAGTGGGAATTCATAGCCAAGATGACACTCATCTTCCAAGATATCATGGAAGGCAACCCGAAGCTTGCAGAGATGGGCTTCTTCGAGGAAGCGCTTGGAAGAAACGCCATTGCGGCAGGATTCCAAGGCCAAAGGATGTGGACAGACTATTGGCCAAACGGCGACTTCACCGAAGCCATCTTCAACTCGACCTTTGACTGGAATGGCAAGAGGAAGCCAAAGGTTCTAGCTACAGAGAACGACTCCCTTAACGCCACAGTAATGCTTTTTGAGGCTCTCTTGACAGGAAGAGCGCCAGTGTTTGCAGACGTAAGGTCATACTGGAGCCCAGAGTCAGTCAAGCGAGTTACTGGCGCAACCCTTGAGGGCTACGCAAAGCACGGAGTAATTCACTTGATAAATTCAGGAGCGGCAGCCCTTGATGCAACAGGCGCAATGAGGGACGAAAGCGGCGCGTCCATCATGAAGCAGTGGTGGGACGTAACAGCTGAAGACATCGAGGCCGCCATGAATTCGGTCACCTTCAGCCCGGCAAGCCTTGGATACTTCAGGGGCGGCGGATTCTCATCAACTTTCTCAACTGTTGGAACCATGCCTGTAACCCTTGTCAGGGTAAACATCATAGACGGGCTTGGGCCTGTGCTGCAACTGGCTGAAGGGCACACAGTCGAGCTCCCAGAAGACGTGAACGCCAAGCTTCTTAACCGCACTGATCCCACATGGCCTTCCACCTGGTTTGCTCCAAGGATAGGCGGAACTGGAGCGTTCGCGGATGTCTACAGCGTCATGGCCAACTGGGGCGCAAACCATGGAGCGTTTGTCTATGGCCACATTGGAGCGGACATTATAACGCTTGCGTCAATGCTCCGCATTCCAGTCAATATGCATAACGTTGACCCAAAGAAGATTTTCAGGCCCCATTCTTGGTCGGCCTTTGGAACAGAGAGCCTTGAGTCTGCAGACTATAGGGCATGCAAGGCTTACGGGCCGATATATAAATAGGGGCAGCGGTCGACATGCCAGGGCATATCTCAAAATGGGATATGCCCTGGGTCGACTGATATGATGAGCTGTTGGCTTGAGAGAAACGAGTTAGTGGCGCTCTTAGCCATAATAGAAAGATGTCTGGGGATCCCAGGCTTAACCAAATGCGTATCCCAAAATTCATTAAAAGATGTTTGCCTCGGCCTTAAGCGAGCAAACTCTGCGCGACTTAGAGCATATCCCAAAATTATATCCGAGGCACCGGAAAAATCCGGCGTTGAAGCATTCGCCAGGATTTTTCCGGTGCCATTTCGGAATTTTGGGATATGCACTTACTGATGAACGCTCAAATGTGAAATTTTCTTATCGCTGTTTGCCTCAGGACCCAGTCGGGCCGCTCCTGCTAAAGATAAGAAAATTCTAAATCATACCGTTCATCTGTATATCAAGCCATAATTAATATTGGGATACGCTCCAAAGGAGCAGCATTATTGATGAGCAGTTACGATTTCAAGGAAATTGAAAAGAAATGGCGCAAAGTTTGGGAAGAGAAGCCAGTAAATGCAGATGGCGCTGGAAAGCCCAAGTTCTACTGCCTTGACATGTTTCCTTATCCGTCAGGGAAAGGGCTTCACGTTGGACACTGGAGAGGGTATGTGCTCAGCGACGTATTGAGCAGGTACAAGATACTCCAAGGATATCATGTCCTGCATCCTATGGGCTGGGACGCTTTCGGGCTCCCTGCTGAGAATTTCGCCATCAAAAACGGTGTTCACCCCTCTGACGGTGTGAAAGCCAATGTCGCAAACATAAAGCGCCAGTTGAAAGAGATAAGCGCGGTTTACGACTGGAGCAGGGAGATTAATACAACTGATCCCGCATACTACAAATGGACGCAATGGATCTTCGTGCAGATGTTCAAAAAAGGGCTGGCTTATGAGAAAGAGATGCCCTTGAACTGGTGTCCCAGATGCAAGGCTGTATTGGCTAACGAAGAGGCGGCTGGCGGCGTTTGCGAGCGCTGCGGCGAGCCTGTTACAAAGAAGATGCTCAGGCAGTGGATGCTGAAGATAACAGCATACGCTGACAGGCTGTTGGAAGACCTCAACACCCTTGACTGGCCAGAGAAGGTCGTCAAGATGCAGACCGAGTGGATCGGAAAAAGCTTTGGCGCGGAGATTGACTTTAAGCTGGATGGCCGCGATGACGCTTTGAAGGTGTTTACCACAAGGCCTGACACCTTGTACGGCGCAACATTCATGGTCATATCTCCTGAGCACTCCTTGGCCAGGGAATTGACTGTTGAGGAAAACAAAGCCGAAATGGAAGAGTACATCAGGAAGGCTGGGGCCAAGTCATCAGTAGCCCGCATGGCTGACAAGGACAAGACTGGCGTGTTCACAGGCTCTTATGGCATAAATCCATTAAATGGCGAGAAGCTTCAAGTTTGGGTTTCAGACTATGTTTTGGCCGATTACGGCACTGGCGCAATCATGTGCGTTCCAGCCCATGACGACAGAGACTTCGATTTTGCCACAGCCTTCGGACTCCCCATAGTAGAGGTAATAAGCAAAGACGGAACAACGCATTCCAAGCTTGAAAAGGCTTACACCGGAGAGGGAACCCTGGTCAACTCAGGGCGCTTTGACGGAATGGGAAGCGATGAAGCGATAGATGGGATAACAGATTTCCTCGCCCAAAATGGAACCGGCAAAAAGACTGTCAACTACAAGCTTAGAGATTGGGTTTTTTCGAGGCAGCGCTACTGGGGAGAGCCGATACCGATTGTCCACTGCGAAAAGTGCGGCGCTGTAGCTGTGCCAGAGGATCAGCTTCCAGTAGAGCTTCCAAATGTTGCGTCATACCAGCCAACCAGCACTGGAGAATCACCTTTGGCAGGGATCACGGAATGGGTCAACACTGTCTGCCCGCAATGTGGAGGCCCAGCCAAGAGAGAAACGAACACAATGCCCCAGTGGGCTGGATCTTCCTGGTACTTCTTACGCTACCCTGATCCAAACAACGACAAAGTTTTGGCTGACCCAGAATTGCTTAAGAAATGGCTTCCCGTTGACTACTATGTCGGAGGCGTCGAGCATGCCGTGCTTCACTTGCTCTATGCCAGGTTCTACACCAAGTTCCTGCACGACATAGGAGTCGTGGACTTTGAGGAGCCTTTCACAAAGCTCTTCAACCAAGGCATGATCACAAACATGGGCCGCAAGATGGATAAGTCCGGCGGCAACGGTGTATCTCCTGATGATATAGTCAACTCCTATGGATGCGATACTCTTCGCATATACGAGCTGTTTATAGGCCCTCCAGAGCTTGACAGCGAATGGGATGAAAGATCCATTGAAGGCGTTAGCCGCTTCCTCAACAAGGTTTGGAGGCTTGTAGACGCGAATGCGCAGAACCCTGCCAAGGTCTCTAAGGAAATTGAGCGCTTGCGCCATAAGCTCATCCATGACGTGACAACACGCCTCAACAACTGGTCCTTGAACACTGTTGTAAGCGCCTTCATGGAATACACGAACAAGATCACAGAACAAGCTGGCAAAGCCGGGATTGACAAAGAAACCTTGGAAACCATAACTATCCTCCTTGCGCCATTTGCCCCTCACGTCGCAGAAGAGTTCTGGGAAAAGCTTGGCCATTCTGACTCTGTATTCAGCCAAACCTGGCCAAAGGCTGATCCTGAAAAAATGAAAGATGACACAATCACAATCGTTGTCCAGATCGGCGGCAAGCTTAGGGATACCATAATCCTGAGCCGGGAGGCCACTAAGGAAGAAGCGATTGCGGCTGCGAAGGTAGCTCTGGGAGCGAGGCTCTCTGGCGAGATAGTAAAAGAGATCTATGTCCCAGGCAGGATCGTGAACTTCGTGGTAAAGTAGATGATGATTTTGAAAATGACTTATAAAAACGGAACGCGCATTGCGTCCCGTTTTTTTACGTGTGTTCATTGTAAAACCTAACCAGTCTAACGTATAATTAACAACATGGAATTTGCGAGATTTTGTCGAAATTGCGTTATAATATAAATAAGGAGGTGTTGCAATGGCAATAGACAAAAGCGGAGGGTATTGGTATGGCGGCAGTTCAGATGACATCAAAGAATTTCTTGTTGAGTATTCAGAAGGCACTGCTGGAAAGTTAAAAGAAGTAAAATGCGGTAACTGCTTATGAAGTTTTTACGGCTACATATGATGATCAAAAAGGTGCAATCGAGATCAAGCACAAGGAATACGGCCAAGAGAGGTTTTTGCTTGACAGCGAAGAGTGCTGGGAAGAATGCAAACCTGTACCTTATGAATGTCCAGTGTGCGGAACGTCTTTGCATAGCTTGGCCGTCGGATTTGTATACCGCGCATCCAGAGATGTCAAATGGGTTTACATCGGAAGCCGTTGCGAGAAGTGCCACAGGCTTGACTCTTATTTGGATTGGAAAATAGATTATTCGCCAACGGACGAAATGGAGAACAATGTCTAAACAACGATTCGACCATGAAGGATGCTCTCAACACTAACGTTGTTTTGTTCCTCGACGAGCTTCCATAAAAAGCTTAATTCAACCAATAATTACCACTAATGTCTTGCTGTCCACTTGTCGATATCTTATTTGCAAGGCAAATTCTAAAATTTAAAAGTAAGCATATAGAGTCCCTGAGGGAGTGAGGGCTTCAGTTATCGAAGTCATTATGTAATTTTGTGATTTATCTATCGATGTAATTAGTGCGAAACTGAAGCCTCGCTTTAGTAGAAGGAGGCCTATGAAAGACGGTTTACACTTCATCAATAGAATTAGAAGATCCAAGAAGAAATCGATTTTAATAGCTTTAATGCTATTGGCATTTTGTTCTCTTGTCAGT
>JAISWZ010000552.1 GCA_031270945.1 Clostridiales bacterium | reverse complement strand
AAATCAAGAAAGGGGATAGCCATGTCTCAGTTTGGCGAATTGGTAAACAAGATAGACGGGTACCTGTGGGGGCCATGGCTATTGGTTTTGCTCTTTGGAACCCACATATTCATGACATTCAGAACTAAGTTCATACAGCGCAAGCTGTTTCTGGGAATAAGGCTTTCAGTTGAAAAGGATCGTCACGGAGAAGGGGACGTATCTCAGTTTGGAGCTCTGGCTACCGCTCTAGCGTCAACCATAGGGACAGGAAACATCATAGGCGTTGGCACTGCCATAGCGCTTGGAGGGCCAGGAGCGGTTCTATGGATGTGGCTTGCGGGAGTGTTCAGCATAGCGACCAAGTATTCGGAGTCACTTATAGCGGTGAAATACAGGGTGAAGTCAGAAAATGGGCAAATGCTTGGCGGAGCTATGTACGCGCTGGAGCGGGGGCTGAACATGAAATGGCTTGGAGTCTTGTTCGCTGCTTTTACAGCCGTGGCCACATTTGGCATAGGAAACGGGGTTCAATCCAACGCGGTTGCGTCGCTTGCTACTGATACGTTTTACATCCCCAGATGGCTGTCAGGATTGGCGCTGGCAACGCTTGTGGCATTGGTTTTGCTTGGCGGGATCAAAAGAATAACGGATGTTTGCGTAAGGCTTGTTCCTTTCATGGCGCTGTTCTACGTGCTTGGATGCTTGGTCGTTCTCGCGATGAACAGGGAGTTTGTAATTCCTGCCGCAAAAGAGATCGGAAGGTCAGCCTTCTCTCCCAGAGCGGCAGGAGGCGGATTTGTTGCCGCCAGTTTCATGAGCGCGGCCCGTTATGGAATAGCCAGGGGCCTTTTCTCCAATGAGTCAGGCATGGGATCAGCGCCAATAGTCGCGGCGGCCGCCCAGACAAGAAATCCGGTGAGGCAAGCCCTGGTTTCAAGCACGGGAACATTCTGGGACACAGTTGTCGTTTGCGCGATAACAAGTCTTGTCATTGTAAGCTCAGCCTTCGCCTATCCCGGAATGGACATCCAGGCCATGAACGGCGGAGCGCTCACAAACGTGGCATTCAGCCACATTCCTGTCATAGGGACTCCGATACTGGTCTTTGGCTTGGTCACTTTCGCTTTCTCCACGATACTTGGCTGGTCGTACTACGGGGAGCGGTGCGCGGAATACCTTTTTGGCCCCAAAGCCATCACGCCGTACAGGCTTGTTTATATAGCCGTTACTTTCCTTGGCGCGACAGCGGCGCTTGACCTGGTCTGGAACATAGCGGACGCGCTGAACGCCCTTATGACCATTCCAAATCTGGTCGCTGTGATTCTCCTTAGCGGAGTGATAGCGAAAGAGACAGACAAGTATTTAGGGGACATTGAAAAGCTGGATGACAGCCCGGTTCCGTATAGGCATGAAGAAAGGCTCTCTAAGAGCATATCCTAAAATTCCGCAAGTGGCGCTGAAAAAGGCATGCGATGCTTTAACGCGTGGCTTTTTCGAGCCCTAAAATTAATTTTGGGATATGCTCTAAAGAGAAGGCGGTTTATAAAAAAGCTGTATAATGCACGGGAATGGCAAATTTAGCAATTGCGAAGCGCATGCATTCGCGGGCGAAAACACGCGCCAGCCACATGCTTAAGCGAAAAGCGCAACTCATTCCGCTCACTGGAATAGCCTTGACAATGCATGGCTAGTCAAATATAATTAGGCAAGAAATTAAAACAATAGAGATATAGCGCGTGGCGCGCAACGGGCACTGGAACTTTTAACCGACGGGAGCTGAAACATGTCGAAAATCGGTTTTGAGCAGCTTATCAAAAGCGGACAGCCGTACGTGGATAAGTCACTCTTCATCATGCACGCCATTTTGCAGGATGATCTGCCTTACGTGATCGCCATGCCAAGGGGCATGGGGACAAGCCTCAACATGGACATGCTGGCTGAGTACCTGGATGCAGAAAAAGACTCAAGGGAGCTGTTTGACGGGCTCAAGATCTTGAAGTGGGAACAGTTTGACTCGTTCCTGAACAGGTCTCCGGTTCTGCGCTTTGACATGGATGGCTGGGGAAAGGGCAGGGGAATAAAGTACGAGATGGGCAAGGCACTGCGCAGGGGCATAACCAAGTACTTGCCTGAATACATGAGAACCAGCGAAGTGGATTTGATCTTCAAGAACAAAAGCGAGACAAGCGCCCAAAACTTGGCGCTTGTGCTTGAGAATCTTTACTTGAAGGTCGGCGCGCCGTACTTGCTCATTGAGGGCTATACGGATTTCTTGCTGGATTTCAGCAAAGACAGCACATTCAACGCATCGAAAAGATACCTGCGTGACGCCTTGGAATTTGTTCTTCGCAACAGAAAGCGGCCAACGAGAATCATAATAGCGGGACATACGAACATGGAATTCGAATTCTTTCATCAGCTCAAACTCGCCGAACCCCGATATTCTGGCTATTTTGATGACGACTTCGGGCTGGACGAGGCCGAAATCTGCTCCATTTTGCCTGAGAGCATGCGAGAGCCGGCAAGGGAGTGGTACGGCGAAGTCAATATTTCCGGAAAGCTGAAGTACACTACATCCTCAGTCATGAGCTATCTGGCTGGCGGAGAGCTTAAGGGCCACAGGGACGATGACAGGGTTCTGGCCAAAACGATCAGGTTGTCCGGCGAGAGCTCAAAAGATCTGATAAAACTCATCAAAGACATAGACAACACCTCATCTATTGAGCCGTATAACAAAGAATACGGCGCCGACTTTTACGGGGAAAGCGATATTCTTTACAGCGTCGCAATCCGCACTGGCGTGTTGGCATACCACTTGTTCAAGAAGGATTGCAGGTACGGCGTTGAGGTTAAGATCCCGAACAAGGAGCTCTACAGCGCTTGGATAAAGCAGGTTGAAAACTACGCCGCTCCTTCTGAGCTGGAGGCCGTCTTGATGAAGCTGGCGGATCCATCCTTGGACATGGAAGCTTTCACGTTAGCCTTGCGCCAGTACTTGTCTGCGCGCATGTCGTTTTTTGGATTGGAGGAAGACGCCGAATCTTACGCCTACAACCTTTTCTACTTCGGGCTGTGCTTGCTGCCCCAGTTTGACTGCCGCAAGGCGATGGGGTGCGGAGAAGAAGAGATGTGCATTATTGGCCCAGGCTTCGGCGCGTTCACCATAGTGGACAAAGTCAGAAAAAAGCCTGACCTCGAATTCGGGTCTAAATATTCGCTGTCCCGGATTGAGAGAAGGGATTGCGATGATGATCTGGAAGGCTGCGCTTTGCGCTACGGGATAGGCATAGGCGTCTACAAGCATTATGTGGCTGTGAAGGCTGCAAGGCTTTGAATATATTTAGTGCATATCCCAAAATTCCGAAATGGCGCCGAAAAAATCCTGGCGAATGCTTCAACGCCGGATTTTTTCGGCACCTCGGATATAATTTTGGGATATGCTCTTATAACCCCCGTTTTTTAACCTGTGAGCGTTCGAGAGAGTGAAAGGCATTCACTCACTCGAACGCTCCGACCTATTCGAAGCATAGCTGCTGGCCGCGACACGCGGCCTTTGGAGAAAACGAGATGGATAAAATCTTTTTGGAAAGCGCCAGTTTCAAGGAGCTAATCAAGTCCAAAGCGCTGTACGTGGACAAGACCTTTTTTGTCAAGCATTTCCTTGAGGCTGAGGGAACCGCCATCCAGGTTTCAAGGCCGGCGAAATGGGGAAAAACCCTGAACCTGGACATGCTAGCGGAGTACCTTGACGTAAAAAAAGACTCAGGAGACCTGTTTGACGGGCTTGCCATCTCCCAGTGGCCAGGATTTGAGAAACACTTGAACAAGTACCCAGTGGTTCGCCTTGATCTAAAGAACCTCAAGATCGATGACTACAAAATCGCGATAAGAAACATGCTTTGCGAATGCATCGAAAAGTACATACCTGAAGAGAAAATGACTCCCAAGGTGAAAAGCTTTTACTTCAGGCCAGCTGGCACTGACTGCAGCAACTTGCAGTCGCTGGCCAAAAACCTGCATGAAATATACGAGGTCAAGCCATTCGTCCTAATAGACGAGTATGACAGGCTTTTCTGGGACACCGACACTACGAGGAAATACTCCACGGCGAAAGACTACCTGTCCTGCTTGTTTGACGCGGCCTTCGCGGACATCAGCAAAGCGCTCTTGATCGGGACTACAAGGTGCTACTTGAACCGGGAGCATTACGACGCCTTTCGCCCAGGCCCGTTTGAAGAGGATTTCGGCTTGACCAACAAAGAAGCCTTGCGTCTCTTGCCAGAAGAAAAGATGGATGATCTGCTTGAATGGTACGGCGGATACTGGATAGGCAAAACCCAAATGCGCTGCATTTGCTCCTGCTTGAAATTTCTTGAGAGCGGCGAGTTGGAATTGTATTGGAGTGACAATGACTTAGCGATAAAGCTTGTCAAGTTGCTATCACCCCAGCTAGCGGTCAAAGTGACGCAACTGTTTCGGACATCTATGGACGAGCCAAAGGCTGTCATAAATAACGACGCAATGATTGAGCCGCTGCATTCGCTGGCTGATGTTAACTTGTTCTTTTCCCTGGCGTACGAAATCGGTCTTGCTGTAACCTTTGATGAGCTGTCTAGGGAAAGGCTGGGCGATCAGCTTGCCCTTCAGGTTCCGAACCGGGAGATCAGCTTGTTCTTGAAAAATAAGATGATCAGCCATTTTCTAGGGGACGAAAAGGAGTTCGCGAAGATTTTCGCCATGCTCACAGGGGGAAATCTGGCTGAGTTTGACATACTGCTATCAAACTTCATCACGAACAGGCTGCCGCTCTTGGGAAAGAAAAGCGCCCAAAACAAGGCGTTCATGCTCCTGTTTACCGGGTTGAAGCTTGGGCTTGGACAGGACTGCGGCCATGACAGCTTCTACAAATGCATTCACTACATGCTCTCAGGCTCTAAGCGCGGCGTGATCATTTTGCTGAACTCAGCGGAGTCAAAGCGAGGCGTGTCGTATGCGGCGTCAAGGGCACTCCGGACTGAGTTTGGATACCTGGCCAGCTTTATGAAAGACAACACGAGCAGCTTCTATACAATAGGAATCGGCTTGTTCAAGAACTGCGCTTCCGTAATCACTGAATTGCATGAGACATAGGGCGAGAAAGCTAGAAAAAAGATGAACCCTTTGGTCATATGCACTAATAGACGTAAATTTGTTCGATTCTGTTTAAAAAAAATGAATTTTATGTTTCCAATGAGTGAAAAAAGCTACGCTTTTCACTCAAGTGGGAAGCGAAATTTATGGAGGCGTTTTCCTGGAGATTTGCTGTCGAGCATATCTGAGCGCTCGTCAGTGCGTTTTCGATATGATAATGTCTTGCGCATGCTGTGCGTACGATCAAGGGCATGAAGCAATTTTCATGCTGCCGGATTCTGAGGTAATGGCCGCCAGAACCGCGCCTGGCGAAAACTTGGGCAAAAAGGTTTGAACCATGCGGAGGAAGCCTGCAGCATTGACGCCATAGGCGTTTAGCAAGAAAGGGGGGTGCGGCGAAAGGCCGCGCCCCCTAGGTTTTGGGCGAAACGCTATGAAAAAATGTGCTCCTTGACATGCAGCTTCCTTTGCTTCAGATCCATATATACGAGGTTTGGCGCACCAACCTTGCTCACCTTTGCCACTCCCCCGATTTCTAGGAGAGCTCCAGCATAGTCGTCA
>JAISWZ010000529.1 GCA_031270945.1 Clostridiales bacterium | reverse complement strand
ATCCTGTTTTCCAATCCCATGACCACATCAAGGTTGCGCAGCCCAATGTCCGCGTCCACCATAACAACCTTTTTGCCCGCAATAGCCAGGCCTGTGCCCATATTGGCCGTGGATGTCGTCTTTCCGACTCCCCCTTTGCCGGACGTGACTACATAAACTTCTCCCATATATTCCCCTCCCCAAGGCGGCTCGCGTCCTTTAACCTTGAGCGCTTGCCAGTGGGGCGATGTAGATCAATCCCTCCTGGATGTACGCGTAGGACGGCGTGTTCTTGTTTTTGCTGCGTTTTTCTTCTGGTATGTAGGTCATGACGTCGCAAATTCGAAGCTGTGTAGGATTGAGCCGCATGGCGCATACGTAGCTGGAGTCGTCCCCGGTGCATCCCGCGTGCACCATTCCCTTGAGCGCCCCCAGCACAATGACGCTTCCCTTGGCGATTATCTCGCTTCCGGGGTTGGCGTCCCCTAGTATGACAACTGATCCGTCATACCTTATGCTCTGTCCGTTCCTGAGCGCCCCCTCATAAAAGAATGTCAGGTGCTCATTCCTGTTTGGAACAATGCCGGCCGGCGCCAAGCCCAGCTTTGAAGCTGTATCATCCGCTCTTTCAGAGGGTACGGGTTTGGCGTAGGAGATGCTTAGGTCGGTCTCCTGGTAAATGATCCGCAGGAGCTCCGACTCTTGCTCTTTAGTGATCTCTCGGCCCGTAAATGTTATGGCCACCTCAGCGTCCTCAAAGAAGTCCCTGGCCTCATGGGTTTTCACCCGCAAGTCCCGCCGGATCCTGTCGAAGTCGACTGTTTCATCCAGCCATACGTTTATGCCGTTTTTCGCGCCTTTAAACAGCACATGATTTTCTTCCTGCATATAGTCCCCCGCAAATATGCCTTATGGCATATCCCGAGTTTTTTCGGGATACGCTCTCCGGGCTCAGCCCGGTTATCGAGACGCGCCCTTGCTAGAGCAGACCTAGGCGCTGGCCCGCGCTTTGGCGCGGCGCTTTTGCCCCCCAATTCAGCCGCCAACGCGCCTTTTGGGCATATTCCGGGCTTTTCTAGCCCTTTTGGTTTTTAGAATATGCCCTTCTCCGCCCCTTACAGTATACACCTGCGCAAGGTTGAAAAACCGCGCAAAATGGCAGGCTCGAAATATTTGCCATGACTAAAGCATATCCCAAAATTATATCCGAGGTTTGCTCGCATGAAGCATTCGCCAGGATTTTGGCGATTTGCCTCCGGTGCCATTTCGGAATTTTGGGATATGCTCTCAGCGGGCCAGCACGTTTTCGGCGCTAGCCAGTTGGGGCTCAAAGTCCATGGCAAAATATTCAGCCAAGACTCTTCTCGCCGCTCTGCTGGCAATGGAAGTGTAAGCTTTGGTGTCGCCAAACGGAATGGTGACATAGATCGCAATCTCAGGATTCTCGAAAGGCGCGAACCCGCCAAATGAAGAGTGGTCATGCAAACCAGCAGTCTCCTGGGCTGTTCCGGTCTTTCCTGCCACCCTTACGGGCAATCCGGCGAAAACGGATCTTCCTGTGCCCTTAGGCCCTTCTGTGACAAGGAGCATTCCCTTGTATACAGCTTCCCAAGTGGAATCGGATATCTCAACGCCTCGCTCTTCGAGCTTGGGCCTAGTCAGGGAGACCAGATCTCCCATGGCGCTTTTAACGCTGTCAACCAGGTGCATTTCATACCTGTCTCCCCGGTTGGCCAGAGTCATTACATACTTCGCCATGGCAGCCGGAGTGTAGTTGTTGAACCCTTGGCCTATGGCTGTTGAGATGGTGTCGTAGTCCTGCCATTCCAGGTCATAGTTTGTAGGCGTCTTGTTGTACAGGCTCACAAGAGTCCGCTTGAATTCCGGAGACGATATGTTGGCCTCAGCCTCCCCTATCTCAACCCCGGTCTTTTCGGACAGGCCGAAATACTTCATGTACTCGTTCATCTTCAGCACAGACTCAAGCCTGGTGCCTCTAGCTACGCTTCCCATGCGAAACGCTGCGTCGCTGAAGAAGTAGTTGCAGGAAACCTCCAGGGCTTCTGACACATTTATAAAGCCATGGCTGCTTGCGGACCAGCACGAGACGCCTCGCCCTTGCCCGCCCACAAATGTGTGCCCGTCGTAGATCCTGGTCTCAGGATTGATAACTCCGTATTCAAGCGCTGTGATCGCTGTGACCATCTTCAGCGTCGACCCTGGCGCCCTTTGCTCTTGGAACGGCCTGTTTATTTGAGGCATGGTGTCATCGTTCATAAGCTTCAGGTAGTACTGGCTGTCCCTGTTGTATGCCCGCTTGTTCGGATCAAAGCTTGGGTATCCGATCGCCGCCAGCACTTTGCCGTTTGACACGTCAACCACGACTATTGATCCTGTGCTGGGATCAAGCGCTGTCATCTGCGGCGTGATCTCTCCGCTTTCAAGCTTGGCCAGGACTTCCTGCAAGACGTTTGCCTTGTTCTTCATCAGGCTTTCAACCAGCTCACTGGATCCTGACACTATTTCCTGCTCTATCATCAGCCTGAGCATTGTGGCAGGGCTCAAGATCCCCTCTTCAACCGCCTTGCCCATGGCTTCCCTTATGGCGTCAGCGCCGTTGTCCGCTTGAAGGTCAGCTTCCGGCGAAACCCGAAGGATGGCTCTCTTGGCAGCCGCTTGGGCGCTTTCCTCATCGTCTGTGGTTGCCATTATTGGCGTGAGGCTAAAAACCGAGCTTCTTGACATTGACGCGAATAGCTGTGGCAGGGTAACCTTGCTGGCCGCTCCTCCGTCTCCCCTAAGCTGAGCCATAAGGGAAAGCTTCAAAGTGTCCTCCATGATGTCATAGCATGCAACCTGGAGATCCCTGTCCAAAGTCAGGAACACGTCGTTTCCTGGCTGGGACGGAGTGAAGTCAGGCAAGTACTGCACTATCTTGTTTGAGGCGTTTAGCTCCACGTCTGCCGTTCCAGCCACGCCCCTCAAGTAGGACTCGTATGCCTTTTCTATCCCGGTCTGCCCTATGACGTCATCAACAGTATATCCCTTGTCTTTGTTCTTCTCATAGTTCTCAGCGTCGATGTAGCCGATATACCCTACTATATGGGCGAAGTTGTCTCCCTCAGGGTATACCCGGACCGATTCCTCAACTGCCGTGAAACCCTTGTACTTCAGGTTTTCCTCTTTGAGTATGGCCACGGTCTCCGGCTTGACGTCATACGCTATTATCACAGGCTCCAAGGATCTGTACCTCTGCATGTAAAGCATCCCGCAAAGGTTCAGGATCTTTCTGGCTTCGGTGTTTGAAAGGCTTTCATCCAGCTTGAACATTTCCCTGAGATAGTAAAAGCTCTCTTCTGCGTCCTTCCTGGGGTGAACTATGGCGTCGGGATTTTGCGGATCATATTTCTCATTCGGGAAGTCCATGTCAGGCTTCCATCTGTACTCGTTTGTGCTTATTCGGCTGAACTCAAAGAGATAGGGCTCCTCCTGGCTTATGGGAAGCTGGTCCACTATCGTCTCTCCGCACCGTTCAAGCATCGTTATAAGATCCCGCATCATGTCAGGATTCATTTCAGTCTGGCTGGCGTCCATCTGGATCACGTACTTTGTCTCGTTTATGGCCAGCGGCCTTCCCAGCCTGTCATAGATGTTTCCCCTTTTCGTTGCCAGGGACACCGTCTGCCTGATTGTTGTCAGGCTTGAATCCCGCTGCCCATTTACGATTTGCAGGTTGAAGAGCCTGGCCAGCAGCAGGTAGAAGGACAACGACACAACGACGAAAGTTATCAGCTGCCGATTTGTTATGAACTTTAGCACTTCTTTTAAAACATTGACTTTTTTGATCTTCGCCACCCCCCTGCGCAATCGCGCATATGCCCGCGATGAAACATCAGGATATCTATTTGGGCGCATCTTGGATTTGCTCAAGGCGAATCTTTGTTTTGCCAAAGGCGAATCGCCAAACGCCCTGAGCTTGTCCAGTTTGCGCATGCAGAGTTCAAAGCATTCGCGCTTTTATTTGTGTTCCCATGGCAAAACCAATTTTTTTATATGCGTTTGACCAAAAAGAGCGGCGCTCTTGCAACTGGTCAGGCCAACAGCCTGCGCGCCTACCCGGAATTTTGCCTTATGCACTTAGAGCATATCCCAAAATTTTATCCGAGGCACCGGAAAAATCCGGGTGTTTGCTCGCAGAAGCCCGAGCAAACTAATTGAAGCATTCGCCAGGATTTTTCCAGCGCTATTTCGGAATTTTGGGACATGCACTTAATAGCCGGAAATATTATTATAGAACAAAACAAGCAAAAAGAAAACCATTGTTTTTTCTTCCTTTTTTCGTCGCAACTTACTGAAACGTAAAATTTCAGGCCTTCAGGCAACGTTGATAGGCATAATTCTTAATATTTAAGAGTCAGATCCACAGCTTCCCTAAAGGCAAAATCCAAATTTCCGAAAAATCGCCGAAAAAGTCCTGCATTTGCTAGATGATCTTTTGTGCGCCAGTCGTGTTGCGCAAGCTGGATTAATATGGATAGCAAACTTCCGGAAAATTTTTGTATCCCCTGCCTAGCGTTGCTCCAGAGAGCGAAAAGAACTAGATTCTTCACTCAAACCGGATGTTGTCCGTGAGCTAAAACTGCGAAAGATTTAAGTACATGTTTTCTCTCGCTATCGCTCTGTCGCACGAACGTTCCAAGCCTTTCATGGGCCAATCACAACTTTTGCAAGTCAAAACAATATTTTGGTTTTGGCGCAGTCCGGCGTTTATGCATGCGCCAAGGTTGGCGGTCAGCTCTTCCAGCGCCTTGCTAATTAGACTTGCGCCCTTTTTTTATTTTTCGTAATTGCAGGGTGCGTAATTGCACGGTGCGTAATTGCATAGCATGGAATTCAAGTGCAAAAAGCAAATTTTCAAAACTCAAATCTTCTCTAAGAGTCAAATTTAAAAAACCAGATTTTCTCTATGAGTCAAAACCCAAAATCAGATTTAAAAAAACAAAACCCCAAAACCAAAAACCAAACCCAAACCTCAAAACCAAACCCAAACCCCAAACCCCAAAACCAAACCAAAAACCCCGGCATTTCCAAAAAAAGCGAACGCCGATACTCTTTTTCCTATAAACACAAGAATATTAAGGCAAAACCCTAAATTTGCAAAACAGACAACACATATAAGATTTGGTTCTCTTGAATAAATAGCTATTGCGCTCCATATTTCTCAAAATCCCTAACGCGCATACGCAAACGAGAGAATCGAATGCCGGGCTTGGCATATCCCATTTACCGAATTGGCTTGGATTGGGCCTTCAAATTTGAAGGCCCAATCCAAGACATTCGGTGCTTGCTTTGGGATATGCCGCTTGGCGGCAGGGGGCTTGGATTATGCCCCCATCCGGCTGGCCCGGTGTTTTGTTTTTGTTTTTTTACTGATGATCGGTGTGATTTAGAATTTTCTTATCGTTAGCGAGAGCGGCCCGGCTGGGTTCTGAGGCGGGCAGCGATAATAAATTTCCAGATTAAAGCGTCATCAGTTTTATCTTGCCTCTTCGGTTTTTCGTAGGCTCCTTGCCAGCCTATTCATGTTTTGTGCTTCAAGCTTTTTCTGGCCTCAGGCGGCGCGTCTTGCGCCTTGCGCCCCTAAAAAAGCTTCCTGTTCAACTTTTCCGCGCTTTCAAGCTTGGTGTTGACCCAGTACATGGACGCGTAAACAGGTATGGTTACAATAATGGTGTAAACGCTTCCAGGCAGCATAATCATCCTGAAGTAAAACGGCAGATCCAGCTTGCCGCGAAACAGGAAGCCCGCGAAATAAATCGCGCACTGGCTTGCGAAAGCCGCTCCCGCGCACAGCGGAAGGGGGAGAAGATAGTTCTCCTTGTAGAAATCCTTGAAGGGCTTCCCCGCAAAATAGCCGGCAAGCATCTGCAAAAGCGCATACAGTCCAATGCAAGGCCCGAAATAGATATCCTGCAGCAGGCCAGATAAAAAGCCCGCCAACGCGCCCTCGACGTCGCCCCGCAAAATGCCGTAGCTGACTACGATCACGAGAGCCGTGTCGGGCTTGACGCCTAGAATCTCTATGTATTTGAACAGGGTGGTCTGCAATGCGAAATTGACAGTCAAGATAAAGGCCATAATGCTCACGCGCAACAAAACTCTCTTCCTTTCAGCAGGGCGTTTTCAGCAGTGCGATTTTTACGCTAAGTTCAGCAGTGCGATTTTCGGCAGTGCATTTTTTAGCGGTTTTTTAAGCCAGTGCGCCCAGGCTGGCTAGGGGAGGCGGTGTTTCCGCTGCGCGGAAACGCCGCCTCACTTGACCAGAACGCTTCCAGCCCCTGGCGTCGCTGTTGGCGACGGGATCGGGGTAGGAGTTGGCGCCTCGCTTTCCGCCTTGAATTCCTTGGTGACAACAAGCAGCGTCTCAAGGCTGGACAAATCCACGGCGGGCTCTATCACCGCGTACTTTCCCGTGGCGTCGCTTATCACGTCCACGATTTTTCCTATGGAAACCCCAGCGGGGTAATAAATTGAAAACTGGCTGGTTACAACCGTGTCATTTTGCAGGATCTCCGCGTTCTGCCCATTCTGGAACTCCATCCTGCACAGCCCTTGTCTCATCAGTACGCTGTCGCCCATGACATAGCCGAACTCTTTCGTTCTTGAGCACTGGGCGGAGATGACCAGGTTTTCATCCATCAGGGTTCTGATTGTGCTGGTGTCAGATGAGCACTCCACTACTGTCCCTACAACCCCGCCTGGCGCTATGGCTATCATGCTGGGCTTTATCCCTTGGTTCGTCCCTTTGTCTATGGTGTACATGTCATACCAGTCATTGACGCCGTGGCCAATTATTCTTGCGCCTACCTTCGGGTAATCGGCGTAGAGCTGATCCACGGCCAATAGCTCCGACAATTTCTGGTTTTCGTCCTTCATGAATCCAAGCCTTTGGTTTTCCTCCAGGAGCGCGGCGTTTTGCTCCCGCAGCTCCCTGTTCTCGGCATAGAGGTGCTCTAGGCTTGCCACAAAGCTTATCCTGTCATCTATCCAGTAGCCGGCCTCCGAAAACGCGCTTTGCATAGGCATGACAAAGAAGTTGGCGAAATCGGCGAGAAAGGCCGGCTTTGATCTTATTGTAGAAAATGCCAAAACCGCGCAGAGTAGGCACATTCCTATGATGAACGCCTTTTTGTGCTTGGACAAAGTCTCCATTAGCGCCTCCCCCGGGCTTGGCCTACCTCATCTTTAGGGTGCGGGGAGAAATCAAGACATTCTTTAGCGTCTGGATATGGCCCAGCACAAGGCCTGTCCCCAAGGCCACGCAATTCAGGGGCTCGTTCGCAATCGACACCGGCATTCCGGTCTCAGAGAAAATAAGCTCGTCCAGGCCCTTAAGCATCGCTCCTCCGCCTGTCAGCACGATGCCGGACTCCATTATGTCAGAGGCAAGCTCAGGAGGCGTCTTTTCCAAGGTGGACTTTATCGCGTCGACAATCGCCGCCACCGGCTCGGCTATCGCCTCTCTCACCTGCTCGCTGGTTATTGTTATGGTCTTTGGCAGCCCCGTTATAAGATCCCGGCCCCTGATCGCCTTTTTGGCGTCCTTGTCCGGGTTGTAGACGCAACCAATGGAAATCTTGATGTCCTCGGCAGTCCTGTCGCCAATGGCCAGGCTGAACTCTTTTTTGATGTAGTTCACAATGTGCTCATCCAAGGCGTCTCCGGCCACACGCAGGGACTTGCTGGTCACAATGCCTCCAAGCGATATTACGGCCACCTCGCTTGTGCCTCCGCCTATGTCCACTATCATGTTTCCTGTCGGCTCTTCAACCGGAAGCCCTGCGCCTATGGATGCCGCCATTGGCTCCTCGATCAGGAAAGCGTCTCTTTCCCTTGCGCCAGCGGCGATTGTGGCTTCAACAACAGCCCTCTTTTCGACCTCAGTCACTCCCGATGGGACTCCAACCACAACTCTAGGCTTTGACGAAAAAAACCTGTGCGGCGAAGCCTTTTCGATAAAGTAGCGAAGCATTGCCTTAGTGGTCTCGAAATCCGCGATTACACCATCCTTCATGGGGCGGATCGCTATTATGCTCCCTGGGGTGCGCCCTATCATCTGCTTGGCTTCATCACCAACAGCCAAGATTTCCTTGGTCTGTGTGTTGATTGCCACCACGGACGGCTCATTGACGGTTATTCCCCTGTTTTTGATGAAAACCAGCGTGTTGGCGGTACCCAGATCGATACCCAAATCTCTTGAAAAAAACATATTTTCTCCTCCGGACCTCTTTCGCGC
>JAISWZ010000500.1 GCA_031270945.1 Clostridiales bacterium | reverse complement strand
AAATTCCGTATTGGTGCCGGAAAAGTCCTGGCGAATGCTTCAACTAGTTTGCTCGGGCTTCTGCGAGCAAACACCCGGACTTTTCCGGCACCTCGGATATAATTTTGGGATATGCTCTTAAAACTTTAACGATTTTCTAATGACGGATGGTCAGTTTTAAAATGCGTGTATGGGCCGCTTGCGAGGCAAACCGCTAATAACTAGATTTGTCAAAACCTTGATTTTATGGCCTTAGAGAAGACATATAGAAAAATATAAAACATCTAGCCTAACCAAGGTGCCGACTGCGAGTCAAAAACACGACTATAAATATTATCCACATTTGAGCGCTTGAATCATAATTGGTGGGAGCAGGCATTTGGAGCCAAAAGTCTCAAGCGCTTGAAAAAAGCTTTGCTTAAGCCTTTTCAGGGTTCACAATCGCCTTTAAAGATATTTGGGGATCAGCTCTTAATATGCCACAAAACCAATCAATTTATTGGTTGAGATGGCAATTTCTGATTGTCATAATCAATTTGACTTTTACCCGAAGTATAGCATAGCAAAGCTGTACGCGCAATTGGCAAATTGTAGGGATTAAATGGATATGTAATATTATGCCTTCTTGAAAAAGACGCAAAAAAGGGAGAGTCCTTTGCGAACTCCCCCTATGCGGGTGATTGTGTGCTGGTTGGTGGGGCTTGAGATCAATAAGGCTTGTCCATCGTTTTGCTCTGAACATGGCATCATCCGGTTATGACGTTACGCCGCAGGCGCAGAACCTTTATTCCAATTTAACTTCTTCTTCTTTGACTTGCCCCGTTTTCCCTCCTTCCCTTCTAGACCTCCCGTAATTTGAGTTCAAATCTTTCTTGCTAAGTGTGCAAAAGAGGCTTTCGGCAAGCTTAAGGGGCTTAGACCAGTACTCCAGGTCATCTGCCTCCTGATCTTCAATCCAGTCTCCGTATTCGTCCACTGCGGCATATTTGCCGAAAAATACCCATTCCGCGCTAGCGTATGTATCAGAACCGGCCCAGGAATAAATGTAGTTATATCCGTCGTCCTCGTCAAAGCCCTTGTTGTCCCTGTACCCAACTTCCAGCTCAGGGAACGCTTTGCAGAAGATGTCAGTCATTACTTTGCCGCATGGCTCTCCGTAGCCGGTGAAATATAACTGGGTGATGTCGGAGTCTTTTAAAGACTCGAAATTTCTTCCAAGTTCGTCATCATAGCGCCAGGCTCTTGTGACGACAGGGTATTGGTTGGATCCTTCCATCTCTTTCAGGAATGACAAAAGCCTTGCGATTTCATGCTTTTCGCCTCTAAAACCAAATGAAAACTCGACCTCCAAGCATTCTCCTCCTTTGCTGGGCTTGCGCGCAACTGTACTGCGCTTTTCGCGAAACGGGTCTGTAAACGTTAGATATGATGATCAATGCGGTAAAGCCAAGGCCTTGGCAGGGCGAATGTCGGTTTGTGTCGCCTTTGACATTGCCGCAACGGATAAACGTATTTCTCGTATAAGAATTATATCACATCCTCAGATGATTGTAAATGCAAGGAAACAGTCGAACTATTCTGGAAATAAAAAAGGGAGCGAGCCTCGGAAAGACTCGTTCCCTGTCATCTATACCAACGAGCGGCAATATTAGCGGGCCTGTTACAGGTCGGTTGCAACAAGCAATTCCATTTGGGCGCTCATCAGTTATCGCTATCAGGTTAAGCGTTCCCTGGCTCCAAGAGCGGGGCTCTTTTCGCCAATGATTCCTGTGCAAATCCCAAAATTCCTGGGGGCTTTTCCAAGCCCTAAATCAATTTTGGGATATGTTCCTAGACCAGCTCGCCCTTTATGCGTCTGTCATCATCGTTGGGCATCTGGAGCGCGTAGGTCATCAGGTCTTTCAATGCTCTGACTTTGTTGACGCCAAACTGTATGCTGTAGTCTCCAAGGGCGTCGTCCCCTTTGTAGGCGGCATACCACTTCTTTACCTTCTGCTCAAGCCCCTCGCTCTCCTGGGCAACTGGCTGCTTGCCCTGGCGGGCCTGCTCGTACGTCTTGCCTTTTTTCCTTTTATCCATAAACGCATCTCCCCAATCATTCCTGGAGCACATCCCTACAGCCTACGCTTGCCATAAGGGCTCGAAACGGATACAAGCGCACATCCTTCTTGTCATGCGCCTTGCTGCAGATTTTTTCTGACAGCATGGTCTGGCTATCCCAAGTTTTCGGATATGCCTTAGCATTCCCCGAACTTTTGAAAAGGCGCTGGGTACTGTTTGCTCGATAAAACAGGGCAAATCAGCTATGGTCGGCAAATGTTAGATATTCGCTTAGGCGGTTTTGGCGAACGCGAGCGCAAAAGCGCTGCCGACTTTTCCAGGCATTATTAAAAGTTTTGGGCAATGCCCTTTGCTTCAAATCTTTCTCAATCTTCGCCACAGCAGAGGGTGGCTTGGTACTCTAGGGCTGCGGGTGCACTCAAACATATTGGGTTTTCTTTTTATCCCGCGCCTCTTCTTCCAGTCGATTCGCTAAGCTTTTCTATACGTATCGCAAGAGGGTTTTTCGCAAATGTCGCCTGCAGACGGCCTGTGTCACTGATCTATAGATTCTTCTTAAGCTGGCTTTTGGCGTTCGCTGGAAGTTTCTGTTGGCTTTGCTCTTGTAAGCGCTCGTAGGCTAGCGCTTCATGTTTCTTATGTGTCTACCCCCTGAAAAGCTATCCGGCTTTTCAATAAGGCAATCAACGCTGGCGATTTTTGAGCGTTTCGCTCGCTGCCAGGCAATCCGGAATTGTTGAGTCGGATAAAGAAGCGCCTCTTTGAGGCGGTTTAGTTAGAACAAGTTCAGCCTAATTATAAGCCAAATTTTGAAGATGCGCCAGGGCCCGTCGAATGTTTTTAGCTTCGCGGGCTAAGGCGGTCATTTATTTGGTTTTCATTTTTAGGGCAGGCTTGTTCCAGCTAACGATTTGAGGCAACCGTCAGGGGACATCCTTTGCAGCTTCGCGCCACGGGGCGCTTTAGGCGTAGAGCGTGATCCAAATCCTATAGTGGCGCATGCGCTTGGAGCATATCCCAAAACCATAAAGGGCCGGTAAAGCCCTGGCGAACAGTCTCGGGATACGAGCAAACCACAGGCTTCCGCAATCCTATAGGCCTATAGGATAGTAAAAAATTTGAATCATGCTCTAAATGTTTTCCGAATGCTCTGCTTGTTTTTTTCTTTTTCGCCCTAAGTATATAACCCTGCTTCGGCTTTTATTCCATATTTGAAAATTTTTTTCAAAAGCCAAAGCCTTATCTAGAAGATCAAAAGGCAGGATAAAAGAGGCCAAGCCAAGCAAGGCTTTAAAAAAGCCTTGCTTAGTTTAACTGCTCCTAGGCGCCGGGATCGGTCGCTGATTTAAAGTTGGTGCGGGCAACCTGATTGATGGTAATGCTTATCTATTTTTTTCTGATTCTAGTCCAGATGCTTGTCCTTTATGGTTGCGAGTGCATTCTGGTTGCCTGGCGGACTGGATAGGCGGTATCCAGTTTATAAGGCAACCTTCTTTTGCTTGTCGCTCAGAGCGTGGCATTTTGCGGAGTCAGGAGCATTTTTTTATTATAGATTGTCTCTCTTACTCGATTGTAGTTGGTAAATAGCTCCTCTAGCGTCTTATTGCGTTAGATTCTTGTGCGCCTACAGACATTCAAAGCGCAGATTTGTCGAACGCTCTTCCGTTATTTGTTATCCACTCCTTGCTGGCTAGGTTTGTCTCAGTGGCCTTTGGCCCGAGTGCAAAGCACACACTCATAATATAGATTATATTAGAGTTTCATTAAAAAAGCAAGGGTAAACAACGCTGAAAACAAAATAAATAGGATAAAAAGCTGCGCCAAATTTGGATGATGTATTTGTAGATCATTTATAGCGCTGTCTAAAAGGCCTAAAAAGTTCCTATGGCAGAAGCATTCTTGACAGAACGGCGCACGGGCTCAAATCTGGGCTAATTATAAAGCTTTTAGGGGTTTCCGGTTATGCCCTCAGGTATGAGAATTATTATATTTGATATTCCGAAAAAAATCAAGGAAAAAATACAAAGAGCCCCCTGTTTTTTTGGGGGCTCTGGGTTGCTTGACGGTGCTTTGGTCGGGCTGAGGCAAAGGCGCGTTTTTACTTTTTTTCAGCAAGCTCTTTATCGTACAGCGCATCAGCGGTTGCAATCAGCAGCGCATCCTCTATATACTTTAAATTGTGAGGTTTTATTTCCGGCTCAAAATCCGTGACCTCATCTTCAGCAGGTTTGCATCCTATGAACGAAAAATCACAATTGACAGCAGAGGCATCCATTATCACTATGCGATTAGCGAAATCCACAAGCGCGTCATCAACACTTTGTCTGCTCCAGTTATATATTTTTCTTCTCCCTTGCTCTACTGCTTCAGCATCTTTGAGCTTTATGAGCCTGTCCAGTTCCGCATTCATCGCGCTATCTGGAACCAGCGTTTTTATCGGTTCTATCTTGCAGATATTGTCTTCGTCGGGAACTCCATTCTCATAGTTGTCAAGCCACAGGCCCCAATCTATATCTCTTTGGAAGTAAGGGCCCCTCCACCTGAATATGAATCTGCAGTCATGGCACCGAATCTTTAGAATACTGTCTCTTATCACTTTCTCGGGCGGCCAGTCAAAACTGCCTAGGAGGCCGCTTAGCTCCACATTCATTCTGTCAAATATAATTTCTCTATGTTTTTTGTCGAGCTCATGGTATTCAATGATCTGCGCGGGCAATTCCTTCCGTTTGGCATATATTATTATTTTCGCTCTCTTGTAGTCTTCGAATAATTCCTTTAAGGTCTTGTGGTAAGCGCTGAAACATTCTTCTTCTCTCTTGATGCGCAATTCTTTCAACACTTTAATTCTTTCTAGCGCCTCTTCAGGAGAGTAATGCATATTTTTAAACAACCGACCGCTTGTCTTATTTAGCGTTTCGAACATACTTGCAATGATTTCTTCAACCGTCTCGCTTGTTCCAGAATCCTTGGCTGGCATGCTCTGCACGTGCGCATCCAATTCCTCTTGCTTTAGGCCATATCCAAGCTGTTGCAAGTCTTTGATTGCTCTGCCTATGTCCACACTGAACTCTTTGCTGTAGTCATTGATCGCGTCAGCGCCCTGGTAGGCAGCGGCCCAAATGGCCGCTTTCTCGATGCGCTCTTCCCGCCGTTTGGCTTGCAGCTGCTGGGTTTGCTTCTGTTTATTCTTTTTAGCCATCTTACGCTCCTTCGAGAATATAACCGTGCGAAGAGCCCTCTGATTGGGGGCTCGAATACTGCGCAGTTCGGCCTGGCAGAGGGCAACGTCGGGTCAACTTTTTCTAGAGTGTTTGTCTCGGGCTTCAACGAGCAAGCATGAGCAAACTTGCGTGGCTTTTCCCCCGCAATAAATTAATTTTGGCATACGCACTTAGTGCATATCCCAAAATTATATCCGAGGCGCCGAAAAAATCCGGATGTTTGCTCGTAGAAGCCCGAGCAAACTAGTTGAAGCATTCGCCAGGATTTTTTCAGCGCCATTTCGGAATTTTGGCATACGCTCTTAGTAATCGGGGCCATCCTCGCCGAACAGGATACCGTTCTCGCTAAATTCTTCCACGCTTTCCCTGTTATCTTCGAAATCCTCAAGCACTTGCTCAACAGTTGCTCCACTCAAGTTAGTAATCACTTCCCCGTCCTCTGCCGATTCTTCGTCTATCGTCTTTATGATCCTGTCAAGTTCCGCATTCATCTCGCTGTCTGGAACCAAAATCTTGAGCGGCTTGATCTTATAGATGTTTTCTTCGTCAGGCACTCCATTCTCATAGTTATCCAGCCACAGACGCCAGTCGATGTCCTCTTCGAAGTAAGGGCCTCTCCAATTAAGTGAAGCTCCGATGTTAAAGCAATGAATTTCAAGAAACTTGTCCCTTATCACTTTTTCGGGCGGCCAGTCAAAACTGCCTGCCAGGCAGCCCATATTGAGGTCCATGTAGAAAAACGCATTTTCTTTAGTGTTTTTCTTCAGTTCATGGTATTCAATGATCTCTCTGGGCAAGCGCTCTCTCTTGGCATAGATAATTTTTCTCGCTTCCCTGAAGTCTTCGCGGGATTCCTGTATTGTCTTGTTGTGTGCCTTAAACCAAGCTTTTTCTATCTTGCGGCGCTTTTCTTGAAGTCTCTTGTTCATTGCCATTTCTTCTTTATAATCGGAAGTGTCCTTATAGGCATGATCAAACCAATCGAATTCTTGTTGCTTCTTGTTCTTTTTAGCCATCTTCCGCTCCTCAGCTATTTTACTGACGAACTCTCGTTGCCCCGACTGAGTTCTGAGTGCATATCCCAAAATTTCGTTATTTCACCGAAAAAGTCATCGCGATGCTTTAACAGTGTCTGCTCGGGCTTCTGCGAGCAAACTTGCGTGACTTTTTCAAGCCACTGAGCATCTCCGGTTCACGTCTTTTTATAGTGCGTTGAATCATAAACCATATTGGCAATCGAAGCCAAGAACATGTCCTCAAAACCATCCTTCTTGTCTAGTTCCGGTTTTGGCGCATCTTCTTTTCCATCAGGGGGCACCCTGTAGAACTGTACATCATCCTCGTGATAACTATCCATTTCTTCCTTGTCGGAGTCAAACTCAGCTAGCACTTCCTCAACCGTTTTTTCGTTCCAGTTATAAATCTTTTTTCCTTCCTCTGCAGCTTCAGCGTCAATGTTCTTTATGATGACATCAAAATCCGCATGCATCTCGCTGTCTGGAACCAAAATCTTGAGCGGCTCGATCTTGTAGATATTCTCTTCGTCGGGCACTCCGGCCTCATAGTTGTCCAGCCACAGGCCCCAGTTGATGTCTTCATCGAAGTAAGGGCCTCTCCAGCTAAATATGGATCTGCAGTCATAGCATTCAACTTCAAGATACTTGTCTCTTATCACTTTTTCTGGCGGCCAGTCAAAATCGCCTAAGATGTAGCTTATAGTGTCATCCATGGCTTCAAACGCAGCATCTTTTAATCTTTTGCTCAGTTCATGGTATTGAATGATCTCTTGCGGCAAGCTCGCCCTCTTGGCATCAATAATTTTTTTCGCTTTCCTAAAGTCTTTGTAGGAGTCCTCTATTGTCTTGTTGTGGGCCTTTAACCAATCTTCTTCCCTCTTTTGGCGCTGCTTTAGAAACTTCTCGATCTTTGACATTTCCTCTTCACCATCATCAGACGGCTCGTCTTGAACTGCTGACTCTTGCTGTTCGGGGTATTTGAGCTCTTTTGAAATATCCTGTTCAGGGTCTTTTAGCTCTTTTGATATATCCAGCTCTTTTGAATCAAGATCCACAGGCTCTTCTGCTGACACAGGCCGCAGGCACACATCTATGTCCTCTTGCGTTAGGCCATATCCAATCAATTGCAAGTCTTTGATTGCCCTGCTTATGTCCACGCAGAACTCTTTGCTGTAGTCTTTGATCGCGTCAGCGCCCTGGTAGGCAGAGGCCCAAAGAGCCCCTTTCTCGATGCGCTCTTCCCGTCTTTTGTCTTGCAGCTGCTGGGTTTGCTTATGCTTATTCTTTTTAGCCATCTTCCGCTCCTCAAAAATTATTATATGCGAATAGCCCTCCTGAATCGGGGGCTCTGACTTCCGACTAGACGCCGGTTCACTATTTTTTTGCAGCATCCATCACCATGTCTTCAAAGAACTTCTTGTAAAGGAAAGATCATCGGTCTGCGCATATGTTTTCACTTTTGCTCCTGAGTACTTCAAAAAGTCCCTAAGAGCGTATTTTTGAATTATCTCGGATTCATTCAGGGGCGCTGACCTATAATCAAACCAAGAATCATATTCGTCATCGTCCTCAGATTTGTAAATGCCTTTTCGTTTATCTATCAACTTATACGAGCCAAAGCCCAATCTGGCGTACCAATCAGCAACATAGGCTATCGCTTTGGCGTTTCTTAAGCATTCCATCCCTTTTTCAAGCATTTCCTGCAGACTTGGCAAGTCCGGGTTAGGCTCCTTTAGTTTTTCAGTGATCATACAGGCTATCTTTTTGATGTTTTCAAGCCTTGCCCCATACCTTTCGGCCATATGCATGTACTCTTCCAGATCTTCTGGCGGCAGCTCCCTTTGAACAATAAAATAGTCTTTAGTCTGCCTGAGCCAATGGCGGCCTTCTGAAATTTTGTCTGGCACGTCAGCCAGCATGGCTAGAATCGAAACTTGGCTTGCCAACTGGGCTTTCTGTTCATTTTCCTCCAGCAGCAGCCTTTGCATGTCAAGTTCTGACAAGTCGCATCCAAGCGCTTGCAAATCCTTGATTGCCCGACTTTTGTCCACGCCGAACTCTTTGCTGTAGTCGCTTATTGGATCAGTTCCCTGGTAGGCGGAGACCCATGCGGCCGCTTTCACTGAGCGCTCTTCCCGCTTCTTGTCTTGCAGTTGCTGGTTATGCTTGTGCTTATTCTTCTTTGCCATTTCAAGCCCCTTTTATATCACGCGCCATAACAGTTTATGCACTTTGAATCATCATGGTCAGCCGCATTACCTAATCCCAATACAAATGATGGTTTTGAAGTATCTCCCTGTAAGCTCTGCTGCGAACTTCTGGGTCTTTACTGTAAATTTCCTTATAATCAAACCATAAGTCATCTTCGTCTACTTCCTTGCGCAGTTCTGGATCGAACTTTGATAGAAACGCACTTTTTCTCTTTTCCAACAACTTTAAGCCACCGTGCCCCTCACTTGCGAATTTCATAGCCAAAAAAGCTATCGTGCTAGCGTTCTCAAGGCAATCCAGCTCTTCTTCAAGCATTGCATGCAGAGCGTAAATATCAGGGTTAGGCTCTTCAAGTTTTTTTGCAGTCTCACAGACCAATGCCTCAAATTTGGCAATCCTTGCACTATACCTTTCGGCCATGTGCATGTACTCTTCTAGCTCTTCCGGCCCTTTATTCAATTTATTGACAAGATATTCTCCATGAAACTCAATCCAGAAGAGCCCATACGAAATTTTATTCGGCGCTTCAGCCAGCATAGTTGAAATCGAATATTGCTTATACAAAAAGTCTAGTTTTGTATTTTCATCCGAAATCAATTGAGGGAAATCGATGCCTGACAAGTCGCAAGCAAGTGTCTGCAAGTCCTTGGTTGCCCTGCTAATGTCCACAGCGAACTCTTTCATGTAATCACCAACGATATTGTCCCCGCTATAGCCAGCAACCCATTGAGTTGCCTTCCCGATCCGCTCTTTTTTCATTTTTTCTTGATTTTCCTGGATTTGCTTGTTTTTGCTCTTTTTAGCCATATTCCTCTACAGGCTTTTTTCACCTTTCTCCCTTCTTATGTATGTCTCCCAAAAAAAGCTTAAGTTTCCTGATTAGGAAAAATATTTCGCTTTTTATTTAAAATTTAGACTCGCTAAACATTTCGAGCCCTTACAAAAATACGACGTTTTCTTTTGAGTACTTCACTATATCCCTAGAAGCTCTCGCGCGAATGTCAGGGTTTGAACTACTTAGCGCTTTCTTATAATCTAAAAAATCAAACCAGGAGTAATCATCTTCTGCTTCCTTGCTCAGGTTTTGCGCGGTCGATGATAAGTACGCGCTTCTTTTCTTTTCCAGCAGCTTAAAGCTTCCAAAGCCGCAGTCTGCGTACTGCATAGCGCAAAAAGCTATTCCTTTAGCTTTTTCAAGGCAATCCAGCTCTTTTTCAAGCTTTGTCTGCAACTCGCAAATATCTGGGTTAGGCTCTTCAAGTTTTTTTGTGGTCACATAGACTTTTGCCTCGACTTGGGCAATCCTTAACCTGTACCTTTCGGCCATGCGCTTGTACTCTTCTAGATCTACCGGCCCTAAATTCCTTTTGGCAAGATATTTTTCAGTTTCCTCAAGCCAGCAGAGGCCTTCCGAAATTTTATCCGGCGCTTCAGCCAGCATGGTTGATATCGAATTTTGCTTAAGCAAAAAGTCTTGTTTAGCATTTTCATCCAAAATCAAATGAGGGATATCGATGCCTGACAAGTCGCAGCCAAGCGTCTGCAAGTCCTTGGTTGCCCTGTAAATGTCCACAGCGAACTCTTTCGAGTAGTCGCCAACGATATTGTCCCCGCTATAGCCAGCAACCCATTTCGTCGCCTTTGCGATCCGCTCTTTTTTCATTTTTTCTTGATTTTGCTGGATTTGCTTGCTTTTGCTCTTTTTAGCCATATTCCTCTTCAGGCTTTTTCGCCTTTCCCCCTTTAAACTTAGTGCATATCCCCAAATTATATCCGAGGCAGCGGAAAAATCCGGGTGTTTGCTCGAATAAGCCCGAGCAAACTAGTTGAAGCGTTCGCCAGGATCGGAATTTTGGGATGTGCACTTAGTGAGAATCATCATCTAGCCATCCATATCCAGAATCATCATAATCAGCCCATCCGTACCTAGACGCTACATTAAAGCTTTCTTTTGCGTCTTCTATACAAGACAACTTTTCTTTAAGCATTGACACAAACTCAGCAATATCAGGTTTGGGATCATCGATTTCGAGTTTCGCCATGATATCATTAACTACATTTTGGGCATCTTCAAGCACTGCTGTGTATATGGCTCTCTTTTCCAAATAATTAGTTTTCATGCTTTCGGGAATTATTTTTCCGATAAGTTCTTTCTCATCCCATTCGAGGTTCTCTTGTCCACATTCAATTCCTTGGGTAGCATCACAAAGGAGTTGTTCAAGAATCACCTGGTTAGTCAGCAAGTCGTTCTTGGCGTTTTCCTCCGCGATGAGGGTTTGGATTTCCTCTTCAGGCAAGTTGAAGCCAAGCGCTCGCAATTCCTTGATTGCCGTAATCAAGCCTACTTTGAACTTTTCAATGTAATCAATAACGATGCTTTTGCCCTTGTACTCGGAAATCCATAGTTCCGCTTCTTCACGCCTCAATGCTTGCGTATTTTCATGACGCTGCTGCACTTGCTTTTTTCTTTGCTTTTTGCTCATATGCCACCAAGCCTTGATTCGAATATTTTTAAGTTGAATTCCGAATTTTTTTAAAATCGCTAATGCTAACACAGTCGCACTTTATGCCTCGAGTGAAAACATCAGGAAATCCATTCATTGTTTTTAACGCGATAATCACGATAATCGCGATACTCACCATCCGAGTGAAAAGTGCAGTTCTTTTCACTCACTATTATAACTCAATATTATATCCTTATCAAGAGGCAACCGCATCCATTTGACTAGGCTGGCTAGAGTCCAAAATATGTGTTATACTAGTGCATGTCCCAAAGCTCCTTCCGAGCCTAAGCTTAGAGCATATCCCAAAATTTTATCCGAGGCGCCGAAAAAATCCGGGTGTTTGCTCGCAGAAGCCCGAGCAACTAGTTGAAGCATTCGCCAGGATTTTGGCGATTTGCCCTTGAACATTGGGCAAACGCTATCCGGTGCCATTTCGGAATTTTGGGATATGCACTTAATGGCGGTGATTTATGGAAATTTTAAACCTTGGCATATTCGCCCACGTTGACGCAGGAAAAACAACAACAGTTGAGCGGCTTCTTTACGAAAGCGGAACAACGCGGCAACTTGGAAGCGTTGACAACGGAACGGCGGCGACAGATGACCTGCAAGTGGAACGCGAGCGGGGCATATCTGTAAAGTCGGCTTCAGCTGTCATAAACCTGCCAGGCTTGCGGCTTAACATCATAGACACTCCCGGACACATAGACTTCATGGCGGAGGTTCAAAGAGCCCTGCTTGCGATTGATATTGTGCTTCTCATTGTTTCGGCGGCAGAGGGCGTTCAGTCTCAGACCGAGCTATTTTTCAAGGCCTTCTCCGAGATGAAGCTTCCGCTATTGATATTCGTGAACAAGATCGACCGGGTTGGGGTTGACGTGGCTCGCACTGAGCTGGAACTTAGAGAAAAGCTTTCTCCTAGCATATTTCCCGTAAATCAAGTCTCTTCCCAAGGCGACAAGAACTGTTCAGTGTCAGCAGGCGAGTGGTATGAAAGCGACATCTGGAACATTTGCGACAAAGACGAGGATCTAGGGGAGGCCTTCTTGAACGGAGAGGCTCTTTCCCGGGAACAGCTGGAGGGCGCTTTGTTTGAGCTATGCGGCAAGGGCGAAGCCTATCCCTTGATATACGGATCTGCCGCTCGCGGAGTTGGGATAGACATGCTCCTGAACACGCTTTTACGGGTTCCCCGGGCCAAATTTGATGATGAAGGCACGGTCAGCGGGAAAGTGTATAAGATCGAGCATTTGAAAACTTTAGGAAAAGCGGCGCATATACGCCTATTTTCTGGGAGCCTGAAAAGCCGAGACAACATTAAGCTTTTAGCCAGCGTCGATGACGATGAGCCCAGAATTGAAAAGGTGACTCAGATCCGAAAGCTTTCTTCAGGGACAAAGGTCGTGGATTGCAATGAGCTGACAGCAGGCGATATCGCTGTGGTCTTTGGGCTTCAGTCAGCGAAGATTGGAGACATAGTAGGAGAAGTCCTTTCAGCCCACAAGTATCCTTCACTTAAGACAGTCCCTCTCTTTAACGTAAAGGTCTCTGATGGAACAGCTAACCCCAAGCCTTTGCTGACTGCCATGCAGGAGCTGACAGACGAGGATCCGCTTTTGTCCTGCGAATGGGCGCCTGAAGAGCGGGAGATCACTGTTAGCATGATGGGAGAGATTCAGATAGAGGTGCTTCGTTACCTCCTATTGGAGCGCTATGGCATAAGAGCTGAGTTCTCTTCTCCTACGATCATCTACAGGGAGACTGTGAAGGAGGCAGGGCGGGGATTTGAGGCATACACCATGCCCAAACCATGCTGGGCCGTTGTGGAGCTTGGATTTGAGCCATTGCCCTTAGGGGCTGGATATTCATATTCTTCCAATGTCAAAGGGGAGCAGATACCTTACAAATATCAAAGGCACATAGAGCGTTCTCTATCAGAAACCATGAAGCAAGGGCTTTACGGCTGGGAAGTCACTGACGTCAAGATCACTCTAACTGGAGGCGGGTGGCACTTCATCCATACTCATCCCATGGACTTCTTTCTTGCCACTCCCATTGCCTTCATGAACGGCATGTCAAACTGCGGAAGCCAGTTGCTGGAGCCCTTTTTGCTTGTGAAGATCGTTGCCCAGGAAGAGCTTTCAGGGAAGATAATTGGAGACATAATAGCTATGCGAGGGGAGTTCGGAAGCCCTTCGATAAGCGGCGGAAATGTTTATATTGAGGCAAGCTTGCCTCTCGCGACCTCAATGGACTACCCTACTCGAATAGCGTCCCTGTCATCAGGCAAGGCCCGTTACTCAGCTTCATTTGACGGCTACCGTCCATGTCCGTTTGAGCTGGGGAAGACCGCCAAGCGGAGAGGCGTAAATCCGCTTGACAGGGCGAAATGGATTTTGTATATGCGCCAGGCGCTTTAGTGCAAGAGCAAAAAAGATCAAACATAAAGAGCCCCCGCGGGGGCTCTTTATGTTTGGGAGCGAAAACTTCAGGAATTCGCGTTCATGTGCATTCTCTTTCACAAGCCATAAAATTGATTTTGGGATGCGCTCATAGCTTTAATCGCATTAACGATGTCTACAAAGCGCTTACTAAGCTTCTCGTCATTTGCTGGATCCGCCTCGCGAATCAGTTCTTCAATTGTCTTGTCGCTTGTCTTGGCCAGCTCATCTTGGGAATATTTGGTGTTGAAACGCTCGACGGCTTCATCGAAATAATCTTCCATTTCTTCATCAGGAATAATCACCGTGGCTTGCGTGATGATGTAGGAGCTGTCTGTTTCCCCTGCATCAAAGGCTTCAACCCATTTGCGCCAGTCGATGTCATCACTATCTTCAGGGTCTGCCCAGCCCAGGGAATCAAGTAGATCGCTGCAGACTGATGTAAGAATCAGATCTTTTGCCTCAGGGGTTGGAGGCCAATCTATATCTCCTATATACAATGACAGGAGGTCATAAATGTCATCCGTCGTATCCATCTTTAAGTCTTCGTCAATATCTTGAAAAGGCACTTCGATTTTAGGCATAAGGTCTCTCGCGGACTTGATGCGCTTTAGCGCTTCATCGTACCATTGCAGATGCAAATCCAATTCTGACATGTTGGCGCTGTGCGTCTCTGCATACAACCGTCCGGCTGCAATGAATGATTCTATATCGATCAACTCGGCTGGCTCGTCCGATTTTGCTGATTTTATCGGCTCTTCTCTTTTGACAGGCACTACAATTGGTTTGGGCGGCACAATGCCGTTAGCTTTGTTTTCATCCATAAGGAGCTTATCCAGCTCAGCTTGCGGCACTGTGTATCCTACCGCTTTCAGATCCTTTACGGCCCGGATTAAGTCCACATCGAATTCCTTGCAGTAGTCGCGCACTATGTCAGCTCCAGCGTAAGCCGCTACCCATTGCGACGCTTTCTCTAGGCGGTCTTTTTGCTTCTTTTCTTGGATTTGCTGGCTTTGCTTCGCTTTGCTCTTTTTTGCCATTGTCCATCTCCGATTGTGTTTTATTGGGTTCTGCAGGAGAATGCCCGTGAAGATAAATTTCTTGGCTTAAGGGTATTGCCTGTATTGATTATACAATAGCTTTACTTAAATATCAAGTTGATTTAGTGACGTATAAAAGATTGCGAGATAAAACATTTGTTAGATTAGGTCCTCATTGCGTATATATGACAAGTGTTGATTCGCCCTAGAAATTCAGTTCTTTTCTATCTTTGACATAATGGTATTTATGTCTGGCTGAAAGAGATAAGGCCTTCGTTTTATACGAAGGCCCTGTTATTTATAATATTTGGTAATTTTCTATAAGCTGTCGAGGTTGTTCTTAGCATCTAGATTGCCTTGCTCCGCTGCCTTTTGGAACCATTTTTCGGCATCTTCACTGCTCTGTTCTACACCTTTTCCAACTCGGTACATTAAGCCTATCTGGTTTTGTGCAATTGCGTTGCCTTGCTCAGCAGATTTTAGAAGCCATTTTGCGGCTTCAGTATAGTCATACTCAATACCCAAACCAAGATAGTAGCAATTTCCAAGATACATTTGAGCTAGCATTTCACCCTGTTCTGCAGCTTTTCTGTACCATTTTACAGCTTCGTCGTAATCTCGATCAACACCATAACCAGCAAAATAGCAAGTCCCCAAATTGTTTTGTCCGCCTGCATTGCCTTGATCTGCGGATTTTCTGTACCATTTCACGGCCTCATCGTAATTTTGTTCGACACCATTGCCGTTATAATAACAGTCTCCGAGTTTGCGTTGACTTACGGCGTATCCTTGTTCAGCAGATTTTCTGTACCAATTCATGGCCTTATAATAGTCTTTCTTGACTCCTTGTCCAGCATAGTATGAATTTCCAAGCATGCATTGCCCATGAACATCTCCTTGTTTCGCTGCTTTTCTGTACCAATTTACGGCCTCTGCATAGTCTTGCTTGACTCCATTTCCACCATAGTATGAATTTCCGAGTTGGTATTGCCCATAAGCGTCGCCTTGTTCCGCTGCTTTTCTATACCAATTAACGGCCTCAGCGTAGTCTTGCGCAACCCCCTCACCATCGAAATATCTGTCTCCAAGACTGCCCTGACCAGTAGCGTTGCCTTGTTCAGCGGCCTTTCTATACCAATATGCGGCCTCATTATAGTCTTTCTCCACGCCTTCTCCATTGTAATATCTATTTCCGAGATTGTTTTGCGCAACTGCGTATCCATTGTTTGCGGCTCTTTTGTACCATTCAACAGCCTCATGGTAGTCTTGCTCGACGCCATTGCCAGCATAATAGCAGTTTCCTAGGTTGTTTTGCGCGTCTGCATTGCCTTGTTCGGCGGCTTTGGCATACCACTTTGCAGCCTCAGCGTAGTCTTGCGCCACACCCTCGCCATAATAAAATCTGGTCGCTATAATGTTTTGTCCATCATCATCGCCTTGTTCAGCGGCTTTTCTGTACCATTTTGCCGCCTCTATATAGTCTTTCTCAACGCTTATGCCATGGTAATACAAATTTCCGAGCTCAATTTGGGCTTGAACGTTTCCTCCCTCAGCGGACTTGAGATACCCATTCATCCTAATCTTAGGGACAAAAACAAAGGCAAGAATGCATATGATTGCAACTGTTCCTGCAGTTATCCCGATTTTGCGCATGTTTTTATTTTTATGCCTAGGCTGAATTTTATGGACAGGTTCATATTCGGTTTCAGCAATTTTTATCGGCTCAATGGCCATTGTTACATCTTCAGAGCCAGCAACTGGTTCTGGCACTATAGGCGGCTGCTCAGGGACTACTGGATTCTTGTATGACATCAGGGCTTGCTTCATCTCGGAAGCCGTCTTGAACCTATTCTCGGGATTGTAATCACAAGCTTTCAGTATGACTTTTGAAAGCTCCTGAGACGCAAACTCTGGGGGCGGGACCTGGTCTCCGCTCATACGCTTGCCCAAGGCACCGTCTCGTTCTGTCTGGCTTAGGCTCGCTGAGTTAGCGGAGATGAAAGGCAGCTTTTTGTTGTTCAGCAACCGATGCATAACAAGTCCAAGCGAGTACAAGTCGACTGTCGCGCCGTACTTTTTCTCAGCGTATACTTCGGGCGCCATGTAATTCGGAGATCCGGCTCTTGTGCCAGCGGTTAGCGTATGCTCGATCTGTCTGGCTATTCCGAAATCGCCAAGCTTGTAGTCTCCATGCTTTGACAGAAATATGTTTTCCGGCTTCACATCCCGGTGAATCGTGCCGTTTTTGGCCAGAAGCTCAAGGGCTTGGCATATGTCAATCCCGATCTTAACTACCTCTTCCTCAGTGAACGTTTTTCCAATGGATTCCTTTGCGAGGCTCTTCAACAGCTCCATGCGCAAAAGGGTTACGTATCCCAACTCGCCCTCCTTCTTCTGGATTGCGTGATCCTGGTAGCTGACAATGTTTGACGTGCCCTCGAAGTCCATAACGAATCTTACTTCTTTCATGATGCTTTCTACTCTTTCGTCCATGTATGTGCGCAGCAAGGCTTCATCGTAGCCCTCAGCCCTAAGGCTGTCGAGATCTGAGATTGTGTTGGGGACAGGTATGACCTTCAGCGCGGCATAATACTCGTACGAAAGCTCTTTTTTGGCGATCTTGTAGACTTTTCCGAAAGTTCCCTCGCCTATAAGCTCGACTATGCGCCAAGAGCCGTTATCGTATTTCTCAATGAACGACAAGACAAAACCTCCTCTCTTTAGAATATGTCCAGAATGCCTTTAGTATTGAGATTCAATCAAATTGTCGTATCTATGATTATGGCCTGCATTTTCGCGCAATCACCGAAAATATGTGTCAATATTCTATAAATCGCATATTTCTGCTCTCTTTAGATTACGCGATGATAGCCGTTTAGTCTGAGGTTACGCAAAAAGCGCATACCCTTGGGATATGCGCTAATTCTACGCTGAGCGGCAGCTCTATCATGAAGCATCAGTCAGAAGCGCTTCAAGAAGCGTTCTGCTATCGTCCCTGGCTACCTCCGTTTTTAGAAGCCATCTCAAGTCATCAAGCAGCTTGGTGGTAGTTTCGAGTAATAGGGCGAAGTTGAAATTAAGCTTTTCGAGCTCTAAAACATCCCGAAGGTCTTTCAGCTTTTGCTCCCTTCCGGGAAACCAAGCTTCAGAGTCAGGCTCTTTTATCAGAGGAGGCAGTGGAACGGGCTTCTTTCTTCTTTTTGCGGTTTCCCGCATCTTTTTGTCGATTATCCAGTTTAAGCCCCAGACAGCCGCTTCCATGTCGCCTATAGCTGACTCAATCATCGCCTGGTCGATATTGCTCTCAAGAATGGCGAAGCATTGCTTTTTGCAAAACGACATGCCGTAATGGATAACGTTAAAGCCTCTTTGGTTAAAGTCCTGTCCGCAGAATCTGTCCCTGATCTGCATTATGCCCCCGAGTGCGTCAGAAAGCATGTACAGGTCAGCATATGACTTCTTCAACTCGATAATTGCGGCGTCTTTGCTGTTTGCAAGGGTTATGTAGCGGCCGTTTCCGCTATCGCCATTGCTCTTGACCTCGCCGTCTGCCATAAGCCCCAGGAGAATCAAGTGGCAAGGGTACGCCTGGCGAAAGCTTATCTTATCGATGAAAGGGTCTGCGAGAATATCTATCAATGTTTCCTGTAGGGTTTCTGAGTCCTGTTTCCAAATGGAGCTAACTACGATTCTGCGCAATTCCTCTTTCACGCGCCCCTGAATCCAAGTGATCACTGACTCAACGAAGGCGTTCTTGATCTCTTTGTTGGGGATGCGGTAGTCATTGCTGTCTGCCATGCAAGGAGTCAAGTATCCTGAATGCACAAGGACGCTCCAAAAGTCAGTGTCAAAATCTTTTAGGGTTAAGACTGTTTTCAATGAGAGATTAATGGTGCCGCCAAATACGAGGTTCTCCAGATTAGAAAGCTCTAATGCCCTTTCAGCCTTGTTAAGGATGTCCACGAGGATCTTGTTGTTGTTGCTACTGCTACTGTTGCTGATCCAGTATTTTTGGGGATTCGCCGTGCGCTCTCCAAGCAAGTCCTTGCAGCAGCTCATGACTGATGAGGTATTATAGATGCACTTGTCGCTGAAAAGGTATCCTTTATACCATTCCTGAAAAGCGCCCATTGCGTCGAAAAGTCCAAAATCATCCAATGCTTTTTCAACTTCGGCTTCTGTCAAGCCAAAGCAGTCGGAGTAATTCTTATGAGAAACATATGAAACAATCACGTTGTTGGCACCAGAGACAATGCTTTCCGTGACAATCCTCACGCAGCCTGTCAGCACCACGAATCCTACATGTGTATTGCCTTTGAAGATTCGGCCGAAAAATCCGGAAAGAAAATCACTAATCGCATTCTCATAGCCTTTGCCTATGGCGTTAATTAACATTGAGTCGTAATCATCAATGAGAATGACGACCTCTTTGCCATAATAATAATAGAGCGTGCTTGTCAATTCATCAAGAGTTGCCTTCAAAGATGAATCATCAAGCGTTGCTGAAGGATTCACGTACCATTCAATGTTTTCTTGGGTGTACACATCGAGTTTGCTGCAATCAAGGGTTTTCTTCAAATTTATGCAGTAATCGCTAAACTTTTGCGCCAGGCATTTCATGCAATCATTGAAATTTTCTCCCGCGATGTCCGCAAAGCTCATATATAAAACAGGATATTTTCCGAAGTGCTTGTCATGGATTTCCCTTTCGGCCTCTATTGTAAGCCCCTCGAACAAGGCTGGATCAGCGCCGATTTCCAGGTATGACTTGAGCATGCTAAGGTTTAGGCTTTTTCCAAACCGGCTTGGCCTGGTTATCAAGTTTACATGCCCTTTGTGCCTAAATATCTCTTTGATGAACATGGACTTGTCAATGTAATAGCAATTTTTTCTTCTCAAATCTTCAAAACTATCATTAAAGATTTTGATTTCCTTTGTCACCAATCCGCCTCCTAGTCATTAGCCTCTTGTCGCTGGCTGGGTTTTTGCACAATCCTCCTCAGGTCTGTGAATAAAAGACATTTTAACTTGAACCAATTAAAAAAGCAAGCAATGTCTCCTCATTGTAATTTCTCCAAGCCGTCTTAACAAAAAAAACTATCTGACCATGATTTTTCTTGGTTTGCAAAAAGCCTTCGCTTCTAAACGAAGGCTTTTTTCTAAGGCTTTGCGATAGCTGTTTAGAGCATATCCCAAAATTAAACCGAGGACCGAAAAAGTCCGGCAAGTTTGCTCGCCCGTGGCTGAGACAAACACTGTTTAAGCATTCGCCAGGACTTTGGCGATTTTCCCATGAACGTTGGGCAAACGCTATCCGGTGCCATTACGGAATTTTAGGATATGCACTTATTGGTCGTAATAAAAACAACCCTTTGCCTCGCCCTGTCCACCGGATTTCTCAAACCATTTTGTAGCTTCTTCAAAGTTCTCCTCGACACCATCGCCGTTTAAATAACAGAATCCGAGACTGGTTTGCGCGTCGACGTTGCCTTGCTCAGCAGATTTTCTGTACCATTTTACGGCCTTTTCATAGTCTTTCTCAACACCGTTGCCATGATAGTAGCAGTAGCCGAGTCCATATTGCCCTATGGCGTCTCCTTGTTTAGCGGATTTTTTGAACCATTTTACGGCTTTAGAGTAGTTTCTCGCAATACCGTAACCATTGTAATAGCAAAGACCGAGTTGGTTTTGTCCTGGAGCATAACCTTGCTCAGCTGCCATTCTATACCATTTCTCTGCTCTGTAATAGTCCAGCTCCACGCCTTCGCCATTCAAATATCTATTTCCTAGATTGTATTGCGCAGGGGCGTATGCTCGGTTAGCGGCTTCCTTGTACCATTTTACGGCTTCTGCGAAATCTCGCTCTACGCCCTCGCCAAAGTAATATCTATTGCCGAGATTGTCTTGGCCAGCGGCATCACCTTTCTCAGCGGCTCTTCTGTACCATTTCACCGCCTCCGCGTAGTCTTGATCTACGCCTTCGCCAAAGTAATATCTTGCGCCTATAATGTTTTGAGCATCGGCATTGCCTTGTTCAGCGGCTTTTCTGTACCATTTTGCAGCCTCGGAGTAGTCTTTCTCAAAGTTTATGCCGCTGTAATAGAAATTTCCGAGAGTGATTTGGGCTTCAACGTTTCCTCTCCGAGCAGCTCTGATATATCCATTCACCCTAATCTGAGGGACAAGACTAAAGGCAATAGCCCATATGATAACGGCAACCACTGCAGCGGCTACCTTCATCACGCACATGTCCTTGTGGCTATGCTTAGGCTTAATTCTATATTCAGGCTTATCCACGCCCGTTGAAGTTGTTTCTTCAGGGTCAGCAATTGCGCTTGCACTTGACTGCTCAGCAAGAACTGGATTCTTGTATGTCTCTAAGGCCATTCGCATCTCGGATGCAGTCTTGTACCTATTCTCCACATTTGAATCGCAGGCTTTAAGTATGACACTTGAAAGTTCCGGAGACGCTAAGGCTGGGGGCGGAATCTTCTCTCCCCTCATCCGTTTTCCCAAAGCTGTGTCTCGCTCTGTCTGGCTCAGGGTTGTTGAGTCAGCGGAGATGAAAGGCATCTTTTTGTTGTTCAGCATCCTATGCATTACAAGCCCAAGCGAGTATAAATCGGCTGTCGCATCATACTGTTTTCCCGTGTACACTTCTGGGGCCGTGTAATTCGGAATGCCAGCGGTTAGCGTACGTTCGATCTGCCTGGCTATTCCAAAGTCGCCAAGCTTGAAGTCTCCGTGTTTTGAAAGAAATATGTTCTCCGGCTTCACGTCCCGGTGAATCGTGCCGCTCTTGGCCAGAAGCTCAAGGGCTCGGCATATGTCAATGCCAATCTTTACAGTTTCATCTTCTCCGAACGCTCTTCCGATGGAGACTTTTTCGAGGCTCTGCAGCAACTCCATGCGCAGAAGGATTATGTAGCCCAGCTCACCTTCCTTCTTCTGGATCGCATGGCCTCATCGTAGCCCTCAGCCCTAAGGCTGTCCAGCTCCGCGCTTGTCTTGGGTATAGATATGACCTTTAGCGCGGCACAGTACTCGTAGCCAAACTCCTCCTTGACGATCTTGTACACTTTTCCGAAAGAGCCTTCGCCTATCAAGCCGACTATGCGCCAAGCGCCGTTATCGTACTTCTCAATAAATGACAAGACAAAATCTCCTTTCACATTTGTAACTTTGATTAAGAGAATACCCAAAATTTAATATATAGGCTTGGAAAAGGCTAGCGGTGAAGCTCTCGCAAGTCTTTCCGCTGCCTCTAAAGGGATTTTGGGTACACTCTTAATTTTTCCTGAGCATGTTCTACTGACGAGCATTTTTGGGCAAAGCTCGTTTGTAATTTGATTGCTATTGCAATGCGGCGTCGAAAAATGCAGGGATGGGTTGGTTATCAATGAATTATACGATATCGCTCGCCTGAAGTTTGTCCCATAGGCAAAGAATATTTCGGATCGTCAGATTTCAGGGTTATTTATCGATTTTTGGAAAAATCAAAACGCATATTAGATTTGCTTGAGGTTAATTGCAGAATGATTAACATTTTATTGAAATATGCTAACACCAGCTTTTAAGTACCATTTTGCAGCTTCCGCGAGGTTTCGCTCTACCCCTTCACCTTTGAGATACAAATTACCGAGAGTGATTTGACTATCGACGTAGCCTTGTTCTGCGGCTTTTCTGTGCCAGTTTGCGGCCTCCTCATAGTTTTTTTCTATGCCTTCACCATTGTAATATCTTTTTCCAAGTTCGTTTTGTGCATTGGCGTAGCCTTGTTCAGCAGATTTTCCGTACCAGTTCACGGCCTCGGTATAGTCTTGCTCGACTCCTTGGCCGGTGCAATAGGCGTTTCCTAGGTAGCATTGCCCGACAGCATCGCCTTGTTCGGCGGCCTTTCTATACCAACTCACGGCCTCTCTGTAGTCTACCGCTACTCCCTCTCCATAGTAGTACATATTGCCGAGATTGGTTTGACCAGTGGCGTATCCTTGCTCTGCAGATTTTCTGTACCAGTTCACGGCTTCGGCATAATCTTTATCTACTCCTTGGCCGTAGTAATATCTATTGCCGAGACTGTCTTGCGCAGCGGCATAGCCTTGTTCAGCAGCATGCCTTTGCCATTTAACAGCCTCAGCGTAGTCCAGCTCAACACCTAAGCCATCGCAATATAAATTTCCGAGTTTGTTTTGCGCTTGCGGATTGCCTTGCTCCGCAGATTTTAGGTACCAATTTGCGGCTTCGCCATAGTCTTGCTTGACGCCTAAGCCATCATAGTACAGATCTCCAAGATATTGCTGTCCAAAGTCGTTGCCTTGGCCAGCGGATTTTCTAAACCATTCTGCGGCCTCTTCGTAGTTTTCTTCTACGCCTTCACCATTGCAATATCTTTTTCCAAGTTCGTTTTGTGCGCTCGCGTAGCCTTGTTCAGCAGATTTTCTGTACCAGTTCACGGCCTCAGCGTAGTCTTTCTCGACCCCTTGGCCGTTGCAATAGCAGTTTCCAAGGTAGAATTGCCCGACAGAATCGCCTTGTACAGCGGCTTTTCTGTACCAAGTAACGGCCTCGCTGTAGTTTGCCGCTACTCCCTCTCCATAGTAATACCTATTGCCGAGATTGGTTTGACCAGTGGCGTATCCTTGCTCTGCGGCTCTTCTGTACCAGTTCACGGCCTCGGCATAATCTTTGTCTACGCCTTGGCCGAAGTAATAATTATTTCCGAGATTGTTTTGGGCAACGTCATAGCCTTGTTCAGCGGCTTTTCTGTACCACTTCGTAGCCTCAGCGTAGTCTATCTCGACGCCTATGCCATCGTAATATAAATTTCCGAGATTGTTTTGGGCATCGGCATCACCTTGCTCGGCGGCTTTTCTGTACCACTTCGTAGCCTCAGCGTAGTCTATCTCAACGCCTTTGCCATCGTAATATAACTTTCCGAGCTTGTTTTGCGCTTGCGCATTGTCTTGCTCCGCAGATTTTAGATACCATTTAGCGGCTTCGCCATAGTCTTGACCGACTCCCAAACCATCATAGTACAAATCTCCAAGATATTGCTGTCCAGCGGCGTCGCCTTGGTCAGCCGCTTTTCTATACCATTTCGCGGCCTCAGCGTAGTTTTTCTCAACGTTGACACCATTGTAGTATAAACTTCCGAGTGCTACTTGGGCTTCAGCATTGCCCCTCTCAGCGGCGTAGTAATACCTATACACCATAATCTTAGGCATAAAAGCAAAGACAAGAATGCCTATGGCAACAAACACTCCTGCAACTATCCAAATTTTTTTGTTATTCTTTTTGTGTCTAGGACGAGACTCTTCTTTTTTCTCAATAATTTCTGTAAGCTCAATCTCGTCTGTGGAGGTTGTTTTATCAGGCTCAGTTATTGGCGCTACGGGTTCAGTCATTGGCACTACGGGCTCAGTTATTGGCGCTACGGGTTCGGTCATTGGCGCTACGGGCTCAGATATTGGCGCTACGTGTGGCGGCTCAACATATGCTGGATTTTTGTAAATCTCCAGAGCATTTCTCATCTCGCCAGCCGTCTTGAACCTATTTTCAGGATTGAACTCACAGGCTTTAAGTATGACTCTTGAAAGTTCAGGGGACGCAAACTCTGGAGGCGGGATCTGCTCTCCCTTCATTCGCCGTTCCAAAGCCTCATCTCGTTCTGTCTGGCTCAGACTTGTTGAGTAAGCGGAGATGAAAGGCATCTTTTTGTTGTTCAGCAACCGATGCATGAGAAGTCCCAGAGAGTACAAGTCGACGGTTGCGCCATACTCCTTTTCCTTATATACCTCGGGTGCCATATAGGCCGGAGTTCCCACTTTCGTGCCAGCAGTTAGGGTACTCTCGACTTGCCTCGCTATTCCGAAGTCCCCAAGCTTGTAGTCACCATGTTTTGACAGGAAAATGTTTTCAGGTTTTATATCCCGGTGAATTGTGCCGTTCTTGGATATAAGCTCAAGGGCTCGGCATATGTCGATGCCGATTTTTACTACTTCTTCCTCTGTAAACTTTCTTCCAATGGAAAATTTTTCGAGGCTCTGCAACAGCTCCATGCGCAGAAGGATTATGTATCCCAGCTCACCCTCCTTCTTCTGGATTGCATGATCCTGGTAGCTTACTATATTTGACGTTCCCTCGAATTCCATGGCATATCTTACTTCTTTCATGATGCTTTCTACCTTTTCGTCTATATACGTACGCAACGAGGCTTCTTCATAGCCCTCATCCCTGAGGCTGTCGAGCTCGGATCTAGTTTTTGGAATAGTTATGACCTTCAGCGCGGCTGGGTAGTCGTAGCTATACTCTTTCTTGATAATTTCGAAGACTTTTCCGAATGAGCCTTCCCCTATCAGGTCGACTATGCGCCAGGCACCGTTATCGTATTTATCAATGAAAGACAAAACAAAATCTCCTTTCAGGCTTTCCAGAGTATATTTCTAGCTTGAAATAAAGCCTCCGTTTTTAACGAAGGCCCCCTTTATAAAATCTTTTTAATTTACTTATTTTACTTTACTTTAATTACTTAAGCCATTAGGATTAAGGCTGCTCTTGGCGCTTACATTGCCTTGGTCCGCAGCCCTTTGGAACCATTTGTTAGCCTCTGCAGTGTTCTGTTCCACGCCAATGCCGTCTCTATACATCTCGCCTAGTTTGCTTTGCGCTTGCGCTAATCCTTGTTCTGCGGCTTTAAGTTGCCATTTTGCGCTTTCGTTGTAATTTATCTCGACCCCTTGCCCGTAAAAATAGACAATTCCTAGATTGTACTGCGCTTTCATATCGCCTTGGTCTGCGGCTTTTCTAAACCATTCAAAAGCTACCTCAAAGCTTTGGATAACACTGATGCCATTGGAATAACAGTATCCAAGACTGTTCTGTCCACTGGCATTGCCTTGGTCAGCGGCTTTTCTGTACCATTCTACAGCCAAGTCAAAGTTCTTCTCCACGCCTTCGCCATACAAGTAACTGCTGCCTAGATTTTTTTGGCTTAAGGCATATCCTTGTTCTGCGGCTTTTCTGTACCAATTAACAGCTTCGTCAAAGTCTTGCTCAACGCCGCTGCCGTCATGATAGCACGTCCCGATATTGTTTTGCGCAGGGATGTTGCCTTGCTCGGCTGATTTTTTGTACCATTTCGCCGCCTCGGAAAAGCTTTTCTCTATGCCTTCACCTTCGTAATAGAGATTCCCGAGAACGTTTTGAGCAACGGCGAGGCCTTGCTCAGCGGATCTCCTGTACCATTTCACAGACTCTGCGATGTCTTGCTCTACGCCTTCACCTTCGTAGAAGCATTTTCCGAGCTCGTATTGAGAAGCGGCGTATCCTTGCTCTGCGGCTTTGGCATGCCATTTCGCCGCCTCAACGCTATCTTGGCTTACGCCATTGCCTTCATAATAGCAAAGGGCAAGATTGTATTGCCCGATGGCGTAGCCTTGTTCAGCTGCTTTTCTAAACCATATTACGGCTTCAGCATAGCTTTGTTCTGTGCCGTTGCCAGCGTAATAGCATTTTCCGAGTTCGTTTTCTCCAGCGGCATAGCTTTGATCAGCCGCTTTTTGGTACCACTTTACGGCCTCATAATAATTTTGCAAGACTCCATTTCCATAATAGTAGCAGTTCCCAAGCCCGATTTGTCCGCCCGCATAGTCTTGCTCAGCCGATTTTGAGTACCATTTTACGGCCATATTGTAGTCCCGCTCGACGCCATTGCCTTCATAATAGCAGTTCCCTAACATGCATTGGCCATTGGCATAACCTTGTTCAGCCACTTTTTCGAACCATATCGCGGCCAACGAATAGTCCTTCGCTACGCCTTCGCCATAGTAATACTGGTTTCCGAGATTGTACTGACCATCGACGTTTCCCAGTTCTGCGGCTTTTTTGTACCATTTTACTGATTCATGATAGTCCTTCTCAACGCCTTCGCCAAAGTAATATCTATTCCCAAGATTGTTTTGTCCGGTTGCATCGTTTTGCTCTGCGGCCTTTCTATACCACTTTACGGCCTCAGCGTAATTGCGCTTTACGCCCTCGCCATTGCAATACCTGTCTCCAAGGCTGTTTTGAGCAAGGGCATATCCTTGTTCAGCCGCCTTTGTGTACCAATTTACAGCTTCTATGTAATCTTGATCTACGCCCAGACCAGTGCAATATAAATTTCCAAGATGATTTTGTCCATAAACGTAGCCTTGTTCAGCCGCTCTTCTGTACCAGTTCGCGGCCTCAGCATAGTCTTGCCCTACACCTGTCCCATTCCTGTAACAGTTTCCAAGGTTGGTTTGCGCTGCAGGCTCGCCTTGCCCGGCGGCTTTCCTGTACCATTTTGCGGCTTCTGCGTAGTCTTGCCCAACGCCCTCGCCATTGAAATATCTGTCTCCGAGTTCGTTTTGTCCAGCCGCGTAATCTTGTTCAGCCGCTTTTCTATACCAGTTAGCGGCCTCAGCGTAGTCCTTCTTCACACCTAGGCCCAGGTAATATAAAGTGCCGAGTCCGCATTGACCACTGACGGATCCTTGCTCAGCCGCTTCTCTATACCATTTCGCGGACATTACATAGTCTGCCGGTGTTCCAAATCCATAATAATAGCAGTATCCCAGCATGCTTTGCGCTCTTTGGTTGCCTTGCTCTGCGGCCTTTTTTAGGCATTTTACGGCTTCTTCATAATTTTGTTCTTCGCCTTCGCCATAAAAATATGAGCAGGCTTTTGAGTAGTACAAAGCGCCGCTTACGCTAGGGAAAAGGATAATGGCAATAATGCATAAGACAGCAAACGCTCCTGCCGCTATCACAATCTTGCGCGTGTTATTGCGCTTATGCTTAGGCCGCATTCTATATTCTTCATCTTTGATCTCATCAGCTGCAATAGGGGCAATCGGATCAATCTTTGGCGGCGCGCCATCTGCTGGATCCTTGTATGTCTCCAGAGCTGTTCTCATCTCGAGTGCTGTTTTGAACCGGTTCTCCACATTGTAATCGCAAGCCTTAAGGATGATTCTTGAAAGCTCAGGAGACGCATAGGCTGGCGGAGGAATCGGCTCTCCCTTCATCCGCTTTTCCAGAGCCTCGTCTCGCTCTGTCTGGCTCAAGCTTGTTGAGTCAGCGGAGATGAAAGGCATCTTTTTGTTGTTCAGCATCCGATGCATGACAAGCCCCAGCGAGTACAAATCGACTGTTTTGCCATACTTCTTCTCCGTAAATACTTCTGGCGCCATATAGTTCGGAGATCCCGCTCTCGTGCCAGCGGTTAGCGTACGCTCGATCTGCCTGGCTATTCCGAAGTCGCCAAGCTTGTAGTCCCCATGCTTTGACAAGAATATGTTTTCCGGCTTCACGTCCCGGTGAATCGTTCCGTTCTTAGCCAGAAGCTCAAGTGCCCGGCATATGTCAATCCCAATCCTAACTGTTTCCGCCTCTGTGAATTTTTTGCCAATCGAGACTTTTTCAAGGCTCTTCAACAGCTCCATTCTCAAAAGGACAAGGTATCCCAGCTCCCCCTTCTTCTTCTGGATTTCATGATCCTGGTAGCTGACAATGTTTGACGTGCCTTCGAACTTCATAACGAACCTTACTTCTTTCATGATGTTTTCTACTTTTTCATCCATGAATTTTCGCAGCGAGGCTTCCTCGTAGCCTTCAGCCCTAATGCTGTCGAGCTCGGAGCTTGTCTTGGGGACGCTTATGACCTTCAGCGCGGCTTGGTACGTATAGCCACGCTCTTCTTTGACTATTTCGTAGACTTTTCCGAATGAGCCTTCACCTATTAAATCAACTATGCGCCAAGCACCATCATCGTATTTCTCTATGAATGACAAGACAAACTCTCCTTTCGCCTATTCGGCTTTGAGTAGGCTTTGCCAGACCATTTTATATGACAAACGCTGCCCGCCTCAGAACCCAGTCGGGCCGCTCCACTATTTTAATTCTATCCGTTCGTCGGTATAGAATGCCTTTGATATCGGCTTTCGGATTATCTTATCTGTCTTGATTATACCATACTGTTATGCTTAAGCGCAATTCCTGAAAACCATTCGTAAATCATATGATAACGGTCATTCTAGACTAAAAGCATATCCCAAAATTATATCCGAGGCACCGAAAAAATCCGGCGTTGAAGCATTCGCCAGGATTTTTTCGGCGCCATTTCGGAATTTTGGGATATGCACTAAGAGCATATCCCAAAATTAATTTTATGGCGCGGGAAAAGCCACGCATTGAAGCATTGCATGCCTTTTCACCGCGCCACTTGCGGAATTTTGGGATATGCACTATGCGGGCAACTACAAGAAAATTTCAGATTTGAGCGCCCGTCAGCTTTAGAGCATTCAAAAAGGGGGAGCGTGAACGCTCCCCCTTTTGCGTATGTCCAAGATATAGTGCAGATGATTTTCCAAGGAATTTTGGAATGCTCTAGCTAGCGGAAAATCCTTGCTTAACGGCCTTTTTGTACCAGTTTACGGCTTCTTCGTAGCCAGGCTCTATGTATCCAGCCTTTCCGTATATAAGCTTTAGACAGTGGCCTGCAGAAGCCAGGCCTTGATCAGCAGCCTTTTTGTACCAGCGCACGGCCTTTTCGTAGCTTTGCTCCACTCCCTCTCCCCGGAAATACATGTGCCCGATTTTGAATTGCGCCATGACGTTTCCTTGTTCAGCGGCTATTCCGATCCATTTTGCGGCTTCTTTATAGTCTTTTTCTGCGCCTTCCGCTTCGCAATAAGAAATTCCAAGCAGGTATTGACTATAGGCGCCGCCTTTTTCAGCAGCTTTTCGATACCATTTTCTTGCCTCCGTTATGTCTTTCTCAACGGCTCTGCCGTAAAAATAGCTGTTTCCGAGATTGATCTGGCTGGTATCGTTGCCTTGCTCAGCAGATTTTCTGTACCATTTGACGGCTTCCGCCCTGTCTTCCTCTACTCCAATGCCATAGTGATATTTATTTCCGAGATTTAATTGCGCATCGGCGTTTCCTTGCTCAGCCGCTTTTCTGTACCATTTTATGGCCTCAGCATAGTTTTTCTCTACGCCATCGCCATAGAAATACCTGTTTCCAAGAGCGTTTTGCCAACTGGCGTTGCCTTGTTCAGCGGCTTTTCTGAACCACTTTTCAGCCTCAGCGTAGTTTTGAGCTATGCCTTCACCATGGCTATATCTATTTCCAAAATGGTTTTGCGCAGCGGCATCGCCTTGCTCAGCGGCTTTTCGATACCATTCTACGGCTTTTGTGTAGCTTTTTTCTACTCCTTGGCCATAGTAGTATCTATTCCCGAGATTGGTTTGCCAACCGGTGCCGCCATCCTCAGCTGCCTTTATGTACCACTTTTCGGCCTCTGCGTAGTCTTGCTTTACGCCTTCGCCATCGCAATATCTATTACCGAGATAGTTTTGACCAATGGCATCGCCTTGTTCAGCGGCTTTCCGGTACCATTTTACAGCCTCTGCGATGTCTTCCTCAACACCTTCGCCATAGAAATACCTGTTTCCGAGATTGGTCTGGCCACGCGCGTTGCCTTGCTCCGCAGATTTTCTGTACCACTGCGCTGCCTCTGTATAGTCTATCCCTATTCCCTGGCCTAAGAAATAGCTGTTCCCAAGATTGCACTGCGCAGGAGCGTATCCTTGCTCAGCAGATTTTCTGTACCATTTTACAGCTTCAACGCAGTCCTTCTCGACGCCTTCTCCATAGCAATATCTATTTCCCAGAAGGTTTTGTCCAGCGGCATCGCCTTGCTCCGCTAATATCTTCAACTGCTTCAAGACTTCTGACTCGTCTGAAGCGATAACTGTTTTAATTGAGTCAGCCACTGGGCTTATGTTTGACGGCTCAACGACTACTGGATTCCTGTATGTCTCCAGGGCTGTCCGCATCTCGGCCGCTGTTCTGAACCTATCCTCTGCTTTGAAAGCGCAAGCTTTCAATATGATCTCAGTAAGCTCAGGAGACGCGAAGGCTGGGGGCGGAATCTGAACTCCTGTCAATCGCTTTTCCAAGGCCTTTTCTCGCTCCGCTAGGCTAAGGCTTGTTGAATCGGCGGAGATAAAAGGCATCTTTTTGTTGTTCAGCAAATAATGCATGACAAGTCCAAGCGAGTACAAGTCTGCCGTTTGGTCGTGCTTCTTTTTTGCAAATACTTCTGGCGCCATGCAGTTATTCATAGTTCCCTTGTCTATAGCCATCGTACGTTCGAACTGCTTGGCTATTCCGATGTCGCCAAGCTTGTAGCCCCCGTACTTAGATCTGAATATGTTGTCCAGCTTAACATCACCATGAATTATGTCTTCCTCAGCCAAAGTCTCAAGAGCTCGGCAAATGTCAATCCCAATCTTGACTGCTTCTTCCTCATTGATTTCTCTTTCAAGAGAGACTCTTTTGAGGCTCTGCAACAGTTCCATGCGCAAAAGGATTTTGCATCCCAGCTTGCCCTTCTTGTTCTGGATCGCGTAATCCTCGTATCTGACAATGTTGGGCGAGCCTTCAAGCCTCATAATGGAATTCACTTCAGCCAAGACTCTATTTAGTGCATATCCCAAAATTCCGAAATGGCGCCGGAAAAATCCTGGCGAATGCTTCAACGCCGGATTTTTCCGGTGCCTCGGATATAATTTTGGGATATGCTCTTACCTTTTCGTCCATGTATTCACGGATCGAGTCATCGTCGTAGCCTTCAGCCCTCAGGCTGTCGGGGTCTACAATCGTCTTGTGCGCTGGTATGACTTTCAGTGCCGCATAGCGCACAGAACCAAGCTCTAACTTGGCAATTGCGTATACTTTTCCTGACGAGCCCTTGCCTATCAGCTCTGCTTTGTGCCAATCTCCGTTATCGTATTTCTCCATGAATGACAAGACAAAATCTCCTTTCACTTGAGCATATCCAGAAATTAAATTTTGGCCATGGAAAAACCACGCGCTAAAGCAGCGCATGCCTTTCACAGTGCCAATCAGTTAAAGATATGCTCTTAATCGGCTTCAGGTAGGGTTTGCTAGGGCATTTTTAGAAATCTTTAGATATTGTTTTTTGGGCCTAGTATCCATAATGATTATACCACACTACTATGTCAAGTGCAACACAAATTCAAAAATTTGTTTTTGACGCTCGATACCCGCCTAGGGCTAATGATTTAGGCTTCTGTCCAGAACAAACTTCAGCCGCTCATCACTGGGATCAGCTTCAATAAAATAAGGCGGCCTGATTAAGGCCGCCATTCCAGCTATAATAATTTAAATTACAAATGAGAAGCAACCACTCGGAGCACACGGGTTATGCTCCTTGTTCAGCGGCCTTTTCGATCCATTTGCTTGCCTCTTCACTGTTCTGCGCTACTCCTAAGCCATCCCGGTACATCTCGCCAATCTTTCTTTGAGCTCTAGCAAGGCCCTGTTCAGCGGCTTTAAGATACCATTTTGCGGCTTCGGAGTAGTCCTGCCCGATCCCTTCGCCATAGTAATACCTGTCTCCAAGGCTGTATTGGGCACCAGAGAATCCTTGCTCAGCGGATTTTCTGTACCATTCAACGGCTTCTGTGTAGTCTTTAGTCACGCCTAGGCCATTGTAGTATAAATCTCCAAGATAGCTTTCCCCATGAGCGTGTCCCTGATCAGCAGCTTTTCTGTACCATTTTGCAGCCTCAGCATAGTCTTGCTTTACGCCAGTCCCTGTCGCATAGCAGTGTCCGATATTGGTTTGCCCAGTGGCGTCTCCTTGTTCAGCAGCTTTTCTGAACCATTTTTCGGCTTCTGCGTTATTTTGTTCTACCCCTTCACCATATAAGTATCCATAGGCCAATTGGTTTTGTCCACCGGGGTGGCCTTGTTCAGCCGCTTCCCTGAACAACTTTAGAGCTTCAATGTCGTCTTTGCTTACGCCATCACCTACGCGATATATCATTCCGAGAGCGTATTGGGCAGTGGCCTTGCCTTTCTCAGCGGCTTTTTTGTACCATTTAACTGCTTCGATAATGTCTTTCTCGACACCAAAGCCATTGTAATAACAGTTCCCAAGACTGTGTTGCGCGTCAACGTTGCCTTGCTCAGCGGATTTAACGTACCACTTTACAGCTTCGTCATAATTTTTATTTGTGCCTTGACCGCTATAATACAAATTTCCAAGATTGTTTTGTCCACTGGCGTTACCTTGCTCGGCGGCCTGCTTGAACCACTTTAGGGCTTCATCGTAATCTTGCTCTACGCCTTCGCCAAAGTAATACCTGTTTCCAAGACTGTTTTGAGATGAAGCGTTGCCTTGCCTAGCGGCTTTTCCAAACCATTTAACAGCTTCGGAGTAGTCTTTGGCAACGCCCTCGCCGCTGTAATATAAACTTCCGAGACTGTTTTGCGCTTCATCAAGGCCTTGCTCAGCGGCTTCGGTAAACCATTTTGCGGACTCTTCATGATCCTTGGCTACGCCATATCCGTAATAATAGCAGTTGCCGAGCATGTTCTGAGATTGCGAGTCGCCTTGTTCGGCGGCCATGTTAAACCACTTTACCGCTTCTGGATAGTCTTGCTCAACGCCCTCACCCTTGTAATACAAGTTTCCGAGCTTATATTGCGCTTCCGCATCGCCCTTCTCAGCGGCTTTGCGATATCCCTCTGCATTCTCAGCATAGTCTTGATCGCCATCCCCGTCGTTATTCGAGACGCCCCTTGCCATAGGGGGCAAAACTAGAACAAGGAATAATATGAAAGCAAGCACTCCTACGGCCAATGCAATTAGATTCTTGGGTTTACTCGGAGATAAAGTTATAACTGTCGGTTCCTTCTTGATTTCATTTTGTTTGCTTGAAGCGCTTGCTGCTATGTCATAACCAGTCACTGGCCATTTGGTTCCACCCTCAACAACCACTGGATTCTTGTATGTCTCCAGAGCTATGCGCATCTCAGAGGCCGTTCTAAACCTATTCTCGGGATTGAAATCGCAAGCCTTCAGTATGACTCTAGAAAGCTCAGGAGACGCAAAGACCGGGGGTGGTATCTGAGCGCCTGTCATTCGCTTGCCCAATGCCTCGTCTCGTTCTGCCTGGCTTAGATTTGCTGAGTTAGGAGAGATGAACGGCATCTTTTTGTTGTTCAGCAACTTATGCATGACAAGTCCAATCGAGTACAAGTCGACTGTCGTGCCATATTTCTTCCCTGTGTATACTTCTGGTGCCATGTAATTCGGAGTTCCCGCTTTTGAGCCAGCGGTTAGCGTACGTTCGATCTCCCTGGCTATTCCAAAATCGCCAAGCTTATAGTCCCCATGCCTTGACAAAAATATATTTTCCGGCTTCACGTCCCGGTGAATCGTGCCGTTCTTGGCCAGAAGCTCAAGGGCTCGGCATATGTCAATCCCTATTTTCACTACTTCCGGCTCTTCGAAATTTCTCTTTATGGAGATATTTTCGAGACTCTCCAACAGCTCCATTCGCAAAAGGATTATGAATCCAGGTTCGTCATCCTCCTCCTTCTGCTGGATTTCATGATCCTGGTAGCTCACTATGTTTGAAGTGCCCTCGAACTTCATAACGAACCTTACTTCATTCAAGACGCTTACTACCTTTTCGTTCATGTATGTACGCAACGTTTCATCGTCGTAGCCTTCTGCTCTAAGACTTCTGAGCTCTGAGCTTGACTTGGGCACTGGTATGACCTTCAGCGCAGCAAAGTACTTGTCTCCGTGCTCTTCCTTGACAATCTTATATACCCTTCCGAATGAGCCCTCGCCTAGCAGTTCTACTATGCGCCAATCTCCATGATCATATTTATCAATGAATGACAAGTCATAAACCTCCTTATCTAGAGCATGCATAATTACATTATCGCTGATATTTAGAGCATATCCCAAAATTATATCCGAGGCGCCGAAAAAATCCGGCGTTGAAGCATTCGCCAGGATTTTTTCGGCGCCATTTCGGAATTTTAGGATATGCTCTCAGGCATATCGCAAGGCGATATAAAAATCCTGCAAAGGGTTCAACGAGGATTTTTCCGAGCATAAAATTAATTTTGCGATATGCTTTTAGATTGTTGTTTCTATATCGATTATACCATACATCTAGGCTTTAGCGCAATTAGAGCATAGCCTTAAATTGTATCCGAGGTGCCAGAAGTCCTGCAAGCTCGCATGTAAAAGCCCGGGACAAACACAAGTGGTTGTTCGCAAAATCCCGAGCAAATATAGTTGACGCCATCGCCAGGGCTTTGGCGATTTGCCCTTGAATATTGGGCAAACGCTATCCGTCACTAGAACGGAGTTTTGGGATATTCACTTTCTGTAACGTTATGGTCTGCAGGGAATCCTGGAGATTCGTTGTGTTTTTTTTATCCAATAAAAAAAGGGAGCGTTGGTCGCTCCCCTAAAGAAAACCATATTCCTATCTAATTTTGGTATTTCAAACAGCCAGCGGATACACTACTCAAATATCTGACCAAAGCCAACAGGGGTCGGGCACTACTCCTATAGCTTGTTGAATGACCACTTCTGGTTATTGTTGTTTGAATCGTAGTTTGACACATTGACTGCATCTGCATTGCCGCTTCCGGTAGCTGTAAGAACTAAGTTTCTATTGCTCTGAAGGCGGATGATGAACTTGTCTCCGGATTGCTCTATGAACCAGCGCTGGGTGTCAGAGCCTTCGTTGCCGTAAACGTTCACCTTCGTTCCATGCTTTGGATAGTCACTGTAGGGGTTAAGAATAACATTGTTGTTGGGCGTTTGGATTTCAAAAAGATTATCGCCCACGCGCCTAAGCGTCCATCTTTGAGCTGGGTCTCTTGAATCGTAATCATAAAGGCAAACATTGTCTGTGGATTTAGGATTGGCCGTGTTTGAACCTGTTAATACACTAAGCGAGCGGCCAGAGCCATTTATTATCCTATATGTTCCTTCCGCTAAGCCTTTGACCGGTTCTTCTATCTTGAACTTCTCCCAAAAGCCTGGATAGTCGCTTCTTGCTTTAAGAGGAACGTTGCTTTGGTCAAGAACTGCAGTTACCCACTTTCCGTTGGCTTGCGATTTCAGATAGTAGACGTCCCAGCTCTTGTAAATCTTATATACTTCCCATGACTGCATGGATGTTGCGGCAGCTTCAAGCGGCGCCTCATTCTTATTTATGTTCGTCGTCAAATACTTCCCTGCGCAGCTTGAAAACAGTCCAGCCCAGCCGTCATCAGCAACCTTTGCAGTTAATATTTCCCAAGAACCAACTGCAGTGTCATAGTTATTTACGCGAGCATATAACGATCTCAAAACGTCATCCCACACCGACAAATACTTGTTAGCCGCCACAGACTTAATGACGATCTGCTTGCCATTGAACGACCTGGTTTCATCTCTGAAAATCTGGAACCACTGAGGCGGGGTATCATTTCTGCCCCACATCCAGAGGCGGGATCCATCTCCGAAATTGCCTTGCACTCCACCTGCGTCGATTACATTGTTTGGCGAGCATTGAACTCCTATGGCATAGCCTTCTTTAAAGTTCTCAAACCTTATCCGCTGCGCGTCACTGTCATCGCTCGCGTAAAACCCTAACTTACCGCCCTCGTTTGATGTTCCTCCGTATACACCCAAACATTTTCCATCTTTCTTGCTTGTTACTTTATAAGTGCCATCTGGCCTAAGCTCAAATCGAAAAGTGTATGACAAATCAAATGAATCATTGGGCGTCAGCTTCGCCACGCCATTGCTATTCGTCAGCCATTGGTCGCTAACCCTGATCATGCCTTCGAAATTGTTGCCGATGTTTTCAGCATTTGAAACATAAAACGGAGGCCTTAACACACCCCACAAAAATTTCGAGAGGTTGCTGATGTTATGCTTGGCAGGTGCGCTTTCTGAGTATTCATAGTCGCCTGAATTTCCATTGGCATCAATCATCGTTTTTGAGTCCAAAGCTATGCCAGTGTGACCGTATTTGCTTGGTCCTGTAAAAATGATAATGTCTCCAGGCTTAATGTCATTTTGGTTTGTAGTTTGAATTCTTTGCCAGCCAACGTCTGCCGGGTACTCCTGTTCTTTCCAATCCACGGGGCCGTGAACGCCTCCGCAATACCACCAATCTTCTGGCAATCTTCCATGATCAAACGTATTCATGTATATTTGAGCAAACTCAGCGCATGTGTATGACCCTTTACCTATATGGCTTTCTGCCCACTGAACAGCTGCCCCTTGGGATTTGAGCTCGTTTTCCGCGTAGACAAACGGCACCTGAAAAGAAAACGTGAGAAGCAAGACAAGTGCAAAAACTGCCTTTTTCATGACAAAACCTCCATTTTATTTAAATTTATTTGCATACATATTATCTAAATTCTAAATTACATCTTATGTAGAAAGTGTTCTATTATTAGCAAGTCATCCATAATGCATTAAACTTTACATTACTACTTTTCAATCCAAATAATTATTTTTGTTTGCATGTAAATTTCATTCATGTGCATTGTCAATTGACTTATAGCATTTCTCCAAGTAAGCATTTCAGTCTATGCCTTACCGCGTACGTCTTGAATATGCCTTCTATATTTCCAAAGCCATCCCCCCTTCCTTTGCCTAACGACTTGCGTCCAGCAAATGTATTTTATTCTGCCAAGCCACCTCCCTTTTTCCTTTCTGTACACATTATAGCAAATTCAAATTTCTGCTTGTAAATCCGATTTTACCAGTTGCATTCAGTCTACGCCTCACCGCTTGCGTCCAGCAAATGTATTTTCTTTTGCCAAGCCATTCCTCCTTTTCCTTCTGTAAACATTATAGCAAATTCAAATTTCAACTTGTAAATCCGATTTTACCAGTTTGGCATTCAGCCTATGCCAATGTGCTTCCGTCTTTCTACCAAGCCATCCCTCTCTTTGTTCCTTATGAACACATTATAGCAAATGCGAATTTCAACTTGTAAATCCAATTTTACCAGCTAGACATTCAAGGTTAGATTAGGTTCTGCGGTGATCCTGGAAATTTGCTGTATTCTTAGCGCAATTTTAAGGAAATTTTATAATCTAAATTTCAAAAAAAGGGAGCGTTGGTCGCTCCCCTAAAGAAAGCCACTTTCTTGTCTAATTTTTGCATTTCCACTCCTATAGCTTGTTGAGTGACCACTTCTGGTTATTGTTGTTTGAATCATAGTTTGACACATTGACATTAGCTTCATTGCCGCTTCCTGTAGCTGTAAGAACTAAGTTTCTATTGCTCTGAAGGCGGATGATGAACTTGTCTCCTGATTGCTCTATGAACCATCGCTGGGTGTTAGAGCCGTCGTTTCCGTAAACGTTCACATTAGTTCCATGCTTTGGAGAGTCACTGTAGGCGTTAAGAATAACGTTGTTGGCGGGCGTTAGGATTTCAAAAACATTATCGCCTACGCGCCTGAGCGTCCATCTTTCAGCCGGGTCTCTTGAATCCCAATCGTAAAGGCAAACATTCTGCGTGGATTTCGGATTGGCTGTGCTTGAGCCTGTAAGAACACTAAGCGAGCGGCCAGAGCCATTTATTATCCTATATGTTCCTTCCGCTATGACTTTGACCGGTTCTTCTATCTTGAACTTCTCCCAAAATCCTGGATAGTCGCTTCTTGCTTTAATGTTGCTTTAAACTGTATATAGCTATTTGCAAACCATATTACTTCTTTTGTTTGCATGCAGATTATATGCTAATGCATTCTCAATTGATTTTATTGCATTTCTCCAAGTAGGCATTCGGTTTATGCCTAACCACGTACCGCCTCTGTCTTGCAAGTGGCTTTTACTCCGTCAAGCCGCTCCCCTCCTTTATGTAAATATTATAGCAAATGCAAATTTCAACTTGTAAATCTGATTTTACCAGGTTGGCATTCAGTCTACGCCTAAGCGCTTACGTCCGGTAAATGTATTTTATTCTGCCAAGCCATCCCTTCCTTTTTTCTCTGTACACATTATAGCAAACGCAAATTTCAACTTGTAAATCCTATTTTACCAGGTTGGCATTCAGTCTACGCCTAAGCGCTACTGTTCTTGCAAATGGCTTCTAATGGCTTCTTTTCTACCAGCCATCCCTCCTTTTTTCCTTCTGTACACATTATAGCAAATGCAAATTTCAACTTGTAAATCCTATTTTACCAGTTAGGCATTCCGTCTGCCTAACCGCTTCTATCTGCTAATGGCTTCTATTCTACCAAGCAATTCCCTTTTCACATCTGAACACATTATAGCAAATGCAAATTTCAACTTGTAAATCCGATTTTACCAGCGAGATTTTTTAAGCGCAGCATCAGCTGCCGCATTCCAACGCATATTTGAGCATATCCCAAAATTATATCCGAGGCGCCGAAAAAATCCGGCGTTGTAGCATTAGCCAGGAGTTTTTCGGCGCCATTTCGGAATTTTGGGATATGCTCTTAATCACTCTTTGATCTCGGCAAGAAAAAAGCGCTGGCCATTGAGGCCCAGCGCTTTGCATAAAAAGAGTTTAACAAAAGCTCTGAATTGTCTTGACCGAGCTTCAAAGACAAGCGGCATAAAACTTTAGCCCCTATCAAGCTTCAAACCCAAAGACAATAATTTTGACATCTCTAAGAAAGATCTCCAACGACAATAAACTCTTCCGACTTAATCGAAGTTTGATCCCCGTTCATTTCTACTGCGAACATGGAGAATTTTTTAGGAGATATATGTAAGAAATGAAGCTTGGAGCCCTTTTTGTGCTTCGACAAAACGTCTTCGATAAATTTCTTATCATCTGACGTAAGCTCTTCTTGCCCGGACGAGTTGTAATGAAAAACCCCCATGATCCCGATTCTGTAATTCTTCCATTGCTTGATTAAGATGTTCCATAGCTTGTAGTTTGGCTTGTATGTGGCGAAACTCTTTGCTTCTAAACCGCTGTCATACTCAACATCTAAAATATGGCCTTGCGTTCCGCCAAAAATTCCACCTTGGCCTGGTTTGCATGCATGCAACTTTTGGAAAGCCGGAACGCTCATGGTTATCATATCTTCCATTGTGAACCTCCAGTCATCTTCAAAGCATGTCCCAAAATCTAGCAAGGATTTCGATCCGCCGTTGCTATCGTTTTTTGATTTTGGATATGCGCTTCTGCACTGTACAATAGCACAAAAAGAAATTCATGTCAACGCAAATCTCCTGGAAAACCTATTTTTCTGCTTTTCGTTTTGGCGCATAAAGGCTCCAGCGCTTGAAATCTAGGGGTAACCTAACCCCTGCTTCATTGTTCCCCATCCGCGCTATAGCATACGGAAAAATGCTTGAGACAAAGCCCCATCGGACTTTTGCACCGTATAATTTATTGGGATGATCATTCAAGGGGAGCGTTGGCCGCTCCCCTTTGAATGCAATGTTTTGGTTTAAATATCAGGCCATTAATTTAAATCACTCAAAGCGTAATCATCTTCCTAAACTACCCTTAGTTGCCTCGATGAACCATTTGATAGCCTTTTAATTGTTCTTTTTAACGCCTAGTCCATCGCGGTACATCTCCTCAAGTGCCTTTTGAGCTGATGCATTTCCCTGATCTGCGGCTTTTTTATACCATTCGAACGCACTGTCAAAGTTTTTCGCAACTCCATTGCCATCATAGTAACATTTTCCGAGATTGAATTGTCCACCGGCGTCGCCTTGTTCAGCGGCTTTCTTGTACCATTTAGCAGCCTCAATAAGGTCTTTCCTTACGCCTTCGCCATAGTAGTACCTGTTTCCGAGATCGGTTTGGCCAGGGGCGTATCCTAGCTCAGCGGATTTTTGGTACCAATTTGCAGCTTCTGCATAGTTTCTATCGGCATAGAATGATTCTGCCTTTGAGTAGTACGAGAGTCCCCTTACCTTTGGATACAGCGCAAAAATAAGAAAGATTACGATAGCCAGCGCGCCTCCGCCCGATATCGCAACTACCTTCTTATTCATGAACTTATTCCAGGGAAGTAGCATCTTATCCTTTTTGAGTTCAGTAGGCTCATTCCCAGCTGGAACAATGGATTTATTAGAAGAATCAGTCTTTTGCCTTATGTTCAGCGGCCTAACAGCCGCTTGATTCTTGTATGTCTCCAAGGCAATCCTCATCTCGGAAGCTGTCTTGAAACGATTCTTGGCATTGAACTCACAAGCTTTCAGTATGACTTTAGAAAGCCCAGGAGATGCATTTGCCGGTGCTGGGATCTGAACTCCTGTCATTCGCTTTCCCAAGGCCTCGTCTCGCTCTGTTTGGCTAAGGCTTGTTGAGCTGGCGGAGATAAAAGGCAATTTTTTGTTGTTTAGCAGCCGATGCATGACAAGCCCAAGCGAGTACAAGTCGACAGTAGCGCCGTACTGCTTCCCTGAGTATACTTCTGGCGCCATGTAATTCGGTGATCCCGCTCTCGTGCCAGCGGTTAGCGCTCGCTCGATCTGCCTTGCTATTCCGAAATCGCCAAGCTTATAGTCTCCATGTTTTGACAG
>JAISWZ010000483.1 GCA_031270945.1 Clostridiales bacterium | reverse complement strand
TATGGCTATGGCAGGAAAGCCGTCTGCCTGGGTTTTAAGGGGGGCATTGGATATGCGCAATCGCTTCAAAAGGATATTAGGCATCATTGTTGCCGCATGCATTGCGGTTTCGGTTTTCACGCTGAATGTGTCAGCCGCGGATTTATTTGATCAAGGCAGCGAGGTTGCAACCGCCTTTCTGGAGTTTGCCAATGCGAGCGATTGGGAGACAACTACGGGAAGCGCCATAGAGATAAGCGCTCCCTATGCGTCGCCGCTGTATACTGGCGCAACGCTTTCATACGACATTGAGGTTGATGACGCCGAATTTGAAGGCGCTCTCAAGATCCAAAGCGTCATAAAAGGCGGAGATCCCAGTTGGGCATGGGTTCAGTGCGATAACTCGCAGATAGTTGAGCTTGACAATAGCACACTCAAAAAGCAGGTGGAGGTCGTCTTTGGGTCTGGTGTTGAAAAAGCGACCACTCTTGGATCAATCGTTGTAAATGTCGCTGGCTACAACACAGATTTTAATGGCAAAGTAACCATTTCCAACTTGAAGCTTGTCAATGGCGAACCGGGTTCAGACAGCGGATCACAAGGAGATGAAATCTTCAACGGCGGAGACAAGACCGTTGATTTTGGAAGCGTCCAATTTGATCTCAAATCCGACTGGCATGACCTGGTTGCGGATGGAGTGAGGCTCGACGCGCTCTATGACGGAGCGGTATACCCAGGCGCCAAGCTTGTTTTCACAGTGGCAATTGATTCGAGAGTCTCTTTTAGCGGTGCCATAAAGCCCCTTCCAGTCCTGCGGCTTTCGAACAGCTGGAGCTGGACGCAGTGCCCAGATTCGCAAATTGCGAACCTAACCGCCAGCTCGTTTGAAAATGGCGAAGCGCAGGTCACTGTTGTTTTTGACAACGCAGCTCTTTTGGAGTTGGCAGATCTTAAGGCCATTGACTTCAAAGTGGCGGGATGGCAGTGCGATTACGCTGGCACCTTGTCAATAAAGAACGTTGTCTTGCATAACGGAGAAGAACCAAGCGAAAGCTCCCAAGGCGAGGAGATATACAACAGCGGGGACAAAGTGGCGGACTTTGAAAACGTCAAATTTGACCCCACGGCTGACTGGTCTGACGTTCTCTCAGACGGCGTGAGCCTGAACGCGACTTACACTGGAGTTGTATATCCAGGGGCAAAGCTTGTTTTCAAAGTGGAAATCGATCCAGCCAAGACTTTTACTGGCCTTATCAAGCCCGTTCCAGTCTTGAGGCTTTCGGACAGCTGGAGCTGGACGCAGGCTGAGCCAATCCCAGAGCTTTTAATCACCGATTTTACCAACGGCATAGCAACGGTCGAAGTGATTTTTGACAGTTCAGCGATGCTTGACACTACAGGCTTGGCCGCTATCACATTCAAGGCTGTGGGCACGAAATGCGACTATGATGGATATTTGAAGATCAAGGAAGTCGTCTTGTATAACGGCGACTCCGATCAGACAGCGCCAGAGCTTCCTTCTGTAGAAGCTGTGGTCTGGGACTTCAATGACACCTCAAAGGGCATAGACGGCTGGATCATAAACGAAGGCGACAGAGCCTACGATTATTCGGGCGAGTCTTCAATCGAATATGACAGCTCCACCTTTGACAGCGGAGTCCTGAAGTTCAACGTAGACTTCTCTGCCAATTCATCCTCTAGCTGGAGCGAGGCGAAGATGTACAACACCTTCGCAAGCTCTCTTATAGAGCTTGACGGCTACAACCTGCTAAGCTTTGACTTTTACTATAATCCAAGCCTCATGACAAAGGGAAGCTTTTCTTCTCAGATCTACATCTCGTCATCCTCTAGCGGGAACAAAGCGATTCCGATGTCAGGAGAAAGCGTTGGCGATTTCATAAAGACTCAAGCGACAATATCCATCCCGGTTTCAAGCGGCCAGGCAACCCAGTTCATGCTGAGCGTAGTTGGCGCTTCAACTGACTACAAGGGCCCGGTCTACTTTGACAACGTCACTCTTGGCCAAACCGAGACGGCAGGCGTTCTTTTGACAGAAACGCCAGAAGCGCAAACCCCGGTTGACATTTCTGAGCTTCCGGAGTTTGATGAGGTTTCTGCAACAGACAAGGATGCCACTGATGAAGCCTTGAACCTGTTCGCCTACCTGAAGGGCATCTCGGGATCCGGGCAAGTCATATTCGGGCATGAGAACGATACCCATCATAAGGCTGGCGGAAATTTCCCTGGCTCTACAACATCTGACACCGCTGACTTGACTGGATCGATTGCTGGCGTGGCTGGCATAGACACCCTGTCCCTTATAGGAAATGAGTATCCTGGCAAGCTTCCCTCCGATGATCCAAGGTATGACTCTGATCCTGTTAAAGGATCCGCTAAGCTCAGCATAGACGCGTTCAAGCAAGGCGCCATTGTTTCTCTTTCGGCGCATATGCCAAACTTCTCCCTTGTCTACGACAAAGGCCAGAAAGATGGAGCTTGGGATTTCTCAGGCTACACTGTCAATGACCATTCAGGCAACCCGATGGAGCGCATCCTCCCAGGCGGGGACTTGAACGAAGTGTACGTTGCCTATCTGGACATAGTAGCGGAGTACCTGGGCATTCTCCAAGAGGAAAAAGTCCCGGTTGTCTTCAGGCCTTTCCATGAGAACAACGGAAGCTGGTTCTGGTGGGGAAGCGGATCAACCCCTGAGAACTTCAAGTCTGTTTTCCGCTACACCATCGATTATCTCAGGGAGTCCGGCATCCATAACTTTATTGTAGCCTATTCCCCGAACGGGCCGTTCTCAAGCGAAGCCGCCTACCTGGAACGCTATCCGGGCGACGAGTATATCGATGTCATAGCCTATGACTACTACCAGAATGGCCAAAGCACGGAAGCCAGCTCTCACGCTTGGATCAATGGGCCATTCGCGAACGCCGCCGCTCTTGTGAAAAAGCTTGCCGATGAAAAAGGCAAGATCGCGGCCATTTCTGAACTTGGCATAATCACCGGAACATCCCTTGGCGATGGCCAGAATTGGGGCTGCCTTGCGGAAACCGGCAACAAGAACCTCGACTGGTTCAGCGACGCGCTGGAAGTGGCTGTCGAGCATGGCGCTTCCTACATGCTGGCCTGGGCTGACTTTGATCCCACAAACTTTGACATGACCTATAGGATCAGCGAGACAAAAGGCCATGAGATGGCCAATGGCTTCATAAAGTTCTACAATGACGAAAGAACTGTCTTTGCTGATGGAACCAGCCTGGCTGAAGCCCTGGCGAAAACCCCTCCAACAGTCGCTGATCTGGCGGAAACCGCGTATTTCCTTGCCCCTGTTGACGGCACCAATCTTGTAGAGCCGATCCAGCTTATCGCAAAGGCAAGCCCAGATCTTGAAAGCCCCAAGTTTGTCCTGGAGTCAGACGCTGGCGAGGAAGCGACCCTGGACGCCGTTCTCGAAGACGGGCTTTGGGTTGCGGATCTTGAAGCCGCAGTCCTTGAAAAGTTCGTTGGCCCTACAACTATTTCGCTTTATTCCGCCTACACGGTTATCGCCTCTATTGCTGTCGTATTCGGAGAGATCCCCGAAAAGCCAGCAGGAGTGGTTGACGATTTCGAGCTGTACCAAGGATCCGCGAAGCTTCTGGCTGACGCATGGGTTCCAACTTCCGGCTCCAATTGCTCCAACCAGATCTCCCTTGTCTCCGACCAGAAGAGCAGCGGCGAGTTTGGGCTCAAGTATGAGTATCATATCCAAGCGCCGCCTGAGGGATACACTGGCATAACCCTTGAGTACAGCGCTGACGTTTCGGAATACAATGCGCTCCAGCTCTGGATCAAGCCTGATGGCTACGGCCAAAAGCTCGTAATCCAGGTCACCTCCGGATCAGAAGACTTTGAGGTCTTCCTTTCGGAGTTCGCGGCCACAACAGAAGCGAAGCTTGTCACTATCCCGTTTTCTAAGCTTGTCGGAAAGAATGGCGGAACATTCAATCCTGCCCGCGTTTCCAAGGTCGGGCTCTGGGTCAACACCATCCCGTCCGATGAAGAGTGGAGCGTTGATTCGGTCTTCTACTTTGACAATATTCATTTCCTGGAGTCAGACGCGGAAGAGATAACATTTGAGGATCTTCCGGAAGATATAGACGAAGACGACGATGCCTCTGAGGGCACAGCTCCTCCCGCAGAGTCAAGTCCAGCGCGCACTTACGATCCTGACGCGATAATCCAGACTTCAGTCTCTTCTCCTCGTTTCAAGTCAGGCGAATCCGTTTCTATTGTAATAGGCGCGTCCAGCCATGGGGTGGACATAAAAGGATCCGACTTGCAGCTTGGCGTATCCAAGAACGTTGATATCGTTTTGAAAAACTACTTCTTCCAGTTAAGCCTGTCCCCGGCATTTGCCAAGGAGCTTGCAGTTCCGGAAAGCTCAAACGCGAGGATCCTGCTTCACCCAGCCACCAACCCCTTGCCGAAGGCGGAGTTTGATAGGATCGCGGCGATTGATCCGATCAACCAGACGCTCCTGAAGAGAGTCTTCAACTTCTCTGTCCAGTTGGCATCTGGAGTCGCAAGCGTCTCCGCTCCAATCAAGGCTTCGGTTGACGTTTCCAGCTATACCGACGCGCAGAAGAGCCGCTTGACTGGAGTCTTCTATGACAAGGCCTCAAAGAGCTACAGGCAGTTGGGCGGAGAGCTTTCTGAAGACGGGAAGACCTTTGTCTTTTATTCCAGCAAGCAAGGACTGCTTGGCTTGATCATCTCCGATAAGGTAACAAAGCTGGAATTCAGCGTTGGCTCAAAGGCTTACTCAGCCAATGGAACGCAAGCGCAGAGCGACGCCGCTCCTTTCGTAGGATCCGGCAGCGAAACACAGCTTTCGCTTCGCGCTGTAGCTGACGCCCTTGGCGCCAATGTATCCTGGATACCAGGAACACGCACTGTAGCTGTTGCTTTTGGATCTAAGACAGTAAGATTCACCATAGGCCAGCCTTACGCAATCGGCGCTCCAGCGCCAGTGATAAAGGATGATCGGGCTTTCGCCCCGATTGAGCAAATCGCCTATGCCTTTGGCGCAAATATCGTTATTATTGGCGAGACAGTAAAAATATACCTGTAATGCGCTGGCAAGTCTAGCGCGATAGACGCTGACAATTAACGCTGTCAGTGAATGGGGTTCTGCTCAGGAGCGGCTTGGGCAGAGCCCTTTTTTTGTTTTTTGTTTACATCAAAAAAAGCTCACTCCTGGGAGTGAGCTTCATACACTTGATCAATATTGCCCGCAAGCGAAAATAAAATTTCGCTTGCGGGCAACTTTCGCCTAGCCGCGCTTTAATTGGAAGCCGTAGCTGTCAGCGAAGGTTCCGCTAGCGATTGAAACCAAGTCTACAATCCAGCCAAATACAAACAATCCTCCGGTGAAGGCCCAAAGCAGACCAGTTCCGAACTTGCCGACGTAAAAGCGGTGAACGCCAAAGAGGCCAAAGAACAAGCAAAGAAGAAAGGCAGCCGTCTTGCTTTTGGTCGAACACCTGAGGACATATCCGCTTCTGGCAACAGCTGCCGCGCTTACATTGTTGTGTATGGTGATTGGCGGAGGATATCCTGCCGGGCCCGCGCTTGCCGCGTCCAAGGCGTTTCCGATATGGGCCTTGCAGTATGACCGGCCCCTGTAGTCCACAAGGCAGTCAGAGCAGAAAAACTTGCCGCAGTACACACAAGCGCCGGATGCTTCTGCCTGCGGGTGATTTGCGCATCTCATGTTTCGTTCTCCTGACTTAAGCCGAATTAGGCGTATTTGTATCTTTAGCGATTTTTGGAGCTCATTAGTGGCATTGAAGCTTTTGGAGATCCTTTCAGGTCGAGCTTCGCTCAACGCTGAGAAGGGGAAAAGGCTTGCCATTAGAATTTAGGTTAATTTTAGGTTTTGCGAAACGCATGTTTATATTTAAGGTTCTCGCGGCCAAGAATAAAGCAAAGTTATTATTCTCCATTTCTATAAAGCAATCTTTTGAGCCTGGCGAATGCCAGGTAATATAAAAGGTTTAAAGCGCTTTTCAATCGCTGGCGCAGCTTTTGGGCAATCCTCTCATGTCTTGAAAATGCGCTTCTTTTCTCCCTTAAGTATAACACGCATATCCTAAACGCGCAAGAGTCGTTTTTTATTTATGCGAACAAGCGGCGTGAATGATTGCCAGCATAAAAGCCTTTTTTCAGGCCATCTCAGGGTTTGACGGATTGTGCCAGCCATGCCATAATGAGAGCATGCGCCAAAGTCTTGCGAAGGCTTCTGCTCAGGCTTTCCGAGCTGTAACCAACTTTTCCTTTGCTTGAAAAAAGTCTTGATTCCCCAAAGGGGGCGGCACCATGGACCTGATAGAAAGGCTTGCGTACTACCATGACATCTCTGGCTTGCCCATGGTGGTCTATGATGGAGGGCAAGCGATAAAGTCTTTCATTGCCGCAACCTTTGCGCCTGACATAGCCCTGATGATTGTAAGCGCGATTATGGACGGCAGCAAAGATAATAAAAGCAAAAACATGGACGTCACGCTATCAGAGGATTTTGTGATAGCCGGGTATGTCCGGGAGAGCGCAAGCGGCCTGTTGGTGGTTGCTGGCCCGGTTCTGGAGTTTCCCTGCGACTGGAAGCTGGCGCAGAGAATACTTTGCCACATCAAGGAACCCATGAGCAGGACTGATGAGATCCTGAGCTTTTTCAAGAGGCAGAAAAGCTTTTCCCTGTCCAGGTTCTCGCGGAACATGGTTTTCTTGAACAGCTACTTGAACGGCGAAGGGCCTCCTGAAAACTATGTTGATGAAAAGATTACGAGTCTTTTGGGCCCAGAGTTTGATGATTACATCAAGAGCAAAAAAGAGGTCCAGCACGATTCGCAAAGCATGGAGCAGGTTCTTCTGTCGCTTGTGGAGCGGGGCAAGGAAGCCGAGCTGGTGGAGATTTTGCGGAACGAGCGGAAGATTCCAGGCAACATGGGGGTAACCGCCAATGACTCAATACGCGCGTACAAGAACATATTTGTCTCATCAGTTACCCTGATCTCAAGAGCCGCAATCAAGGGCGGCTTGGACTATGAAACAGCCTTGGACGCTTCTGACACTTACCAGCAAAAGATGGAGACCCTTTCAACACAGCAGGAAGTGCATGAGCTATGGCGGCAGATGTTTTTGGACTACACAAAGAAAGTCGCTAAAATCAAGAGGTTCAGCTCAAGCTCAAATGTGGTGAACAAGGCTCTGGGATATGTTGAAGACCATATTTACGGGAAGCTCACTGTGTCTGGCGTGGCGGAAGCTATGGGCTACAGTTGCTCTTACGTTTGCCGGGTCTTCAAGAGCGACACAGGCAAGACCTTGTCAGACTGCATAAACGAGGCGCGTATTGAGGAAGCGAAGCACCTGCTGATTGCGACTGACAAATCAATAGTGGACATCTCGCTGGCCTTGGGGTTTTCCACGCAAAGCTACTTTCAAACCACTTTCAAAAAGTACGCCGGAATGACGCCCGCGAAGTTCAGAACTGTGACCAGGCCATAGGAAATCCAAGCATATCTTTGTGTCAACATAGCGAAATTTTATTCAATATATTAAAAGAAGCCAGCCCCCATGCCCCTTTATGATTAGAAAAGAAATATGTGATTGCATATCCCAAAATTCCGAAATGGGCGCTGGAAAAGGCATCGCGATGCTTCAACGCGTGGCTTTTCCAGCGCCATAAAATTAATTTTGGGATATGCTTTTTATAATCAGGGCTTTGGGGAGGGCGGCATGAAACCGGATCTTGAAGCGAAGCCATTTTGCTTGGACAAAAGCCAGGTTGAATGGGTGGAAAGCGTGTTTGCCTCGATGACGCTAGAAGAAAAGGTAGGGCAGATTTTCTGCCCCAGCTTGTCATCGTTTGGCAAGAAATCAATTGCGAAGCTCACAAAGGAGATAAAAGCGGGCGCAGTCATGATAAGGCCCTTTCCAGTCAAAGGCTTGCAGGAGAGCATCAAGGCATTGCAGGAGTCAAGCCGGATACCCATGCTGATATCCGCAAACCTTGAAAGCGGAGGAAATGGCGCGTTCAACGAGGGAACCCAGCTTTCAATGCCAATGGGATGCGCCGCAACAGGGGACATGGAGTATGGCTACCGGCTTGGCAAAGTGGCCTGCCGCGAAGCGGCCGCTGTTGGCGTAAACTGGAGCTATGCCCCTATAGTGGACATAGACATGAACTACAGGAACCCAATCGTAAATGTCAGGAGCTTTGGGGCGGACGCTGAAACAGTCATAAAGATGTCTCAAGGATTCATCAAGGCGGCTGGAGAGGAGGGAGTGGCGCCTACAATCAAGCACTTCCCTGGAGATGGCACTGACGAGAGGGATCAGCATCTTTTGGTTTCTGTCAACACTTTAACTTCTGACCAGTGGTTTTCGAGCTACGGACATGTCTACAAAACCCTGATAGATGATGGGGCAAAGTCTGTTATGGCGGCGCATATCGCCCAGCCAGAGGTAGCTAGAGCCATTGATCCGTCTATCAGCTTTGAAGAGTCACTGCTTCCTGCTTCCCTGTCAAAGACCTTAACAACTGGCTTGCTTAGGGAAAAGCTTGGATTTAACGGGCTTGTGGTGACAGACTCAACGCTTATGACAGGGTTCATGCAGCCTATGCCCCGAAGGAAAGCGGTGCCGTTGTGCATTGAGTGCGGATGCGATTTCCTGCTCTTTAACCGAAGCGTTGAAGAAGACTGGAAGTACATGCTTGACGGCATCAAAGACGGGATCTTATCCAAGGAGCGGCTGGATGAGGCTGTTTTGCGGGTGCTGGCTACAAAGGCCTCGCTGGGCCTTAACGCCAAGAAAACTCTGCCGGATCCTATCCAGATCGCGGGAAGCCCGGAGACCAAGAAGTGGGTTTTGGATTGCGCGGACAAGTGCGTGACGCTTGTCAAAGACAACCAAAAGCTTCTCCCGCTGTCACCGTCAAAGCACAAGCGGGTGTACCTGAATGTGATCGAGAACTACGTTGAGGACAACTCAGCGCTGGGCAAGGACTTAAAAGCGAGGCTGGAAAAAGAAGGCTTCGCAGTAACCCTCAGAAAGAGAAAGCTGGACATCAACCCCAACTTGCTCATGAAAGGAATTGTAACCCCTGCCTTGATTAAGGTGATGAAAGAGGTTATGGCAAACACTGACTCTTTTGTCTCACAATATGACATGTGCATGATAGCGCTTAATATGGAAACAGTCTCAAACGCCACAGTGGTTAGGGTTAACTGGAAGGTGATGTTCGGGCTTGGAAATGACATTCCATGGTATGCTGGAGAAATGCCGCTTGTAGTCGTAAGCCTGGCTAACCCGTACCATCTCCTGGACATACCGATGGCAGATGTCTATGTGAACTCGTACACTGCCACAAAGGAAGTTCTGGACGCCACTTTTGACAAGCTGATGGGACGAAGCGAATTTAAGGGGATTTCTCCCGTGGATCCGTTCTGCGGACATGAGGACTGCAAATTATAAAAAAAACTTGGGTAGGGGGAGCTTGCTCCCTCATAAATATTCAATAAGCATGCAAACAGGTTAGCGCGATGGCGCAAGGAGGGAACATGACCAGTCAAGAAGCGAAATCCAAAGTCTCTTTGAAATTTATGCTTGCGTGGCCGACCCGAACAATATCCATGGGAATCATGTCCACGTTCTTGATCTACGTCTCGTTTTACGCAACAGACTATATGAAGCTCCCAGCGGCAAGCGTTGGCATAGTCTTTCTCTTGTCCAAGATATTTGATGGAGTCACAGACATCATAGCTGGAGTGGTTATTGACAAGACCAATAGCAGACTAGGGAAAGGCCGTCCGTATGAGCTGGCGCTGATAGGGGTTTGGGTCTTCATGGTCCTGATGTTCTCAGCGCCCCAAATGGGAGTTAACGCAGGGCTTGTCTACCTGTTCGTGATGTACTCCATCATCAACTCAGTGTTTATGACTCTACTTAACTGCAACGAAGCCGTGTACCTGTCAAACGCCCTTGAAGACAAAAGCAAGAGCGTAAGCATTCTGGCGGTCACCGGCATCATAAGCCTTGTTTTCACGATAGCCGCAAACATAATGGTTCCCCAGCTCATAAACGGGATGGATGAAAGCGGGATGACTTGGACTGGCATATCTCTAATGTTGGCCATACCGTTTACCCTCATAGGCATAATCAGGTTCCTGGTGATCAAGGAAGTGAAGAAAAGCGAGCAATCCTCGTCCCAGAAGCTGAAAGTGAAGGAGCTTCTGTACTTGCTGGCCCACAACAAGTACATAGTGATCATTTCAGCCCTTATCCTCTTTGGAAACATGGGAACCAGCATGAATGTGGGAAGTTACTACTTCCAGTACATAATGGGGGATCTTGGGCTTGCCAGCCTGGGCTCCTTGGGGATGATGTCCATAATAGCCGTCATGATAGCAGTGCCATCAATGTCCAAGAAGCTTGGGATGAGGCGAAGCTTCCAGATATTTATGCTCATTGGCGCCCTTGGGCACCTGATTAGGCTCATTGACGTCAAAAGTGTCCCGCTTATGCTGATTTCAAGCGTTCTGGCTGGAGTTACATTTGCTGGCTTCTATGTTTTTGTCGCGGCCTTTTGCATCGAGTGCATGGATTACGGCGAGTGGAAGCACAAAAAGAGAAGTGAGGGCATGATAACAAGCGCCCAGAGCGTTATGGCGAAGTTAGGCTCGGCCTTTGGCTTGGGGATTGCTGGCATCCTCTTGGGTATTTCAGGCTACGACGGAACATTGGCAGTGCAGAGCGACTCCGCAAACGGCATGATCATTTTCTTGAACACAGTATTTCCGTGCATCCTCGGACTTATTATGGTTGTCATCTTCCAATTCTACGATCTGGACAAGAAGATAGTGAACATAAGGGCTGAGCTGGCTTTGAAAGCTGGAGCGCAGTGATTGTGAAATTAAGTGCTTTCTGTTTGGCGGATGCAGGGATAACCTGCATCCGCCTTTTTAGCGCAAGGCAGGAAGAGGCTGATGAGCCGCCCGTCCCCGGGTTAAACGTTTAACTTACTACGGGCGGCTTGCGGGTTACGCAGGGGAGCCAAAGAGATGTCGGCCAGTTTGGGGAAAGGGCATTCCAGAGGAGCTTTTGCCGTCTTTGAAACGCCAGATTTCAGGGATTTTCGTTTTCTTAACAAACCCCGTCTGCCTTGGCGAGTCCACTGGCTCCGAAAGTTTCAAACCAATTGCTAAAAGTTTCAAACCAATTGCTGAAAGTTTCAAACCAATTGTTTAAAGTTTCAAATCAATTGCTGAAAGTTTCAAATCAATTATTTAAAGTTTCAAATCAATTATTTAAAGTTTCAAATCAATTGTTTAAAGTTTCAAATCAATTGCGCAAAGTTTCAAACCTCAAGTTTCTTTGCGAGAGGCTTCTTCCGTCTTTTTAGCGCCAAAAATGGATAGTGGCTGACGAGCCGCTTGTATGAAGTTAAACGTTTAACTTACGACGGGCGGGTTGCGGTTTGTACGGGGGAGCCAAAGTGATATTTGCCAGTTTAGGGAAAGGGCTTTCTAAAGGAGCTTATCTCGTCTCTTAAAGCGCCAACTTTCAGGGGTTTTTGTTTTCTTAACAAA
>JAISWZ010000449.1 GCA_031270945.1 Clostridiales bacterium | reverse complement strand
CGCGAAATACTAAATGTCTTGCGGTTAAGTCCTCATTCCAATCTCGGATGGGCGGAGGCGCTCTTATCTGGACCTCAAAATATCTAACGTTAGGTATTCTCACTAGCCCCAGAGGTAGCGCCCCCCTAACAATGGGCTGCTTGCCAAACTTTCACCGCGTATAAATCCCTTGATTCTGCCGTTTTATAAAAGGGCAATGCAAACTTTGCACTTTGTAGGAACCGATGTCTGCGATAAACTGCTGAACTTGTCTGACTTGCGCACCATGCCAAATCCCTTTTTTAGCCGTTTCTGCGAGAAACTAAATGTCTTGCGGTTAAGTCCTCCTTCCAATCTCGGCTGGGCGGAGGCGCTCTTAGCTGGGCCTCAAAATATCTACCGTTAGGTATTCTCACTAGCCCCAGAGGTAGCTCCGCCTCGCTATCATTTCGAAAGCGCCGCCCCCCCAACAATGGGCTGGTTGATAAACTTTCACCACGCTTAAATCCCTTGATTCCGCCATTTTCTGAAAGGGCAATGCAAACTTTGCGCTTGGCAGGAACCGATTTCCGCGATAAGCCGCTGAACTTGTCTGACTTGTTGCGCAATGACAAATCCCTTGTTTTAGCCATTTCTGCGAGCAACTAAGTTCTTGCAGTTAAGTCCTCCTTCCAATCACGGCTGGGCGGAGGCACTCTTATCTGGGCCTCAAAATATCAATCGTTAGGTATTCTCACTAGGCCCAGAGGCAGCTCCGCCTCGCTATCATTTCGAAAGCGCCGCCCCTAACAATGGTCTGCTTGATAAACTTTCACTGCGCCCAAATCCCTTGATTCCGACATTTCATTAAAGGGTTGCAAACTTCATGCTTGGTAGTAACCGATTTCCGCGATAAACAGCTGAACTTGCCTGACTCTTTGCGCTATGCCAAATCCCTTGTTTTAGCCATTTCTGCAAACGACTAATACTTTGAAGCAAAGTTCTCCATCGCATCTCGGCTGGCCGGAGGCGCTCTTAGACTGGCCTCAACATATCAGCCGGGGTAGGTATTCACGCTTACCCAAAAGACTGGCTGGCCGCACCATCATCTCTCTGAGATCTATCGGAGAGGTTCTTTCAAGCGTACTCATGGGGAAAACGTAAAGTAGCCGAGGGAAAAGGCCATTTTCAGGCACATTAGTACCTTTTCAAAAACCCGAAACCGGTTTCAAGGCAAGCACATCCGGGTTTGAAATCGGTTTCAAGACAGCCTTACCAGACATAGGGCAAGCATATCTATTCTGATGAGCGCTCAAATGTGGAATAGATTTATCGTTACCCGCCTTTGAAGCCAGGCTGATCCGCTTTAGCCAAAACAAATCTAAAACCTACCGCTAGTTACTATGCCTAGCGCAAAGCCGAAAATTGCAAGCGACTTTTCAGGATGCGTTTAGACGTCGAAAAAGACCAGTAATCCAGGTTTTTAGCTGGGATTGGTATCAATTTAGAAATTTGTGGCAAGACTGTCTAGATGAGCAATTAACGCGTTCATGCATTTTAGAAGGCAACGCTCTGCGCATGCCTTGGCATGTGTTTCAGATACGGCTAGAAGGCTGGAACTATAAGCATGCATTGGATGCCTCGTTAGACGGCGGTTTAGTCCAGCGAGATTTTTGCTTGCCTCTCTAAATACCATGGTGGAATATAGCAATCATTCACCAAGTTTCCAGGCTATAGCGCCAGCATCAGCAACAAAGAGGGACATACATTGTTAATCATACTGTAATATGAACCAAGGATCAGCATGTTCCCACAAGCAATGTCCGAGCTGAAGCCTGAATTCCAAGCGCCTCTATTGTGAGTGCCTTCACGTTAAGAGCTTCAGCTTTCAGAAGTTTAGCGTTCGAGAGATGAGTAGCCTTGCGGTTTGCTCTAAACTAAAGAATGCCAGCCATTTTTCTGGCTGAGAGCATGACCGAAACCCAACAGCAGATCTTGGAGGGACACTAATGAGAGCATTTGAATTCGTTGCCGAGCTGTACCGTTTCAAGCCGAGAATATGGAGACGCGTTATTGTGCCAGCCGACATTAAGCTCTCACGGTTTGGCTATATCGTTATGACGCTTTTTGAGATGAAAGCCAGCCACTTGTTTGCAGTCGAGCACAAAGTAGGCAAGAAAATAGCAAGATATGAGGTTGATATGGGGAATGACGAATGGGATTCAACGCATGACGCTGCCAAAACATTCTTGGGCAGCCTAGAAATCATGCCCAAATCCAAGGTCAGCGTGATCTATGACTTCGGTGATCACTGGGAAATCTCATTGGTTCTTGAAAAAACATATAACATTCCAATCTCTATGATTGCTTCGCTTCCAAGAGTGCTCGAAGGCGAGGGCTATGGAATAGTTGAGGATTGCGGAGGCAGATCCGGACTGGTTGACCTGATGAAGGCCTTTAAGGCTAAATCAGGAGACGAGTACGAAGAGTTCTGTACATGGCTTGGACGAAGGAGCTTCAACTTCAATAAGTTCAGCGTAAGCAGAGCGAACGAGCGCTTGAAGATAATCCCTGAAATCTATGAGCAGATATATGAGGATGACGTTACCGCCTCAGAAGAGGAATGCAAGTACATTGACGCAGGAACGATTTAAGGCATATCCCCAAAAATAGGCTATCGCTGGCCTAAATTCAATTGCAAAGGAGCTTGGAGGAACATTAATGAGAGTATTTGAATTTGTTGTTGAGCTGTATCATTTCAAGCCGAAAATATGGAGACGCGTTCTTGTGCCAGCCAACATTACGATTGCTAGGCTTGGCTACATCTGCATGACGCTCTTTGAGATGAAGTCCAGCCACTTGGCTGCCATTGAGTATAAAACTAGAAATGAAAAGATAAAGTTTGATATAAATGAAGATGTAAGGAAACCTGGCAAGGACGCCTCAACAGCATACCTGAGCAACCTGGCGCTCACCAACAAATCCAAGCTCAAAATGGTCTATGACTTTGGCGATACCTGGGAAGTGTTCTTGATCCTTGACAGGATATATTGCCTTCCGCTCAATATGCTTGACACATTCCCTAGAGTGGTGGAAGGCGAGGGCTACGGAATAGTTGAGGATTGCGGAGGCGGCGACGGACTGGCCAGAGTGATGAAGGCGTTTGCGGCAAAATCAGGAGATGAGTACAAAGAGCTTAGCGCAAAGCTTGGACGGAAGAGCTTCAACTTCGACAAGTTCAGCATAAGCAGAGCGAACGAGCGCTTGAGGATAGTCCCTGGAATCTACGAGCAGATATATGAGGGCCGCATTTCTCCCACAGATGAAGAGAAAGAGTATGTTGATGAAGGAATGATTTAGCTGGCAAAATGCTGAGAGAAACAGCGCTTTTCGCTCATGTGGCTAATAATAACCGCGCTTTTCACTCAAGGCTGGATGTTCATGAGCGAAAACAATTAATGCATTTTACAGATGCTTTCGCTCGCAAGCCCAGCGAATCCCCAAAAGCCAGCCATTGCCTTAGCGTAAATAATTAAGGAGGAATACTTATGAATGCCTATGGATTCACTGCCGAGCTCTCCCAATTCAAGCCAAGAATATGGAGACGCTTTCTTGTGCCAGCAAACATTACGGTTGCTAAGCTTGGCTACATCATTATGACGCTCTTTGAAATGAAGGCGGATCACTTGTTTTCCATTGAGTACAAGAGCGAGAATAAAATCGAGAGTAAAAGCGAGAACAAGAAAATAAGGTTTGACATTGACATCGAAATGGGAAGAGCGGATTGGAAATCTGCCCAGAACGCTTCAAAAACATACCTGAGCAGCCTGGACATCTTATCCAAGTCCAGCATAAGCATGTTCTATGACTTTAGCAGAGGCTGGGAAGTGTCCTTGGCTTTTGAGAAATTGTATGACATTCCGATCCATATGACAGATTCATTGCCAAGAGCGCTGGAAGGCGAGCGCTATGGAATAGTCGAGGGCTGCGGGGGCGGAGCTGGGCTTTCAAAGCTGATGAAGGCTTTTGCGGTCAAATCGGGAGATGATTACAAGGAGCTTAGCGAAAAGTTTGGACGGAAGAACTTCAACTTCAATAAGTTCAGCGTAAGCAGGGCGAACGAGCGCTTGAGGATAATTCCTGAAATCTACAGGCAGGTATATGAGGAGCAGATTTCTCCTACGGATGAGGAAAACGAATATATTGAAAGAGGAATGATTTAGGCTATATTTTAGGCTTTATTTTAGGTTTTATTAATGACTTAGGTTAAATATTAGGCTGAATATTAGATTATATTGTAGACTTTATTTTTTCCCCAAAAGACCCGCGAAACCCAGCCAGCCAAGCGGCTGGCTTTTTGCGCATGAAAACCGCAACGCCCCTGCGCCGATTCCCAGCCATGAAAGTGCGTTTTTCTTTCGCGCGAATATTGTTCCGCTAAAAAGAGAAGAATAAAAAGAAGAATAAAATAATGCTCAAGAATTATTGATTGGAGAAATGCTAATGACAATTTATGAGTTCAAATCGGAACTGAACGATTTCGAACCTTTGGTATGGCGCCGCTTTCAGGTGACTGGCGACATTACGCTGTCTTGGCTGGCATACCTTGTGATGACGCTCTTCGAGATGAAAGGGAGCCATCTCTTTTCAATCGAGCTGTATGTTGACGAGAATACCGTCAAAAGGTATGAGGTCAACATGAAAAACGGGCTGGACAGCAGCATGGACGCTGCAGCGACAAAACTGAGCAGTGTCATAACAGCTCCTGGCGCTCAGCTCTCGGTGACTTATGACTATGGCGGCGGCTGGGTTGTTCTTCTGAAGCTTGAAAATGTGTTTGAAGATCCAGGCACCAGATCGCCCTGGGCAATACAGGTGCTTGAAGGCGAAAGGTTCGGAATAGTGGAGTACCACGCAGGAACCGAAAAGATGGAAAGGCTTGCTGAAGCCTATAAAGCCAAAAAGGGCGAATCGTACGATGACCTCTACGAAATGTTAGGCAAAGATGGGTCTTTCGCTCAAGAAGATCGAAGCGTCAAAGCCGATTACGGGATCGATTATTCCAATGCCGATTTCAGCCCAGAAGAAGTGGGTGAAGTGGAGTACGGGAAGATAGAAATCGCTCAAGACGCCACTGGCAGGATAGACTTTTCCGACGCTGACTACGCTGATTATGGCAATATAGAGATTGTCCAAGACGCTCTTGGGAAGATGGACTTTGTAGCCCAAACCGCCCCTGTGACTCAAGCCGCTGACTATTCAGGCGCTCCAATCGCTCCTGCCCAAAGCATAGACCTGTCCGTAGCTCCAACCATTCCTGTCGCCCAAAGCATAGACTTGTCCGTAGCTCCAACTATTCCTGCGGCTCAAAGCCTAGAGTTTTCTGCCCCTCCTCCCACAAGCCTGTTTGGCGCTCCGATCACTCATAGCGCCAGTGATGACACCAATTCATATTTTGGCGAGGTAGACTTGGCTGCAGACACTGCTGACGCTAGCGGATTCGGTGCGGAAAGCTTCGACACCAGCAGATTTACAAAGATCAACCTTACCGATGCCTACTATGGCAGGGCTAGCGCCCCGAAAGACGGCAAGATTGGCGCTGGAAATGTCGGCACGGTTTACTTGGCGAAAGACGCTGAACCTGACGCCGCCAGGGCAGACGCCACTAGAGTTGACACCGCTAGGTTCGAAGCAACCAGGCTTGACGCGGCCAATGACACCCGAATCGATATGGCCAGGATCGACATGGCCTTGGAAGCCGGATTTGACACAACTAGAAGCCCCAGATTTGACATGGCCAGGGACGTCAGGTTTGCCACGCCTGGAGGCGCAAGCGTGGATTACGGCAAGCTTGGCTATGGCAGCCAGCCGTATGATCTTGAGGATGCGAGCGAACCGTCAGACAATAATCCTTATAGCTTTAAGGTCCCAGCTGAAGAGAAAACGTACTTGACGAAGGAAGAGCTGGCGCAGCTATACATGAGATAGAGCTCTTTGCTCAAAGGCACAGAAAAGCCAGCTGGAAACCAGCTGGCTTTTCTGTGCCTGAATTGCTGCCTTAAATTTGCAGAAATCCGCAATATCCCATGAACTTTGCGAACTGAGCCTTGCCAATGCCTGAGTGCTTGAAGACCCCGGCATCATTAAGCACTTGCCTGAAGACCAAGCCGATTTCCTCTTTTACAATTTCTGAAGCTTGTTCTTTGGGAACAATTCCGCGCCTTTCTTTCACGCCGTCAAGCCATTCCTGGTGAACGCTCAAATCATAGCCGCCTGCGCTGCCAGAGGACAGAAAGCTGGCCATAGCCTCCATGTCCTGGCTGATTCTTCCCGGAAGTATGGCAAGCCCCAACACCTCTATCAAACCTATGTTTTCTTTCTTGATGTGATGCAGGTTCTGGTGCGGATGGAAAATGCCCATGGGATGCTCCTCGCTTGCCCTGTTGTTGCGAAGAACTAGATCCATGGTGTATGTGCCGTCTTCTTCACGCCTGGCGATAGGGGTGATGGCGTTGTGCCTTGTGCCTTCAACGTTGGCTATGACATCAGCCTCGGGGTCGCTGTAGGAGATCCAGTCCCCCAATATTTTTACGCAGAGTTCAACCAGCCTGTCCTTGCTTGGCATGGTTATCCTGATAACAGACAGCGGCCAAACCAAAAGAGAGATCTTCGCTTCAGGAAATGCTGGATGGCTGAAAAATGAATGGCTCTTTGCTACAGCCATAGGAAAGACATGCCGTCCTCCCTGGAAATGGTCATGGGAGAGAATAGAGCCTCCCACTACAGGAATGTCAGAGTTTGAGCCTATCGTGTAGTGCGGGAACCGCTCTATGAAATCCAGAAGCCTTCTGAAGCTCTTCTCGCTTATCTTCATAGGCACGTGCTCAGGCGAAAGCACTATGCAGTGCTCATTGTAGTATACATAGGGAGAGTACTGAAGCATCCAAGTCTCTCCTGCCAGCTCAACAGGCACAAGCCTAAGGTTTTGCCTTGCGGGATGGTTCAGGTTCCCTGCGAAGCCCTCGTTCTCCATGCAAAGCAGGCACTTGGGATAGCCCTTCTGAACCAGGTTTCTTGAAGCAGCTATATCTCGCGGATCTTTCTCAGGCTTGGACAGGTTTACAGTGATCTCCAGATCTCCATACTCAGTGGAAGTCTTCCAGCTGAGATTCTTCTCGATCCGATCCATCTGGATGTAGTGATTCGCCTTGCTCATTTCATAGAAAGCTGAGGTAGCCTTTTCAGGCGACTCTTTCTCGTTTGCCTTAAACTCCCTGATTACTTCTGATGGCCTGGGTGTTAAGACGCCCATGATCTTGGCGTCAAGCAGCTCTTCCAGGACAGGTGTGCCGGCGTGCTCCTTTAGAAGCGGCGCCAATATTTCTGAAGCGTGCCTTGCCAAAGCCCCTTGATCCGGCTCTGGAAAGCTGTCGGGAGCGTCAAGGGAAAGCATGTCATAAATCAGGTTTCTGCAATAAATCTTGTCCGACTCTTCTATAAGCTTGTGACTCTTGGCAAAAGCCAAAAGGTTCTCCAAGCATTGCGCTTGGGTGTTCAATGGAGTTCTTCCTCTCTGACAAAAGTCCCGCCAGAAAGCGAAAAACGCTTTCTGGCAGGCATTTTCACTTAAAAGCATATCCCAAAATTAATTTTAGGGCTCGGAAAAATCCGCGTTGAAGCTTTCGCAGGATTTTGGCGATTTGCCCTTGAACATTGGGCAAACGCTATCCTTCGCCACTAAAGGAGTTTTGGGATATGCCTTAAAAAAGCTTATACGTTCCGTCTCCTACATCTGCGACGTAAAAGTCAGGAACAAGGCCTATTCTCTTTGTGTAGCCCTCGCCAACCTCTTTCTTGAAGTTTTCAATAGCGTCTTCATCCACTATCGCAACTGCGCATCCGCCAAACCCTGCGCCTGTCATCCTGGCGCCTACAACTCCTGGGGTTTTCCAAGCTTCTTCTACCAAGGCGTCAAGCTCTGGGCCTGTGGCTTCGAAATCGTCTCTCATGGACTCGTGCGCTTGCCTCATCAGCTCGCCGAAAGCCAAAAGCTCTCCGCTCTTGAGAAGCGAAACGCTCTTTTTGACCCTAGCGTCTTCATAGATTATGTGCCTTGCCCGCTTAAATGCCAGAGGGTTCGTTATGAGCCCGCTGTTGGCTTCGAACTCTTCAATAGATATGTCCCCTAGACAGGTGGCACCTGGAAGGTTGGCGTTAAGCTGAGACAAGGCGAACTCGCACTCCGCTCTTCTTTCGTTGTACTTCGAGTCCGTTAGCCCCCGCCTTTTGTTGGTGTTTGCGATTACCAGCTTCCGGCCTTTGAGATCCAGCGGCACATATTCATGCGTGATTGTCTTGCAGTCAAGGAAGATGGCGTGTCCCGCTTTGCCCATGCCGCAAGCGTACTGATCCATTATTCCGCAGTTAAGCCCAACAAACTCATTCTCGGATTTCTGGCAAAGCTTGACCAACTCTACGCGTCCGATGCCCAAACCGAAAATGCTGTCAAGCGCCACTGCCATCAGAAGCTCAATGGAAGCCGAGGAAGAAAGGCCAGCGCCGTTTGGAATGTTGCCTTCTATAAATATCTCAAATCCGCCTAACTCGTGCCCGGCTTGGATGATCTCGTAAGCCACCCCTTTGAGGTAGTTGGCCCAATCGTCTTCAGGCTTGAAAACGAGGTCATCCAGGGACGCTTCCACCTTCTTGGAAAAGTTGGAGGAAGCGAATTTCATCACGTTGCCGCTTCGCTTTCTTGCGACAGCATATGTCCCGAAGCTCAGGGCGCAAGGAAAGACGTACCCGCCATTGTAATCGGTGTGCTCGCCAATCAAGTTGACCCTGCCGGGCGAGAAGAACGCGGACGTGTCATAGTTGTCTCCGTACGCCTGCGCGAACTTGCTCTGCAGATCCTTAATATCCATAATCATGCCTCCCAGGAAAAGCTTGCCTTGCTACAATGCCCAATGCGGCACCCAGTCTTTAAACATAAACGCGCGCTTGGGACATGCTTTTATATTTTGCTGTCCAGTATATTTTACTACCTAGATATTCATAATTCAATTGAGCAGTTTAGCCAAGCATTAACTGCAAAATCCACGCAGCGTGTTGCAATATGCCAGATCGGATTGCTGGATCATTTAAGAACCAGCGCAAAATAGGGCTTAAAAAGCGTCATCATCAAGACAAGAAAATAATTCCATCGGATATTTGATGCGGATTTCTAAAAAACAGTCAATCTAAATGCGTATCCCAAATTTATCTTAAGTGCGTATCCCAAAATTAATTTCATGGCTTGAAAAAGTCACGCGTTAAAGCATCGCATGCCTTTTCCAGTGCCATTGCAGACATCGGCTTGCAAATTTAGCCTGAATTCGCATTTTGCTGGGAAGGCGGAATCCAAGCTCCAAGCAATTGTATTACAATAGACTTATCGGTCGAAATGTCGTATTATATAATATAAGAACTGAGGCAGTTCCAAAACCCAGCAAAGGCGCAGGAAAAGCCTCGCGGACTTTTCCAAGGCCAGAGAGAGAGAGGATTCTTATGCGCAAAGCAAAGCTTCTTGCGGCATTCCTGTCACTTTCCTTGATGCTGGCCTCCTGTAGCCAGGCACCCGCCGAACAAGACAATTATAGCTTAACCGAAGAAAGCTTAAATTTAAATAAAGAAAGCTTGAAAAAAGCGGTTCAGGCAGTCCTGGATGCAGATGAGCAGTACAAGGACGAAATTTTGGGCACAGAAGACTCGGATAACGTCATCATCCGAAACACGACAGACGAAATCCAGTTCGACTGGGACGAGGCCATGAACAACATCTACATAAATGGAAAGAAGACGCAGTATCCCAAGACGGTCGCCAGCATGGGCAAAGGGTTCAGCTTGGGAGCTCTGGCCTTTCAAAACAAAAGCGGCAACGAGTACATGGGCTACGATACGGTCACAGCCTCGGTTATGCATAAAGATGCCAGGATCGCTTCAGCAATAATAAAAGGAACCGTATCTACGTTTGACGCAAAAGACCCCGTCTTAATTTGGGCGGTGACTTCTGGAAATGACAACTGCGAGCTGCAGGGAATCTATAAGTTTCGGCTGGGAGATTCTGTTACGGTAGAAGAGCTTGTTGAATTTTTTGGAACTCCAACATTGAGATCCGAATATAAAGTCGTATATGAATATGAAGCGCCAGCCTTAAAGTATATTGAATTTGTCATTAGCCAAAAGACGGGGAAGCTAGAGGGCCTAATTGTCGGAAATAGGGATGAAGAATCAAAAAATAAAACTTCGGATGAGAAAACTTCGGATAAGAAATCTTTGGATGAGAAGTCTTCGGATAAAAAAGCTTCGGAAGAAAAAGTCCCAGATAACGTCATCATTCGAGACACTCCTGGCGAACTTCAGTTCGATATTGATGAGGCTATGAAAAACATCTACATTCAGGGAAAGAAAGTGCCGTTTCCCGATACGGTTGCAAACATGGGCAAAGGGTTCAGCTTAGACAGCAATGCGAGTGACGTACGCAATGATATTGAATATTATGGCTTCGACGAAGTTATAACCGATGTCTTGTATGAGGGCAAAGTGATTGGTGAAGCGATTCTGAAGGCATCAGCAGCTGATTTAGACGCTAATGATCCAATTTTGTACTTATCGCTTATGAAATCGGATGACATGGATAAATGGCAGGGAATCTATAAGTTTCGACTTGGGGACGACATTTCTAAAGAAGATATCAAAGAATTCTTTGGAGAGCCGACAGTAGATGGATCCGGCTATTTGTTGTACGGAAATGTCGAGGAAAAGCGTATCAGATTTAATTTTTATTCAGAAAAAGGGTATATGGACGCGGTGAAAATAGGGATTAATTAATTGCTTGCCTAAGTGCATATCCCGAAATTCCGAAATGGCACCGGAAAAATCCTGGCGAATGCTTCAACGCCGGATTTTTCCGGTGCCTCGGATATAATTTTGGGATATGCACTAAATATCGCTGAACAGAACCCACAAGCTCTATCTTGCGCCCAAACGTCCCACCCATCAACCCCGGATTTGCAAAGCGCGCCTCAAACGCTTATAATAGAGAAAAGGTTTGCGCGACGCGCAATCAAGAAGACGCAATCAAGAGAAAGAAGAGCTTCAAATGGAAAAAGCGTTGGCTATGGAAAAGATAGGCGCTTGCGACGTAGACGGCTTGTACGCCTTGATGGAAAGGGACTTTCCCTCAAGCGAGCGGCCTCCCAAGTTCGGGGTTTGGATGAACCTGAAGAGGGAAGTCTATGATGCAAGGTATCTTTTGGAAAACGGAAGAAGAGTTGGCTATGTGGTGTCAAACCCAGGAAACGGAAATGGTTTTGCTTTGATCTCATTCTACGCGATAGAGCCAGACTTGCGAGGCAAGGGATATGGAGAGAGATTTCTAGGAATGGCGCTTGAGCTGCTTGAAGGCCAGGATGTCCTGGTCGAGGTTGATGATCCCAGCAGAGCCAAGAGCGAGACTGAAAAGCTCACGCGTGAGAGACGCATTAAGTTTTATGAGAAGTGCGGGTTTTCGCTGGTTCCAGGAGTCAAATGCAAGATCTTCGGCGTGTGGATGCTCCTGATGCATTGGGGCAAGAGAAAGCTTAACGCCAAGGAAGCCATGCATGGGATATACCTGAAGCAGTTCAAGATAAAATCCGCGTTGAGAAACATCGCGGTTATACAAGAATAGCAAGAATAGCAAGAATAGCAAAGGCGCCCCATAGGCATATTCCAAACCAACAAAGGCGATTAGCCCCAGTTCGCGTGAATCCTTGCGAAGTTCGGGCAGCCTTCGAAATTTTGGTCTATGCCCTGGCAGGGCGCCTTTTTTGCTTGCTTGAGACAAGAACCGCGCTTATGCGCAATCAAAAGCGCAGTTGCGCAAAGCCCCAGTCTTTGACCTCAAGCTTTTGCTCTCAAGCCTTTACTCTTTTGGCTCTTTCGGCTCTTTTGGCTCTTTCGGCTCTTTAGCCTCTTCCGGCAGGATCTTAGGCGGCTCTGTACCCCAAGCCTCCAGCTGAAGCAACGCTGGGTACGGGGAGGGATCTGACTCGTCCTTGATCAGGGTGTTAAAGCTGACCCATTCGGTTACCCTTGGCTCAATGGAGAAAGCCTGGGGCGCTCCGGTCTTTGCGAGAGAGACAGTTTCTGACGACTCGTCTGAGAAGGAGAAAGTGACCTCTTTCCACCAGTTGTCATGAGGGAAATCTGACCTGATGGTTACGACCAGCTGGCTGATGTAAACAGGGCGGCCAAAGCTTATGACCAGTTCCGCGTCATCCTTCTTGCCAATGCCCCAGCTCTCGTACGGCCAGTTTCCGTGCGCTCCAGGAGAAGCGTTCCCGTTGACAGCGTTCCTCGCGGCGAATTGGGCTTCGCCTCTTGTCTCGACGTTGGCTTGGGCATGGGGGAAGAAAGTAGCGTTCCCATGGTTGTCATAAGGGTTCAGCGCCAGGTTCTTGAGCCTTGCCACCTCATGGGGCTGAGCTATCTTCGCCCAGATGCGATGCGAGTTCCCGGTGAAGCTCTTAGGTGAGTATGTCGCCTTTTCTGCTCCAAAGGGAATCGGAAACGCAAAGCTTCCTTTTAGGTACCCAAAGGCGGGCGGAGCGGTTTCTTCGAGCTGGACTATGACCAGCGCTGGTTTTTCTGAGGAAACTCTTATCTTGTCGCCATCTTTGTACCTAGAGCTGTATGCCAGGCAAGCTTGGCTGTCGTGTATGGCAAGGGCCTTGGTTTCGCCTTTCGAGTCTTCTATAGACAGGCTGATTGGCATGGGTATTCTCCTTTACGCGCTTCTGAGGGCAGCGGCGTCCTGCGGTTCATTCAGGGCGGTGCGCGTCCCTTAACAATTTATGAGCAAAGCGTTAGAAATATACGAAAAGAGCCTTAAGCACATCAGGATCTTGGCAAGCGCCTACCAAGCCAGAACCGTCCCGATCTCTTTCTCGCACTTCGTTCTGTCAAATACAACAACATTTCCAAAACCTACGCATCCGTCAGCGTTAAACGAGTCAGTGGGGCTGGCGTATTCCTGGTGCGCCAAGGCGACCGTGTAAAACCTGTCACCGAACTTGATGTTGTAAGCCTCTATCTGGCTGTCGGCAAAGTCGAACCCTTTGAAGCAGGACGCCACAGCAAGCTGTTCGACTTCAAGCTTCACGTTCTCCCCAGGGCTGGATAGCCCTATGGCAGTCAGTGTGCTTGAAAATCCGGAGCTTTCGCTTGAAGCCTCAAGCGCGACATTCTCCTCGCGCTCATTGTATCGCCTGGACAAGAAAGAGGGAACCAGCTTCAAATGCGTTTCCTTGGCCAAGAACATAATCTGGGCTTCCGCCTTCTTTCCCGCGTACTTGCAAACCGAGCCCGTGAGTATCACAGGGCCTGTGTTTCCGAAATGGAAAAAGTGAGTGTATGAGTGCTTCCCTGTTCCAAGCATTTCATCAGCCGCCAGGATGATGTCAGGCTTCAAGAAGATCAATCGGCGGTTCAAGAAAACCCCTGAGGGTATTAGGTAAGAAAGGCATCCGCCTTCGGCGTAGCCGTATTCGGCGCTTGAAAAGAACCGCTGGTTCACAGCCCGCCCCAGCTTGTCAACTTCCCAGCTGTCCTTTGGGACATAGGTTTCTTCTCCGTCAACCATTATGGTGTTGTGCGATCTCATGCTCTTGAAGCGGATCCTGTCCTCCCCGAAGACGTACGTAAACCGTCCCGCGTCAGTCAAAATGTCCTCGCCCCTGGTGGAGACGTTGAAATGGAGCTTGTCCGCGTGTCCATGCCCCGCTCCAAGGGTTCCGCAGTGAAAGTGCAGGAATGTCGCATCTTCCTTCCAGGAGGTGCGGAAAAAGAAGTTGCCGCTGTCCATGAAGGGCTTGTCAAGATCTGCTGGGTATTCAGGCTGGAGCGCCTTCCAAGCGTCCAATCCCTCTTCTCCCAGCTCCCAGAGAGCGTCAAAGTCCAGGTTGCCATCGCAGCCGGATCTGAGCGCTTCGTCCTGGAACGCCACAGCGCCTCTGCTCAAAATGTCCCTGACATCTATTTCATCGCTGTCGCCCATTGGTATCTCGTTGTGGTCAGGCTTGGAGAAGCGGAGAGTCGCGTGGCACATGTCTCTGGTCTTCCTGGCTATCGCCTCAGGCAGCACTATGCCGTTTCTCTGAGCCAAGACGCAGACGTCCAGGTAGCAGCTGAGAACCTCGTTGTGGTACATGGGGCTCTGCTCCCAGTGGGTGCCGTCCCTGTAAACCTGCATCCGGATCTCCTGGTCAAGCCTCCTCAAAGCCTCTTTCAGGAAGCATTCCGATCCTGGCAGGGATGGCATCAGCGCTCCAGCCATAAACAATCCGTGGTTACCAAGTACGCCCCAATTCGATACCATGTTGTAGGGGTTCCAGATAGCCATCAAAAAGTCGCAGTGGTCTATGACGCTGCCAGCGAACAGCTCTACGACCTCGGTGTTGATCGACGGGCTCTTTGAGAAGTACGCCATGGCCTTGAGCCAGTACTCCAGCCTGAGCCCGACTTCTATGCTTCTCCAGCCCTTCGAGGCGCATGGGTCATCTTTTCTCACTGTCTTTATCCAGCCTGAGAGCTGCTTTGCAAAGGCCTTCGGGTACTTTTCGTCCCTGGTCAAAGCGTAAGCCTGCCCCATTGTGATCCAAAAGCGCATCCGGTTGAAGGCGTAAACCCATTCCGGGTCATCCGCTGGCTGGCGGAGCCAATCTATGTCATCTTCAAATATGACATCATCGGTGGTCCTTTCCATGTCCCACCTAAGGTCGAACCGGAACCGGCCTGACGCCGCCCGGTCCGCTGACGCTATCACCCTTTCGCACTCCTTGGGAAACTCCCTTTGCGCGTGAGCCGCAATGGCGAAAGGATCACGGAAGAAGAAGCGGCTGTCTTGGAAAAGTGTCATTTGTACGCTCCTAGTGGCATAACCCAGATATGTTGGGCGCCAAAGTTTATGCGATGCGCCCTGGGGCGCATCGCTCGCAAAGTAAAATAATAATAAAATAATAAAAAAGCTAAATTCTTGGGAGAAAAACAGGGATTAAAGGCAAGGGATCAAGCAAAGGCTTTCGGGATTGAAGCAAGGGCAAAACCCTTAAAACGCCTCCAAGTGCTTCCCCAGCAGGCGAAGCACAGCTTCTATAAAGAAGTAGTCGGCGTAAATGATTGAGGCGTTGGTGTCCTCACCTTCCGCATGGTACGCTGAGCAAGCGTTGCCCATGATTCCGTCGGTTTCAGGATCCCAGTTCGCGAACTTCGACTCGCAAGCCCTGAGGATCTTCACGGCGCTGTTTGCGTAAAGGGGCTTTTCAAGCTCTGGCACAAGGCTTGCTAGCTCCAGAAGGCCGCAAGCGGCTATCATGGCGGCGGATGAGTCGTACTTCACCGGGTTTTGAGGAGCGCGGAAGTCAACAAGTGGCAGCCAGTCTGAAACGGCAAGATTGGCTATGAAGTAATGCGCCACGCGCTTGGCGGCGTCCAGGTGCGCTGGATCCTTGGTGTAGCGGCAGGAAAGGGGAAGCCCTGCCACAGCCCATGCCTGGCCCCGGCTCCAGGAAGAGCCGGAAGCGAATCCCTGCCCGGCAGGGTTGTCCAAAAGCGCCCCTGTCTCAGGGTCAAAGATGATGATGTGGTTGCAGGATCCGTCAGGGCGAGCTACATATTTCAGGCAGGTCTCCAAGTGCGCCTTGGCTATGTGCTTGAAGCGCGGATCATTAGTCTCTTCTGATGCCCAGAACAAAAGTTGGATGTTCATCAGGCAGTCAACTATCATCCAGCCAGGCTTGTTGCCGTTCCAAGCGCTGATGTACCGACCGACGGGATTGTACCTGCCAGCCAGGATTGTGGCCGCATGGAGCGCTCTTCTCAAGGAATCCTTGTCGCCTGTGAGCTTGTAGCTAGTAACTGAGGCGTGAAGCCACATGAAGCCTACGTCGTGGTGAAGCTCGTTGAATTCCGTCATGGCCGCGTCCAGGCGGGTTTCCTGAACCTTGGCCTTTTCTTTGAATAACTCGTCTTGTGTAGCGTTGTAAAGCTGCCAGAGGATTCCGCTCCAGAAACCGTTTGTCCACCAGCTTATGCCCTCGTGCCAGCCAAGGTCAAAGTAGCGCCCATCTCTTGGGATATACGGGATGATGTCTCCAGATCTCAAGGCTTCCGCCTTGACCTTGGTTTTTATCTTTTCAAAAGCCGCCAATGCCCACGCGGCGTCATCTTGTTTCAGGTTCATGCTTGGCTCCTTCGGATCAGGGCTGCTTGCCGATATAGGCAAGTATGCCGCCGTCCACATAGAGAATATGGCCGTTCACGAAATCGCTGGCGGGTGACGCCAGGAAGACGGCTGGCCCTTGCAGGTCAGCTGTGGTGCCCCATCTTTCGGCTGGAGTCTTGCTGACAATGAACTGATCGAACGGGTGCCTCGATCCGTTTTCTTGCCTCACGCGAAGCGGCGCTGTTTGCGGGGTCTCAATGTAGCCAGGGCCCAAGCCGTTGCACTGGATGTTGTACTGGCCGTATTCGCTTGCGATGTTTTTTGTCAGCATCTTCAAGCCGCCCTTGGCAGCCGCGTAAGCGCTGACAGTCTCTCGCCCGAGCTCGCTCATCATCGAGCAGATGTTTATTATCTTCCCCCCGCCCTTTTTTATCATCGAAGGGATGACAGCCTTTGCTACTATAAAGGGGGCGTTGAGGTCAACATCAATGACTTTCCTGAAGTCGGCGGCGCTCATTTCGGTCATGGGGGTGCGGCGGATGATCCCGGCGTTGTTGACAAGGATGTCTATTACCCCGACTTCCTCTTCGATCTTTTTTACCAGATCGGCTACAGCCGCCTCGTCTGTGACATCGCAGACATAGCCCTTCGCTGTCAAGCCGGCCTCTTTGTAAGCCTTCTCGCCTTTTTCGACCAGGTCTTGGTTTATGTCGTTAAAGACAATGCTAGCTCCAGCGTTAGCAAGCGCTGTCGCTATGGCAAAGCCGATTCCGTATGACGCGCCCGTGACAAGCGCGGTCTTGTTTTCCAAAGAAAATAGGGATGGCATTTGGTTCCTCCGAATTTAGCATAAAGGCGCGTTAATCGCATGCGCGAAGCGCCTGAGTTTTACTTAGATTCTTTTTGCTTTAATTCTTTTTATTTTAATTCTTTTGCTTTAATTCCGAAGAAGTAAGCTCTTTTTACTTTAATTCCGACGAAGCCAGCACGTCCATGTCGTCAAACGCCTGGTTTTCTCCGCCCATTGCCCAGATGAAAGAGTAGCTGGCTGTTCCGCAGCCGGAATGGATTGACCAGCTTGGAGAGATGACAGCTTCGCCCGCCTTGATCACAAGGTGCCTGGTCTCCGTGGGCTCGCCCATTAGGTGAAACACGACTTCTGACTCAGGGAAATCGAAGTATGTGTAGACTTCCATTCTGCGCTCGTGAGTGTGCGAGGGCATCGTGTTCCAGACGCTGCCGGAGGAAAGTATCGTAAGGCCCATTGAAAGCTGGCATGTCGGAAGCACGTCAGGATGGATGAACTGGTTTATGACCCTCTTGTTTGAGGTCTCGTCCTTGCCCAGAGGCTTCTTCGCCGCGTCGGCCAATGTGAGCAGCCTTGTCTCGTAAGAGGCGTGCGCTGGGGCTGAGACTCCGTAGAATTTAGCGGGCTCTTCCTTGGAGTCGGAAGAGAAAAGCACTTCCTTGGCCCCTTTGGTGATGTAGATGCAGTCCTTGTTGCCAAGGCTGTATGAAACCCCGTCAACAATAGCCTTGCCCGGGCCTCCCAGGTTGAAGAATCCCGCTTCGCGGCGCTCCAAGAAGAATGACGTTCCGAAGTTCTTCCAGACATCAAGCCCCTTGTCCAGCGGCACTGACTCATTTACAGGCATTATGCCAACTACGACCATGCGATCCACGTGAGAGTAGAAGGACACGGCTTCATCAGGCTTGTAAAGCCCTGTGATCAGGAACTCATTCCTAAGCTCCTCGGTCGTGTAGCGCTTTACGTCTTTCTGGTTGGCGCTATATCTGATCTCCATTAAATGCCTCCTGTTCTAAGCGGCCCTTGGGCCGCAAAACCTGCTGCCAAGCAATGCTCAGAGCGTTCCTGAATTTCCTGGATTAATCAAGCTTTCGCGAGACTTCTTCGCCAAAAAAATCCGGATGCGCTCTAGATAACATGATACTCTTGTTTAGGGAGAAATACAAGTATACAAGCGGCAAGCCCCAGTTTGGGAACGCCAAGCGCCTTGCCCTGGGCGCTTGGCCAACCCCCTCTTCTATTTTAAGCTATCCTAGGATTAAGGCAATGCAAAATTTATCGAAGTTCAAGCTAAATTTTTAGATCTTAAGGCAAGGGCCTGAATAGCTTGGAATTTCGAAAGTGTTAATATTTGG
>JAISWZ010000446.1 GCA_031270945.1 Clostridiales bacterium | reverse complement strand
GTTGTCGTAATAACAGCTTCCATATCCGGGACTACGATTGAAAACTGGCCGTACTTTCCGTCAGCCCTGTAAGCGCCCTCTATAGTGCAAGCCCATAGCTGGTACCCGTAGCCATGGTTGTTCTCGGGATCTGGGAAGCCTTTAACCTTCACAAGATCAGTGCGCGCTCTTTCCAGGTAGCCTGCTGGCACCAGCTGCTTGCCTTCCCACTCTCCACGGAAAAGCATGAGCCGTCCCAAGCGTGAAAACTCTTCTGTATTCAAGTGCAGGCCGACCGCGCCCAGGTTATGTCCGTTGACGCAGGAGCTCCAAAGAGGATCATCTATCCCAAGCGGTACAAAAAGCCTGGGCATGAGGTATTCCTTAAGGGAAACCCCGCTTGTCGCCTTTATGATCCTTGAGAGAATGTATGTGCAGCCGTTGTCATACCAAAACGAGGTGCCAGGAGGATTGTCAAGGGTTCTTGCGAAAAAGAGCTCAGCCCTGTCTGGATCTCCCACTTTGGCGTATGTGTTTGAAGCGAAGAGGCCTTCTTCCACTCCGGCTCTCATCTGGAGCAGATCTTTGACAGTGGCTGTTTCCCAGCCTGGCGAAGCTATTTTCTTTAGCTCCGGGAAGAAATCCAGGGCTCTGTCTTCAAGGGACAGAAGCCCCTCTCCCTCTGCGATGCCTATCGCCATAGAGGTGAAAGTCTTTGATCCAGAGAACAAATGGGTTCTGTCCCCAGAGCGGAACTCATGAAGCGCCTCCCCTTTTGGCGTGTACACATGGATGCCGTACAGGCCAAGCCTTTGCTCAATATTTGACAGCCTAACGCCGTCAAACAACGCGAAATGAAGCATATGCCCTCCTTGGGTGCATGGATTTTACTCAAAGATGATACGGTTTGATATTGATAAGGTCTGAGTGATTGATAGCTTGCGGAAAATCAAAAACTAAAAAATAAAAACAAATAATAATGATGAAAATCAATAAATAAAAAACAAAGAGCAAAAAAACAAAAAACAAAAAAATAAAAAATAAAGATAAAAAAACACAAAACAAGGGGGAGCGAACGCTCCGCTCCCCCTCTCATATTATCGCCTCATCAAGGAAGCATTTCTGCGGTGCCGAAGTACTGTGTCCATTTCGCCTCGCGCTCGTCCAGGATGGCCTGGCCGCCCGAGTTCAGGTAGTCTTGCATGCCTTCGTCAAAAACTTTGTCAAAATTGGCGGTAGTTGTCGCGATTGCGTTGTCAAGGATGATGTCCCTCTTCTCAGCAAGAGCTGGGCCATTGCCTTCTTCTGCAGTTATCGCTCCAACGTTGACGTTCTTTCCTACGCGTCCATCACGCCTTGAAGCTGCGTAAGCCTTCTCGATGTAACGGGCGTCAACTCCGGCGTATCCAAGGGCGAGAGATGCGATGTTGAGATCTGGATCGCCAAGCTCAAGGCCGTTGATGACTATTGTCATGTCGATGTTGTTAGGGGAGTTCATGATCTTTTCGCCAGTTGTGGCAATGGTCTTGATGGCGCCGTCAGGCATTACTTCATGGGTCACGCCTTCTTCTCCGATCTGGAGGAAGGAGCGGTTCTCAAGCGTTGACAGCCAATCCAGGTAAAGGGCGGAAGCGATCGGCTCGTCGTTGGTCGATGGGAAGAAGACCTTCCTGTCGATTGGGCTGGAGAGATATTTCCTGTAAAGGCCAGCGTCGTTTGTGAAAGGCTCGACTGCGATATAAGCCGCGTCATCCCCCACGATGGACTTAAGGGTTGCATGGATTCCAGTGTCGCCGCCTCTGTAAGGATAATCCCAGTTATGCATGAATGATCCTACAAATCCGGACTTGATCATGTTGTCTTCAGTTGGGTCGCCAGATGGGTACAGAGCGAAGTCTTTCCAGACCCAATCCTTGTTGTACCACTCGTTGATCTTTCTGTAAGCTTCCTTTATGTTCGGGCGAAGGAAATGCCTGTCATCAAATCCTGTTACATAGTACGCCTTGTCGGAGATGTCATTTGGAATGAAAGCGGCCTGCAGATGGTCTGATCTCCAGCCAGCGTCATAGCTTATGGAGAACGGGACTATCTTGTCTGCGTCATTGCCAAGGAGGGCGCTGGCATTGTCCTTGAAGGCTTGAAGCATTGACTCGAACTCGGTCATGCTTGCAGGCTCGGCGATGTTGAGCTTCGCCAGCCAGTCTTCGCGAACAAACGTGTTGATTCTCGCGTTATGGAACAGGATGGCTTCAAGAGCCCAGATGGTCTTGGTTTCTGGATCCTGGTCCCAATGGATGTTGGCGTCGCCAAGGAGATCCCAGAGATTCGGAAGGATTTCCTTGTATCCGTCCACGTATGGCGCCAGATCCAAGACTCCGCCCATGCTGGCGTAGGTCTGGATTGTCGGGTAGCTATAGGTCACGCAAACATCAGGAGCGTCGCCGGAAGCCAGGAGGTTGTTGATCTCGTCTCCCTCTGTCCAGCGGGATACAGGGATGTACGTCACGGCGACATTATGCTTTTCAAGCATTTTTTCCTTGACATAATCCGTATAGAAGTTGTCTTCAGGCTTTGTGCCGCCATCATTGTTTCGATTGTAGACCTCGACAGTGATGTTCCTGGTCTCAGTGAACCTGAGATTTGCGTCAAGTCCAAGATCGGCATAGGGGCTAGCTGCTTCTGGCGCGGCTTCTGGCGCTGCTGGAGCGTCCGCTGCTGGGGCTGCCGGAGCGTTTGTAGCTGCTGGCGCCGCTGGCGCGTTTGTTGGGGCGGGGGCGTTGCCGCCGCCGCAACCTGCGAGCATTGAGACGATCACAGCGCAGGCAAGAATGACTTGAAGCAGACTCGCCAATTTTTTGTTCATTTGGGGCCTCCTCGTTTTGCCGAAAGTTTCGGCATGTGATGGACAGGCGCTTAAAACTGCTTAAGCTCCAGTCCTGGCGGCCAAGTCGCCATAGCGCAACCGGGGAAGCGGGTCAACCATGGCGTCCTGGCCCAATTGTCGACAAGCGCAGAAGAGCGGATTTATGCGCTCTGGAGCGCCTGCGGCTTGCAATTTAGCGCGTATCCCAAAATTTTTATATTTGGGGATACGCTTTTAACCTCAGCCCTTTACAGCGCCGAGGGTAACGCCGGCTATAAAGTACCTTTGAAGCCAAGGATAAACCAGCAGTATCGGAACTGTCGCGAACATGACGGTAGCGGCTTTTATCGACTCAGACAGGCCGGGGTTGGAGAAGCCTTCCTGGGTCGCCACCTCCACTGACTGGAGGTTGTTTAGTATGTTGTACAAGAGCAATTGGATCGGGAAATATTCTCTGGTTTTCATGTACATAAGCGCGTCGGAGAAGCCGTTCCACCTGCCCACCGCATAGAAGAGCGCAAGCGTGGCAAGGGTTGGCGTTGAGAGCGGAAGATAGAGCGAGACCAGTATCCTTATCGGGCCGGCGCCGTCTAGCTCAGCCGACTCTCTCAAGCTTTCTGGAATGCCATAAAAGGAGCTTCTGAGTATTATCATGTTGAAAACGCTCAGGCACCCCGGGATTATCAGGACAAGAGGATTGTTTAGAAGGTTCAGGTCTTTCATGAGCAGGTAGTTTGGTATTGTTCCAGCGCTGAAATACATGGTCAGGACGATGTAGGTGTTTATGACGCCCCTGCCCTTCAGGTTCGCGAATATCAGCGGGTAGGAGCAAAGGACCGTCATGGTCAAGCTTATTATGGTGCATATGACGGTAAGTATGGCGGTCCAGCCCAGCGACCATGTGTATTTCGAGTCGGTGAGCACATTGGTGTATGCTTCAAAGGTGACTCCCTTGGGAAGGAGCATGACCTCGTTCTTTATCAAGGCTGTTGACGAGCTGATAGATCTGGAGAAGACATTCAGCAGTGGCAGTATGCAGACCAGTATCAAAAGCGCGCAAAACACGACAACAACCCAGTCACCTATCTTGGAGCTCTTCGAGTAAACCATGTGTTCCCCTCCCCTCTACCAGATGCCGCGCTCGCCAAACTTCTCCGCCATTGCATTGGCTCCCAGCAGGAACAAGACGCATATTACTGACTGGAATAGGCCAACAGCTGTAGCCAGGGAGAATTGGAGGCTCTTGATGCCGTGCGTGTAGACAAATGTGGATATGACGTTTGAAACGTCAGATACAAGCTTGTTGCTCAAGGCGTATGGACGGTCGAACTCGCTGCCTAGTATTCTGCCCAAATTCATGATGAGCAGCACGACAATAGTCGATCTGAGGCCTGGAAGAGTAATGTGCCAAATGCGGCGGAACCTGCCAGCGCCGTCCACAGCTGCGGCCTCGTAAAGCTCGGGGCTTATTCCGGTTAGGGCCGCTAAGTAAATAATGGTATTCCAGCCTACGCTTTGCCAAATGCCAAGGAAAATGTAAGTTGCCACCCAGTTGGATGAATTGTCCAAAAAGTGAATGGGGCCTATTCCTATCTTGCCAAGGGCCAGGTTAACCAGGCCGCTTGTCGGGGCGAAAAGCTGCAGCGCCATGCCGCTTATGATGATCCAGCTCAAGAAGTGAGGCATGTAGGCGATTGTCTGAGTAACTCTCTTAAACATCTTGAACTTTAGCTCATTTAGGACAATCGCCAAAATGATCGGGGCCGGGAAGCCGCAAAGGAGATCAAGGAGGTTCAAGGTGAGCGTATTCCTTAGCGCATACAAGAAGTCTCGGTTGCTGAAAGCTTTGATAAAGTGCTCAAACCCGTTGTTCTGGGCCCATTCCATGTTGAAGACGGAAGTGGTGATGTTGTACTTCTTGAATGCCACAAGGATATTCACCATCGGAAAGTACTTGAAAACGGCGAAATACACTATCGGCAAGGCCAGCAGCAAGTAAAGGGTCCAATACCTGCTGAGGTAGATCAAAAACCTTGATTTCGATGGCTTGCCCGGAGCCGCCGCAATTGCGCTCATGCCATCCCCTCCTTCTTGGTCCTTGGGCGAGCCGGTCAGAGGTAAATTTTTCTGCCGGCTTCATCAGGCGTTTCAGTTAGCCGATAAAAATATGTGTTAACCACGTCCCTCCACTCTTTCGCATTCTCCAGCTGCAAGGCGAGCTTTTTTGAAACGGATTCGTAGACTTCCGGGGCCAGCTGGCTTTTTAGCGCCTGCCATTCCGAGATGAATCCCTCAACCATTTCAGCTCCCTCGAAGTGGTCGTCATAGAGCCGCTGCAAAAGAGTTTTTCCGCTCTT
>JAISWZ010000425.1 GCA_031270945.1 Clostridiales bacterium | reverse complement strand
TAACTGGGCATCTTTGGTTAACGCAATATCCAGCAAAACATGCGAATGTACATAAAAATGTAACAAATCTCAAAGGCTTGGATACAAAACGGGGCCAGATGCAATACTATAGAAAAAGGCTTTAGGCTTTAGCATAACCCAAAAACTAAATTTTGGCCTGGAAGTGGCCAGGCGTGCTAGACTCTTTTCAAGGCCTATCAAAGGCTAAGCATTGCTTTTCATGAAATTTTAGGATATTCAACAATGGGATTCGCTGGCAGAGAACGGCTCCAAACTCGCTAAGGTTCCTAAGTTCTTATCCCAAAAATCCTTATAAACGCCGTATTTGGGCATTCGGATGCCAAACGCTTGGAACGGCGCAGGTACAAAAAAGTTTTGAAACGCGCAGTCAGTTGCGAATCCGGGGTGTAGCTCTTCATTGAAATGTACGAAGAATAAGAAGGACGGGTATCTTTATCGTCGCAGGTGGCGCTGAGAGCATCTGGCAAAATTCCAATGGGGCGAAATGGCGCGACGCTTTTGAGCGCGTTTTCGAAACCAACGCCTAGGATATAAAGCGCCCTGATTTTTTTATTGGTTTTAGCGAGGGTACAGCCAATTTATGGCTATAAATTCTTTCTGGTCCAAGCTTGAAAAATCAAGATCCCGAAGCTAGCAATCTCGACTTATTGCATATCCCAAAATCATTTTTGGGATATGCCCTTCGCATGTCACGGGCTGAATCAATCTCTAGCTGGCGAGCCTTGCATGTCACGGGCTGGCTCCATCTCCAGCTGGCGAGCCTTGCATGTCACGGCGATGCCTCGAAACAAGCTTTTTCGACCTAAGGGCACATCCCGAAATTAAATTTATAGGGCTTGGAAAAGCAACGCGTTCAAGCAACGCCGCCTTTTTTGGAATTTTGAGATATGCTCTAAGAAAAACATTTGTCCAGCTATGGCAACGGCATGCGCCTTATGTTGACAAAAACCCTTTTTTTCAGCTATAATACGCTTATGGCATTTCGTTTAAAATTTCGCAGGCGCGCAAGCGAAACATGCTGCGGAGCATGCATGCGCTTTGGAGGGCATCCATGGCAGACATCAGCACATATGAACCCCTGTGGGGCTCTTGGCGAGTAGGCGAGCTTTTAGGCGAAGGCTCAATCGGCAAGGTCTACCACGTTACAAGAGAAGAATATGGCAGGACTAGCCATGCGGCTGTCAAGATCATCTCGATACCGCAAAACGAATCCGCCCTAAAAAGCTTGAAAGAAGAGTTTTCAGATGATGAAGCGGTAGAGAACTATTGCCAGGCGCAAGTCAACGACATTGAAAGCAAGATAGACATGGTGATCAATTTTCCTGCACACAACAACATAGTTGGAATCCAGGATTACTTTGTGTCTCCCAGCTATGGCGGGTTGGGGTTTGACGTCCTGGTGCGCATGGAGCATTTGACCAGCCTTGCGGACTACGCTTCAAGGGAGCCTTTGAGCGCGATCATGGTTGCGAAGATTGGCGAGGACGTATGCAGGGCGCTGGAATTATGCAACCTCTTCAGAATAATTCACCGGGACATCAAGCCTGAAAACATCTTCTTGACAAGCAGGGGCGACATCAAGCTTAGCGACTTCTACAAGGCTAGGCAGCTTGAGAGGACAATGTCAGGCGTGTCCAAGAAGGCTACCCATTCTTACATGGCGCCGGAAGCTTACCACAACCTGGAGTACGATTCTAGCGTTGACACTTATTCCTTGGGGATCGTCATGTACTACTGCCTCAACAAGGGAAGAGGGCCGTTCTTTCCCCCAGCGCCGGCGCCAGTGTCTTCAGCGGCAAAGAAAGAAGCCATTGCCAAGAGAATAAACGGAGAACCCCTGCCTCCTTTGGAAGGCGTTGACTCTGGGCTTTTCAAGATCATTACTAGGGCGGCCGCATTTGACAAGGACAGCCGCTACGAGGGCGCTACAGCGATGCGAGAGGCGCTGGCGGCATACGTCAAGGGAAAGAGCAAGTACACCCAAGAGGCAGTTGAGTTCACTGGCATAGAAAAGGCCAAGAAGGGCAGCAAAGGGAAGAGCCCGGCAACGCTGCCTCCTAAGATGCCGGAGAGAGTTTCGCCTGTCTCCGCCAGATCCCGCTACGTTCAGTATGAAAACCAACAGCCTGATTTCAGGGTGAAGTTCCACAACACGGTCATAAACCTATCGACCGCGATCCTTGTGACTATCATTATAGTCATGTTTATCAAGTTCCTGAATCTTGACAAGGAGATTTACAGGATAGCGTCTCCTTACCTGCCAACGATAGCGTCTTTCTTCACGAATATTTGGGACAAGATCCTAGGGTTTATAAGCTAGCCTTTAGGCCAGAGCGTTTTGGGCGCTCGTTGGCGCTTCGGGCAATTTCATAATCGCATAGGCTTGCTACATGATTTTCCATGCTAATTAATTTCCTTTATATACATTAATATATCTTTATTGAATTATATGCCAATTTAAAGGAATTCTTCCGGATAATAGCGATGGGTCTTAGCTCTTGTCGGCGGCTGCTCGCGAGCGTTAACATTTAGTGCATGTCCCAAAAGTTCAGGTGAGATGCAAGCCATGCATCAACTGGGGATATGCTAGAGCATATCCCAAAATTAATCTTAGGGAAGCCTTCGCAGGATTTTTCCGGCGCCTCTTGCGGAATTTTGGGATATGCACTTAGTTTTCGCTCGCGAGATGAAACGGCGATATTCGGATTGCAAAGCCGATTATAGGATAAACGATAATCGGCTTTTTAGCGTGGGGTTGGGGGTGGATATGCTCTTAGTCAATGCCGCTCCTTGTGAAAAAGCTTTCTTTCTCTCATGATTAAAATGCGTGGAGGACTATCCAATGGCAGACATAAGCAAGTACGAGCCCCTCTGGGGCACTTGGAAAGTAGGCGCGGTTTTAGGGAAAGGCGCGTTCGGCAAAGTCTACGATGCTACAAGGGAGGATTTCGGAGAGGTTTACCATTCAGCGGTAAAGTTCATCTCTGTTCCGCAGGACGAGTCAGAAATCAAGTTTTTGGCGGACGAGCTATCTGGAATAGAGAATGTTAGCAAATATTACAAGAGCCTCGCTGATGACTTCTCAAACGAGATCAAAATGATGCGCAAGCTGGAAGGGCACGG
>JAISWZ010000340.1 GCA_031270945.1 Clostridiales bacterium | reverse complement strand
AAGAAAATTCTAAATCATACCGTTCGTTAGTATATATAAGCGCCAAAACGGGGCACAATAATACAGATGCCAAAAAAGCACGGCAAACGCGGGTTTATGACGGCTAGGGCGCATAAAGGCATATCCCAAGGGAATTTTGCATGCGCAATTCACGATCTGCCAACAAAGCAGCTGCCAGCCCGATTCGGAGGGAGAATCATGGCAAAAATAAAAAGCATAAAGACGAAAATCAGCCTTATAGCTTCACTGACGGTTTTGACAGGTCTAGCTGTCATCATGGTGTACACCTACATTTCCTTGAACAGCCTGGAGGAAGAGTCAGCGAAGCTGGAGTTCGCCAGCATGGTGGAACTTTTTGAGTCAAACATCGAAAGCACAATAACGGGGCCTTACAGCTTTGCGGACATGGCCGCGTCGATAGTGGGAGAAAGCATAGATGACAAGACTGTCACCAGGGAGACTTTGCAGGCTCTTCTCTTGGAAGCGTTTCAGGAGTACCCGTTCATAGACGCCGCTGGCGTTTTGCTTGAGCCTAACGCTTTTGACGGGAAGGACAGCGAATACAAAGGCACCCCCTATGGCTTTCCATTGAACGGGCAGATTTCTTATTACTTTGAGATGGTAAACGGAAAAGGCAAGGTCTCGCCAAACATGGAGGCTGACTTCTCTGACTTCAGCAAGCCGTACTATACAGAAGTGGCGGCCGCGCAAAAGCCTATACTGACTGATCCCTACACCTTCGTGTCAGCCGTGAAAGGGACAATCCCAATGATTACGCTGTCTGTTCCGATCATGAGAGACGGGAAGTTCATTGGCGCTGTCACTGCTGACATATACCTGCAAGGGCTGATCGACGATCTGGGCACACAGGAGATTTTTACTACTGGATACGCTGCGGTCTCAAACTCCAAGGGGATTCTCATCTACTCCCCGGAGATGTCCGAATTGGGCAAGGACAAAGGCCAAGCGGGGCTGGATTACGGATCAGGGCAAAAAGGGAAGACAACTTTCTCAGAGGCCACGTCAAAGATAAACGGCAAGCCCAGCCTGGTTGCAACGCTTCCGTTTGACATGGACATCGTGAACGAATCGTTTCTCGTGTCCATTGTGGCGCCGAAGTCAGAGATATATGTCAACGCGACAACGTTCACCACCAAGGTCGGGATTCTTTTTATAGTAGTCACGCTCTTGCTCATAGGAATCATCTACTACAGCGTAAGCCGCTTCTTGAACCCGTTGGGGAAGCTGTCTGCGGCTTCTAGAAAGATCTCCGAAGGGGACTTCCATCTGGAGCTTCCCAAGCCTTCGAATGACGAGATAGGCCAGCTGACCCAGAACTTTTTGTTGATGACAGGGACGATAAACGGCCTGATCGAAGACATAGAAACCCTGGCTGAGAAGCATGCCCAGGGCGAGATGGACTACGCCTTGTCCAGCGATCAGTACAAAGGATCCTACGCGGGAGTAGTGGAAACAGTCGGCCAGATGTCCGACAACTACGCCTGCATGGTCAAAGAGACAATCAGGACAGCGACCAACTACGCAAACGGGGACTTCAAGCATGACTTCCCGGATTACCCGGGTCAGCTGGAGCATCTAAGCGGAGCGATGAAAAAGCTCAAAAACAACCTGGTCATTGTCAGCGATGACGTCAACACTTTGATAAACTTCGGGGCGAACGGCCAGCTTTCGGAACGGGTTGACTCTTCCAGCCTGAGAGGGGATTGGAGAGAGCTCATTGACGGCTTGAACACAATTCTTGACACAGTGGCAACCCCAATTCTTGAGTCGCGATCTGTCATGGCTGAGATGGCCAAAGGCAACTTCAAGTCGATGGTGAAAGGCAACTTCAAGGGCGATTTCGCAAAGATGAAAGAGGACGTGAACACCACAACCCATTCCATTGACAGCTATATAGATGAGATCACAAAAGTGCTCAAGCAACTGGCCGATGGAGATCTCAACGCCGAAATAAAGAGAGATTTCACTGGCCAGTTCAGCTCCATAAGAGAGGCGCTTATAACTATCACAGACTCCATGAACAGGACTCTGTCAGAGATAAACAGCGCGTCGTACCAGGTGCTTGACGGAGCGAAGCTCATATCTCATTCATCCATGACCCTTGCCACTGGAGCGGCGGAGCAGGCAGAGGCCATAGAGGCGCTTTCAAGCTCTATCGGAAGCATTGACGAGCAGATAAAGCTGACTTCAGAAAACGCTGCCCACGCCAGCGCTATATCCGAGAAATCCTCAGGCCACGCGGTCTTCGGAAACGATTCGATGCAAAACATGGTAAAGTCAATGCAGGACATCAAAGAGTCCTCCAGCAACATTTCAAGAATCATAAAGGTTATTCAAGACATCGCGATGCAGACGAACCTTCTGGCGCTTAACGCCTCAGTCGAGTCCGCCCGAGCGGGCGTTCATGGAAAAGGCTTTGCTGTTGTGGCGCAGGAAGTCAGAAACCTGGCGTCAAAAAGCCAAGCCGCTGCCAACGACTCTTCAAACCTGATAGAAAGCTCGATACAAACTGTGCTAGACGGCACCGCCAACGCTGACTCCACTGCGGAAGCCCTGAATACCATAGTAAAGGACACGAAAGAGGTTTCAGACATTGTTGCAAGCATAGCCCAAGCGGCGTCGGAACAAGCGAAGGCCATTTCGGAGCTGTCCATGGCGCTGAGCAAGATAGCAAATGTTGTCAAGGCCAACAACGCAACTTCTCAGGAAACGGCAGCCGCATCCCAAGAACTGAGCTCTCAGGCGGAAACCCTGCAGGAGCTGGTTTCATACTTTCAAATTAGGACACGGAAAGAGAGAGCGCATTCCAGAGTGTCATGATAAAAGGCTGGAGCTCGCTCCAGCCTTTTTTGCGTATGAAAATGGCAAATCGAGTCAGGGCATGTCCCAAAATCTTTAGAAAAGCGCCATCCTGCGGCATTTTCAGGTATTTTGCGATATCCTGCAAGCTTGGCACTAGCGCAAACTTCTAATTTGTGATAAGATATTATATGGAACTTTGCAATACTCGCAAATATGGCATCCCACGGCAAACTAAGAGCATGTTCCAGAATTCCAGAAAAGGCGAAGGATAGCGTTTGCTCGATATAAAGGGCAAACCGACAAAGCATTTTTCAAGCCTAAACAATTTGGGGATATGCGCTATGCTGACGATCAGCATTTAAGATTTTTTTCATGATCGTTAGTGCAAGACGAGACAAGAGTTGGAGGAAGCGTGATGAGTGACGAGCTTTTCAATGACTTTCCTGAAGAATCAAACCACGCGCAAAAGAGGATATTTGGCGATATAGCCGCCATATTGGCTGAAGCTCATAAACGCTACTGCAAAGAGCACGCTCGAGTCTCGGATATTGGGGATCCGACTGATGAACAGCTTGAACTTATGGAAGCGCTGCAGACAAGCAAGAACAGGATTGTCATGTGGCGGATCAAGATAGATGAAATCGCAAGGGAGATCGAGGCCTCAGGCTTGATCAGCGCGACTGACGTCGCCAACACCGCCGCGAAGACAGCCCAGCATATGCCTCTGGCGAAACAGCCTCGCGGGTTGGGCGAGGATTTTGACAGTCCCCAAAAGCGCGAGCTTGGCGATCCAAACACCATCGAGCAAGAGACAACGAAAGAGCCGACGCAAGAACCGCCTCAAGAGATCGCCAGCTATTCCGCGCTTATTGTTCATATCAAGCGGCAAGTGCTTGGAGAGAGCGTATTTACCATAAGCGACAAGGAGACCGAGCTTTTCTCAAGCCCGCTGGGGTTGCGGATATCAGCCAGGCTTTCTGAAGGGTCTGTTATATTCTCGGCTTTCGCAAACGAAAACCTCTGCGGAGAATCCCCTTTGTCCGTGTCCGCGCTAATCGAGCGAGGGCGGGGAACCAGCGCCGAGAGGGAAGTGTCGCTGCGCGTTCCATCCCAGTTTGTCAGAATCGCGAGAATGCAAGCGTGGATAGATGATTCGGTGCCGTATGTGCCCTTTGAAAAAGAGTCGGAAGAACAAGAGAAGGCTGAGAAGCAGCGGCATGGAGAAGATGAAAGGCTGGAAGCGGAGCGCCTTGAGGCAGAACGGATAGAAAAAGAGCGGGTAGAAAAAGAGCGGCTTGAAGCGGAAAGATTAGAGAATGAAAGGTTAGAAAACGAAAGGCTTGAAGCAGAACGCCTTGAAAACGAACGCATAGAGAAAGAAAGGCTTGAAGCTGAAAGGCTTGAAAACGAAAGGCTGGAAGCGGAAAGGCTTGAAAACGAAAGGCTTGAAGCGGAGCGCCT
>JAISWZ010000301.1 GCA_031270945.1 Clostridiales bacterium | reverse complement strand
CAGGAGGTCATCCTCCTTCAGATCTTGGGAAAAGATCGCTTCTTTGATCTGCTCCTTTATCAGCACGTACATCGGGACGCCTGACCGGTTGGAAATAACTAGCTTCATGAATCACCTGCCTCCATTAACACTATAAACAGTATATACTCTGATATCAGTAGTGTCAATAGGGCGGTGAAAATTTTTTTTGCGGGAGGAGAGCTGGGAAATTGGGGGGAGAGAGAAAAGCCTGTTGTTTAGCGGTGAAGAGAGGGAAAGCTGCTAGGGGCTGGCATAAAGGATATGTTGGAGTTTGGGATTAGAGGAGCGTTGCGAGGGATGGAAAGGCATATCTGGCTTGATCTGGGCCTTCAGCTTTCCAAGCTTTCGGGGCTGCGCACCCAAGCAAGCAACCGAGGCTCAAGCCTTAGGCCTAAGCTCGGCCCCCTCAATTTTTTAGATATGCCAATATTTGAGAGAAAAAAGGCGCGATAAAAAATCTCGCCCTGGCGCGTCATGGGACGACTATTTATGACTTTTTGCAAAAAGCTAAATTTAAGCCCAATTGACTCAAAACAAAGAAAAAAGTACTATTTTACCCTCATCTGCCATAAGGGATTTGCCGCAAACAAGCCTTAAACAGATTTGTTTTATCAACAGGCTAAGCATTTGCGCTCAAAGTGACGTATAATATAGTGAGGAATGCGAGGAGGGGTGCCATTGTACAAGATGGCTGTGCTTGACATAGATGGGACGATAGTCACCACATACAAGCAGTTGACGAGAAGAACCAAGAGCGCCATAGGGCGGCTTGTTCAAAAGGGGATTCCTGTCTGCCTTTGCACAGGAAGAAATGTGGCCTCCACTTTGCCAGTCGCAAGAAAGCTGGGCCTGAAGACGCCTTGCATGTGTGTTGACGGGCTGGTAATGCATGACTTGGCTGAAAGAAAGACGATCTATGAAAACGTTTTAACTGTTGAGGCGACAAGGGCGGTTCTGGAGATAGCCGAAAGCAGGAACGTCAACATTGAGGTAGTGACTTGGGGCACATATGATTGGCTGATCAAGGACAAGTCAATAGGAGACATATACAGCATTGGCTCTTACGGCTTTTCCGCCAACTTGATCTTTGAGGCATACAAGAGAATGTTCGGGATACGATATGTAAAAAGCCTGGATTCGTTCAAGGAAGCTGGGGAGAAGGTGTACCAGGTGGTCGCAATGGGCGAGCCCTTGGAGCTTGAAGCGATACAGGAGGAGTTGGCGAAGCGCTCATTACCCAAGCTTTCTGTTCGCCTGATGTGGGGCAACCAGCTTTTCATCACTGGAGAAAACGCGGGCAAATATTACGGGCTAAAGCTGCTGTGCGATCATTACGGGATCGCGCTGGATGAGGTTGTAGCTGTAGGAGATGACTTGAACGATCTGGACATGATCCAGGCAGCTGGCTTCGGGGTGGCCATGGAAAACGGCAACCCTCAGGTCAAGGCAGCGGCGGGGATGATTACCAAGCCGAACTCGGAGGACGGCGCGGCGCTGGCTTTGGAAAAGCTTTTCTGCTTGTAGGAAAAGGCCTCCTTGCTCGCAAGGAGGCCTATGAGCCATGCCTAAAACAAGTTTTAGCGCATACAGCCAGGAGCTTTTGTGTCCTCTATCTCTAACTATCCTTCGAAAGAAGTTTCGGGAATATCGGGATACGCTCTCAGAGGCGGCGAAAACGCGCCTGAATGGCACTTTTTTACAACGTCAATCAAAAACTCCACGATCTCGCTGTCTGGAACGTTGCAGTCTGACGCGAGCCAGAGCTTTATGACTCCCATCACTCCGCCTTTTACAAACTCCATGAAGTATTCGCGAGCCGCGCTTAACCCGGACTGTTCGATCAAGAGCTGGGTTCCAAACGCCTTTTGCGCAACCACAAGCATGTGCGACACTAGCTTGCTTTCCATGGCCGTGTTTGCGTAGATTTTGTAGAACCTGCTGTTTTGCCTGATGTGTCCAACTATGACCGCAATATCTCGCTCTCCGTTGTCCTCTCCTAAGTTTTCGTAGAGTGACGCTGAGATTTCGGTCTCCAAGCTTTCTATCAGGTCAAAAATATCGGAGTAATAGGCGTAAAACGAAGTTCTGTTCACTTGAGCCTGCTTGCATAGCTCAATCACGGATACCCTTCCTATGGGCTTGTCTTCCAGAAGCTTCAACAAGGCTTCCGTAATTTTGCTCTTGGTGATTGATAGCTTGGAATCGCCGCGCATATTCATGCCGCACCCCCCTTCCTGGCGAAATTTATGCTGAGAGCTTGAGGCGGCAAATGGCAATGGTTGCCTAGCCGACTTGAGTAAAAATGAGTGGATTGCGAAAACTAAAATATATCCCCGTATACTGACGAGCGGTGTGATTTAGAATTTTCTTATCGTTAGCGGGAGCGGCCCGACTGGGTTCTGAGGCGGGCAACGATAAGAAAATTCCACATTTGATCGATCGTCAGTTATAAGATCCAGGCGTTTTAAACTGGCGAGCGTTCCGCTCGCAAGCATAGGACGCGCCACGACAGATGGCGCGGCCCGAATACAAGGTCATCATTGCCCTGTACGCCTAGTGCATATCCCAAAATTCCGTAATGGCACTGGAAAAGTCCTGGCGAACGCTTCAACGCCGGACTTTTCCAGCGCCTTGGATATATTTTTGGGATATGCACTTAGCCTTATTATAGCAGCAAATTTCGCGAGATTCAACCCGATTGGTCGGATTAAATCTAAATTTCGCAATTTCTTCTTAATTTAATTGGTCATGAAAGGCGAATCTCGACAAAAATAGCGAATTGCCTGGTAGGCGCTGAACTTGAAATTCGGATCTAGATCGCAAGAAATAAAAACAAGCTGTTGTTCGGATTAGACTTTTGGGATGCAGGAACTTAAAGGCGAAATATGGATTTCGCGTTGCGGTTGCGCCTCGGGGTTTTGCTTGGACAGCATAGATTGCCCCATAAGTCTCTAAAACCGCTTTTGGAGCGTTTGCTAACCCAATTTTAATAACATTCTAATGAGCCACAAAAACCTTGAATATACAGACACTATACCTGATTTTTTTCTGATGGCGCCACAAGTTCAACAGAATCGACTAATCTGTCGGTTGACACTAATACTCTAGAAAAATTAAAATGTACATTGAGCAGACGGCTTGAATTTAAGAAAATGGGCGCTCACAAAGGCCATGTTGCAAGGATTTATCATGATATGCCTCAAGGCATGCCCCAATTCCGGATAAGCGCAAGATTGTAGGCTTGACGCAAGGCTTCGCGCGACAATGGGATATGCCATGCTCTAACGATCTAACAATCTAACAAAGCCTTTATAACCTCCGAATAATCGTAAGTCTAAAAGCTAGGCCGCAAGGCTTGCAATGCCAGGCATCGCTTTGGCATATAAAAAAACAAAAACAAGAAAATCATCAAAGAGCTTGCCCCAAGAAGAGCTTCTCTTTGGATATGGAGGGAGAGCGTTGAGCTTCGCCAACTTCAACAACGTCTACAAAAGATATAAAATGGGCGAGGTCGTGGTGAACGCCCTGGACGGCGCCAGCCTGTCGATAGAAAAAGGGGAGTTCGCGGTGATCGTGGGGCCAAGCGGCGCGGGAAAGTCGACTGTGCTAAACATCCTTGGAGGGATGGACACCTCTGACGGCGGAGAGGTAATCATTGACGGCCAGTCGGTGCACAAGTTCAACAGGAGCCAGCTTATAGCGTACAGAAGGTACGACATCGGATTTGTCTTCCAGTTCTACAACTTGATGCAAAACCTTACAGCCATAGAGAACGTGGAGCTGGCTACGCAGATATCCAGAAAGCCGCTTTCGCCGATGGCGGTTATGGAAAGGGTCGGCCTTTCCCAGCGCATCAACAACTTTCCTTCCCAGCTTTCAGGCGGAGAGCAGCAGCGGGTTTCCATAGCCAGGGCATTGGCGAAGAACCCGAAGCTTTTGCTTTGCGACGAGCCTACGGGAGCGCTTGACTACGTGACAGGAAAGGAAGTATTGAAGCTTTTGCAAGACACCTGCAGGGTGCAGGGAATGACAGTGATCGTGATCACCCACAACCTGGCCATAGCGCCAATGGCTGATCGGATCATAAAGATGAAAAACGGCAAGGTTTCAGAAATGTACATGAACGAAACAGTCATACCGGTTGAGGATATAGAGTGGTAATGCCCGATAGGGGAAGGAAGGGAACGGCCTTTTGAAGTCGGCGATGAGAAAGGACATATTTCGAG
>JAISWZ010000257.1 GCA_031270945.1 Clostridiales bacterium | reverse complement strand
GCAGTGAAAGTTTATCAAGAAGACCATTTTTAGGGGACGGCGCTTTCGAAACAGTAATGAGGCGGAACCGCCTTTGGGTCTAGCGAGATCACCTACCATTTGATATTTTGAGGCCAGGCTTATAACCTCTCCACCCAGCCAAGATGAGAAGGGAACCTTGACTGAAAAGCTTTAACGGCTCGGAGGAATGGCTTAAACAAGGGATTTATGTCAAGTGCACAAGTCAGACAAGTTCAGTAGATTATCATGTACATCGGTTCCAACCAATTCAAAGTTTACGTTGCTCTTTCAGAAAATGGCGGAAACAAGGGGTTTTGACGCAGTGAAAGTTTATCAAGAAGACAATTTTTATGGGGCGGCACTTTCGAAACGGAAACGAGGCGGAACCGCCTTTGGGTCTAGCGAGAGCGCCTTACGATTGGTATTTTTAGACCAGGCTTATAACCTCTCCGCCAGCCGAGGTTGGAAGGATCACTCGACTGCGATGCATTAACTGCTTGCAGAAATGGCTTAAACAAGGGATTTTGAGGCAGTGAACAAGTCAGGCATTTTTAGTAGATTATCATGTACAGCAGTTCCTACCAATCCAAAGTTTGCGTTACGCTTTCAGAAAATGGCGAAATCAAGGGATTTTGACGCAGTGAAAGTTTATCAAGAAGACCATTTTTAGGGGACGGCGCTTTCGAAACGGTAGCGAGACGGATCCGCCTTTGGGCTTATCGAGAATACCTATAAATTGATAGTTCGAGGCCCGGCTAATAACATCTCCTCCCAGCCAAAATGGCAAGTAGCCCTCGACTGCAATGCATTAACTGCTTGCAGAAATGGCTTAAACAAGGGATTCAGGCCAAGCGCACAAATCAGGCATGTTTGGTAGATTATCATATATATTGGTTCATGCCAATTCAAAGTTCACGTTGCTCTTTCAGAAAATGGCGGAAACAAGGGATTTTGGCGCAGTGAAAGTTTATCAAGAAGACCATTTTGAGGGGGCGGCGCTTTCGAAACAGTAATGAGGCGGATCCGCCTTTGGGTCTAGCGAAAGCGCCTTGCGATTGGCATTTTGAGGCCAGGCCAATAACATCTCCGCCCAGCCGAGATGGGAAGGATCACTCGACTGCAATGCATTAACTGCTTGCAGAAACGGCTTAAACAAGGGATTTAGAGGCAGTGAACAAGTCAGGCATTTTTAGTAGATTATCATGTACAGCAGTTCCTACCAATCCAAAGTTTGCGTTGCGCTTTCAGAAAATGGCGGAATCAAGGGATTTTGACTCGGTTAAAGTTTATCAAGCAGACCATTTGTAGAGGGTGCACTTCCGAAATGCTTAGCGATGCAGATCGGCCTCTGGGCTTAATCATTTAACCTTGGGCTCCGCTTTGCTCTTTATGATAACCCTTGGCTTCGCTTCGCTTTGCTCTTTATGATAGCCTCCGGCTCCGCTCACTCCTTATGATATCCACCACTTTTCCAAGCTCGACTAAAGCCTTTGCATTGGGAACGCGGTACTCCTCAGAGCGCCACCCGCATGGCGTCAAATACCCGGAATGAACGAGGACGTACCACAATGCGTTGGCGTCATCTAGTTCACCAAACCTAATGCAATCCCTCAGCCAAAACTTCGCCGTTCCTCCAAAAGCCAGCGCCTCCAGTTCAGAAAGCAGTCGCCAGCTCTCTGAGTTAGAGATGACCAGCTCAAGCAAGTCATTGCCGCTTGCGCCAGCCCAATACGCAACCGGCTTCTCCAGCGCCCCGCAAAGTCTTAGGACAGCTGCCGGGTTGTAGATCTGGGTTTTGCCAAACAGGTATCCGCCATAGTTCTCCTTGATCTCATTAAGTTCATCAAAGCAACCAAAATCCGTAAGAACCTTAGCTACTTCATCCTCCGTAAAGCCAAATCGGTCGGAATACCGTGGTTCCAGCACACCTGATCCAACAACGTTGTTTGCGCCCTCACTGAAGCTTTCCATTCCAATCTTCATGCGACCAGTCATCAGCACAAAGCCGACCTGTTCGTTGCCTTTGCAGACATATCCATAAAAGCTCGAAAAGAAATCAAGAAGTTCCTGAGCGTACCCCTGCCCGACTGCTCTGTTCATCATAGAATCGTAATCATCAATAAAAACCGCCACGCGCGATCCGCCGTGGTGCTCCCATAGAATGCTTGTCAAGTCATTTAAGCTTCTCGCGAGGTAGGTTTCGTCAGGCGCTTCTGATAAAGGTTTTGCTGTTTCAGTATCGATCTTCTCGTATAATCCTGAGATCCTTGCCAGGTTTCTTTTGTTGACCGCGCTCAGCCTGTCCGACTTTAGCAAATACTTTAATTCGCCCTCAAATAGCCCCTTCAAGCATAAAGAAATAGAATTTAAGCATTCTTCAAAGCTGTCCCCTTTCACTTGCGCCAGATCCAGGTGCAGCACGGCATATTTCCCAAAGTGCCTGTCGTAAATCCCTGTTTCGCCTTCTATCGCAAGCCCTTTAAACAGCGCAGGGTCAGCGCCGATCTCCAAGTAGGACTTCAGCATGCCCATGTTGAAGCTTTTCCCGAAAAGCCCAGGCCTGGCGATCAGATTGGCCTGCCCCATCTGAGTCATAAAATCCTTGATGAAGAGCGACTTGTCAACGATATAGGCATTTGTCAGCCTTTTATGCGAAAAGTTGTTCAGGTTTGCGCTTATTGCGATCCCGCCTTTCTAATATAAGGTTAGAGGATCCGCCTGCAATCCTGGCATGCCTGCAAGCCAAGCCAGTCCTGCCTCACTCTAGATCCACAAATTCTCTCTAACCGTTTCTCTTTCACCATTATCTCACATTGCTGGAGATAGTCAATCCCTTGCTCAAAGCGCCTCACCCTCTCGGCCTTTTCCCCCTCTCCGTTCTCCATCTCTCCGTTCTCCATCTCTCCGTTTCTCCGTTTCTCCGTTTCGCCGCCTCTCCATCCTTCCACCTAAAAAAAGGGGTGCCCCCAGGCACCCCCTCCAAAAAAAGTTTCGAATCTATCGTTTTTAGGCTTTTCGCCTCTGTCCCAACAAGCTATTACTCCGCCGTCTCCCCAAGCTCCAGGCGATAGATGGCATTAGCCAGCTGCGCCCTGTTAGAGGAATCAAGCGGACGGAACTCTCCGTTGCCGGTGCCAGCAAGTATTCCAGCGTCCACTAGCTTTCCAACCGGAGCTTTCGCCCAGTCAGAGAAGCTGGATGCGTCGTTGAACGCGGAAACGCTCTTGGTAGTCTTGGCTTCAGGAAGCTCTTCAAGAATGTCCAGCAGGTTGTAAACGAGGGCAAAAAGTGTTTCCCTGTTCAGAACCAGGTCAGGAGCGAGCAGGTTGTTGCCTATTCCAACAGAAAGGCCTATCGCTTTGGCTTTCGCGTAGTATCCAGCATATTCGCCTGTCGCGTCCGCGAAGTTGGGAGCGCTTGCACCCAGCGGCTCAATGCCGTATGCCTTGAGAAGCGTTACTATGGCTTCGCCTCTGGTTGCCGCTTTTCCAGGCTCAAACAGCGGACCTTCAAATATGCCCCTGGCGCCAAGGTATGAAGCGGCCTTTGCATAGTATGCGCTGTCTGAAACGTCAGTGTAGCTCACCGGGTTGTAGCCGATGCCAAAGGACGAGAAGTGGTATGAAGAGAAAGACAGATAACTGCCTCTCCAGACGCTTCGAACCGGCGTGATCCTGTTTCCGTCTATCCAGTACACAACCAAGGCGTTTGGATCTTCTCCAGCGCCCAGGGCATACGGAATCCTGGTGAACGCTCTTCCGCCCAGGAAATCAGAAATGTATACGCTGTTCTTGCTTACGGAGAAATCATAGGCTGGCCTTCCGCTAAGAGCGTTAGGCGCTTCGATCTTTTTGACTGTGATGTCTATGAGTCCAGTGCTTGACCCAAGTATTGCAAACAAGGCCTTGTTGTCAAACCTGACTTCCCATTTGTCTGAGTAAACCGCGAATGAAGCGTCTTTGTACGATGTCGCGAATGAATTGAGGGACGCCCAGGGGATTCTCACTTTTACCCCTTCGGAGTTTCCGGTCTTCACTTCAATGGCGTAAACCCTTGGCTCTCCGGCTGGAAGAGTAGCCGCCTTCTGGATCAAGGCGTCAGCGACATAGTCGTATATGACAACTGTTCCAACCTTGTCAGCGCCTACTGTAACTCCAAGGCTTGCGTAAACTTTGTCTCCAGTTGCAGGATCGTCCAGCTCCCCGACTTTGATCCCGACACTTGGAATGGATGTCGATGGCTGAGATACGGCTGGAGCGGAAGCAGCTGGCGTTGGAGCGGCTGGTGTTGGCTCTTCTGACTCTTCTGGCTTGCCTACCAGAGTAGCGGTTCCAAATACAGAAGGATCAGCGTACGCAGTGCCAAACGAGTCGCTCCAAGCGGAAACGGACTGCCTGAACCCGTTCCTTGCGTCATTGATGGAAATGTCTACTCCTACTTCGAAGTCATTTTCTGGCGTTATGGTCTTCCACGGGATCTTCAGCTCTACTGTGTAAGTGGTGCCATCTATCTTCGTGGCTGACTCAAAGCCCTCAGAAAGGCCATGATCAAAGGATGTTTCATTGTCAAAGTTGACGCGGTACTGCCCGTCATCAGCCTCGTAGCTGGAAGACTTGGCGTTGTTTTCGTCTACAAAGACCTCTACAGAGTCCTGCTCGTAGGCGTTGGCGCTTGCTTTGTCCAGCTCTGTGTCTGAGACGGTAACCAGGGCGTAAAGATACTCGTCATCCCAAAGAAGCTTTCCTTTGCCCTTCGCGCCTTGCCAAGCGAGCTGGAACTTGTCGATGTCTATGACCTCAGCGTCAGCCCAGATCTCGTCTTCCTCGCCGTCAATCTCAGGCGTTCCGTAGTTGGCCTCTATCTTCTTCCCTTCCAGGTTTCCGGCAACGTAGTCCTCCAGGAACTTGTCAGGGTCTATTACTGCGTCAAAGGCAAGCTTCGACTGCAGATCGCGGTCAAACAAAAGCGGGTTGGTTTCAGCTCTCCAGCTGGCACCATCATCAAGGCCCCAGAACGTAACTCTGGCTATGCTGTCTGAATGATTCTTGAATACCTGGAACAGCTGAGCGTAGAGAACCGCTTGCGCCTCTTCGTTTTCTTCAGACAGGAATGAGTTAGATCCCGCCTGGATATCCAGCTCAGTTATGCTTATCTCTATTCCAAGAGACTCGAATAGCTCTATTGAATTTTCCACGCCAGAAGGGTTGACCCCCAAGCGGTAATGCCCCTGCATGCCAACGCCGTCAATCAAAGGCCTTCCTCCAACATCAGGATACCTGGTGTTGATGTCTTTGATCATCTCATATACCGCTGTGGCCTTGGCGATGCCGTTCAGGTTGTAGTCGTTGTAGTAAAGCTTAACGTTAGGATCAGCTTCCCTGGCTGACAGGAACGCCTCTTCGATATACTCCCAGCCTATTGCCTCAAGCCAAGGAGTGTTTCTCAAAGATCCCTTCCAGTCAGAAGAGTTTGCGATGCTGTCTCCCATGGCTTCGTTAACTACGTCCCAGGAGATGATGTTTTGTTCTTCTGCGTTGAACGTCTCTGAGAAATGCTTCACTACTGTAAAAGCATGAGTCTTAAGATTTTCAAGAGCTTCTTCCCTAGGCAACGGCTTTCCGTCAGCGTCCCTGTTAAGCCATGTTGGCGACTGCTGATGCCAAGCCAGCGTATGCCCATGAATCAAGAAGCCATTGTCTATAGCGGTCTGGAACAATGCGTCTGTTGTCGTAAACGTGAAATTGCCCTTGGATGGCTGCAGCGCGTCAGGCTTCCCGGCGTTCCCAGGCGTGATTATGTTGAAGTGATTCTTCAAAAGCTCAAGCCTCACTCCGCCCAGATCTTCAGCTGACACAGCGTTTCCAATCAGGAATGTCCCGTCATACACTTCTTTGATCTTTGTCAAGTCATCTTCTATCGTTATTGGATTTCCGACTTTCTCAAACGCCACGTCATCTATATAAAACGAAGCCGTAGCGCTGCTGGAGCTTTCAACGTATATCGACGCGAACCCGCTGCTCATGTTTGAATAGCGGTACGTGCCCTCGTACAAAACCCATCCTTCGCTTGCTGTTATTCCGCTAGCCTTGATCGTTGCGTAGTTCGCCGCGCTTCCGTTCCCTACCTGGGTGCTCAGCTGAAGGCTTGTTGTGGCCGGCTCTATCAGCTTTACCCAAGCGGATACCTTGTAAAGCCCGCCTTCTTCAATGTACTTGGTAACCACCAGAGAAGGGCCGTTCCAGGTCTGCGCCCTGCCTTCAACTTTTAAAGCCTTGCCTCCGTCTTCCGTATGGTTTTCGTCTTCAACAACAGTCAGAGTCTCGTTTCCGCCCCTGCCGCTAAAACCTTGAGTTGTTCCGTCTTCGAAGTCAATGATATCAAGGGCAACTGGCCCTTCAGCCACTTCTCCGTAAACGTTTGCCACTATCTTGATGTTTCCAATATAAAACGGGAAGGTCCCTGCGCTTGACTGTATCCTGAGAGCGGTGTCAGTGCCTATGACATACAATCCGTCTCTGACTCCTCCGCTGATTGAGAACGCTGATCCAGCAACAACCGCAGCGCTTCCAAGCCAGCCGCCATAGCTCTGGATCGTCTGTACAGCTATTTCTCCGCCCTCTTCCCCTTCATCTATCCAGCCGTTTATGATGACGTCAGTTATCTCGTCGCCAACATTTAGGCCAAGCGATGCAAACGTAAGATCAATGCCATGCCAGTTGTCTGTTCTTCCAGTGATGTAAGCCGAATACCCGTCAGAGTTGCCATCGTAGATCTTCCCGCTCACCTTCGAAAGAGTCCCAGCTCCGCCAGCGTTTCCTATTTTAGCCATGTCAGCGTCATCCTGGAACTCAAATATGAATTCCTTGACAACAGCTTCGCCCTTGTCACCTGGCTCAGGCTCGGGCTCAGCAGAACCCCCTGGCTTCACAACGTCTATCGATATGCTGTCAATGTAAAACGGCACAGTCGCTCCAGCCGCGTTTGTCTGGATTCTGACATTCTTTGAATTTTCATTCGTGATCTCTTTTGTCGCCTCAATGACAAACGCTTTCCCCTTGACCAGGTTGACCGTCCCGTTATAGGCGTAGTCATCCGGAAGAGTGACGGTTATCTGCGAGCCGTCAGGCACGTCAGCATCAGAGTCAACATATCCCAAAACCCGAATCTTCAGCTTGTCGCCAACCACAGCGCCAAGCGCCGACAGCGGCACATCTGCGGCATCATAGTCTTTGGTTCTACCTGATACATAGAGAGACTTCGTCTGACTTCCTTCGAATGCCTTGTCTACAACCGCAAGAGTTGCGCCTCCGCTTTTGACAACAACGCCCAGTTTTCCGTCTTCGAAGTCATAGGCAAAGCTTTCCTCGGATCCAGCTTCAGATCCCTCGTCAGCTCCATCATCAGACTCTTCTTCGGGCTTCTCAACGTCTATTGATATGCTGTCAATGTAGAATGGCACAGTCGCTCCAGCCGCGTTTGTCTGGATTCTGACATTCTTTGAATTTTCATTCGTGATCTTTTTCGTCGCCTCAATGACAAACGCTTGCCCCTTGACCAGGTTGACCGTTCCGTTATAGCCGTAGTCATCTGGAACGGTGACGGTTATCTGCGAGCCTTCAGGCAC
>JAISWZ010000162.1 GCA_031270945.1 Clostridiales bacterium | reverse complement strand
GCATATCCCAAAATTATATCCGAGGCAGCGGAAAAATCCGGATGTTTGCTCGCAGAAGCCCGAGCAAACTAGTTGAAGCGTTCGCCAGGATTTTTCCGCTGCCATTTCGGAATTTTGGGATATGCACTAAGTGAGTTCAGGCTTCTGCATTGCTTACCCTCCCTAGCTTTTTTTGCAAGGATGCGAGCGCCTTTAATTGTCGAAATATTGATATGTTTAGTTAAAATGGGCGTGTGGTGGGCAGCCCTGATTAGGCAAGAAAAACAGCATTGCAGGAATCTCCTGCAATGCTCCGCGTGAGTTGAATTTATGTTCTCTAGCTTTATAAGGATTACAGTTTTATCCTGAAAGCATTTTCATGTCCATAGCTTTAAAATTAATCTTGGGATAAGCGCTTAATATCAAAATTTATCAATGTTTCGACATTGATGAGCAGGAGCCTAATCTGCCAGTTTCTTTAATGTCTAAGCATTATAGCAACTTGAAGGGGTGAAGGCTGGACATATCCCGGCTTCCTGAAGCGCCAGGCGCGCAAGAAATTTTTTCCATTGAACATTCATCAGTATAGGGCATTGTAATCCAAATCAAATTATTATATAATGATTACAGGTCGTTTCATGCAGGCCTCGTGAGCGCGTCACAAGACTGCTTTGAAACCCGAATCGGCTTGCTTTTTGCTGTCAAAAAGCAATTTTCTGCAGGTCGCAGGCATGAAAGCCTCAGCGAGATTTTGCTCTCGGCGCTTCGCGGACGATGCCCCCTTGCGCCCTTCCCTAGAGCATATCCCAAAATTCCTATAGTGGCGCAGTAAAAGTCATCGCGATGCTTTAACAGTGTTTGTCTCGGGCTTCAACGAGCAAACTTGCGTGACTTTTACAAGCCATAAAATAAATTTTGGGCGCCAAATTCCTGGAGGATGTGAGAAATGAACGCCAAGAAACCTCTCGATATTTTAGATCCCGTTGCTTTGCACAAGGCTGGCATTGACGCCTTGGTAAACGCATTGGGCCCTTTGGGCATGGCCTTGTTTATCAAGCAGCTAGAATCCAAAAGCGTCTATTTCACCAGTATTCGTGATGCGCTTCTTGACGGAATTACGCTTGAGGAAGTAGAAGAGTTGAAAAGTGTGCATTAACTAATGATCATATAATTACTGAAATACATATTTTTGCCAAGCGGTCGCCTAACGCATTCGAGCGTCTGCTAACCTTACAACGGTCGCCTAACGCATTCAAGCGTCCGCTAACCTTACAACGGTCGCCGGCAAGCATTTAAGCGCCCGATAAACTTACAACGGTCGTCGGCAAGCATTTAAGCGCCCGTTAAACTTACAAAGGAAGGATTGGTTTTATGAGCCGCCAAGTCTTTGCGGGCCTCATGACAGCCGCCATAATCAGCGCCAGCGTCGCCACTGCCAACGCGGCTGAACTGGAGAAAGGCAACCCCTCTGCAAGCTACTATACCGACAATATCGTGATTTCTGAGCGCAATGATGTTGCCATCAAGGAAGACTATACCGCTCTTTTCATCAATGGCACACTGGTTACCGAGTACGAGGTCATCATAAGAAACGATCGATCTCTTGTGCCGGTCAGGCTCGTAAGCGAAGAGCTGGGCGCAACCGTTGACTGGGATGGCCCAAACATGCAAGTAACAATCGGCAAAGGCGATACAGGAATACTCCTGGTCATCGACAGTGACAAGGCATTGGTCAATGGCGCCGAGGTGACGCTGGATCACCCAGCTGTCCTTTACAACGCAAGAACCTATGTGCCTTTAAGGTTTGTGGCTGAAAGCTTAAACGCGACCGTTGAGTACGCTCCGAGGATTTCCTCTGACGCGCCTCTCTATTATGACACTCAGATGCCTGTATCCAGCGAAAAAACCTTGGTAAGGGACTATCCGAACATTATTATTGACGAGAAATACGACCCCAGCGAAGCGGTCACCCAGGAAGAAGCGAAGAGCCTTCTTCAAGTGATCCTGCAGCAGGGCCTCAACAACTTCAAGCTCGCCACAACCAAGTCACTGGTTGACTCAGGAGAGCCCGCTGACAAGTTCAACTCCGCTTTCGCAAGCATCCAAACTGAGATCAACCGGATGCTCTACATTGGCGAGGTGTCCCGGTTCTTCAAGTTCACAATCGGCCCCTATGACATCCTTTACGACAAGTATAACGGGAGGGCGTTCTTTGAGATCTATTCCAGCGGGACAATTGTAAAGGAGTTTGATGTCGATGACCCCTACCTGTTCACCCCTGTTTTTATTGCAGGATAGGCTCTTTATCCCGGATCGCGCTTGAGAGTTCGATGCCAAAGTCGCGAAGGCCTCAAAAATGTTTGTCTCGGGCTTCAACGGGCACTTGCAGACTTTTTCGAGCGGCCCGACTGGGTTCTGAGGCGGGTGCCAACCTCAGCATAAAAAAGGGCTCAAGGCGTGTTTCAGCGCCTTGAGCCCTTTTTTGTTTCAGGTGCAATCCCAAGCAATCATGCTTTTCTTAGTGCATATCCCAAAATTCCGTAATGGCACCGGATAGCGTTTGCCCAATGCTCATGGGCAAATCGCCAAAATCCTGGCGAATGCTTCAACTAGTTTGCTCGGGCTTCTGCGAGCAAACACTTGGATTTTTCCGGTGCCTCGGATATAATTTTGGGATATGCTCTTACCGTTAGCGGCCTGACTGGGCATCCCCCTGCAGCTGCGCCTTTACGCTCAGCTCTGCCGCCTTAAACGCGTGTTCTTGAGTCATGGCATTTTCAGTCCTGTTTATGCAGTCAAGCACCAGCTGTCCAAAGAACGGGTATCCGACTTTCCCAGCCAGGTTGAAATGGGTTTCCTGCTTTCCGTTTGCCAGAAACAAGTGTGACGGGCCGTGGTGATGGCCCAGGTTCATGTACTTTCTCTGCTCGATGAACCCTTCGGTTCCAAGTATTATGGCTCTTCCGTCTCCCCAGTTCTGAAGCCCGTCTGGAGTGAACCAGTCTACTCGGAAGTATCCTGACGCGCCATTGTCCATGATAAATGAAGCTTCGCCGAAATCGTCCAGCTCCGGATAGTCGGGATGGCTGAAGTTGGCAGTGCGGGCGAATGATATCTGAGCGTCCTTGGCCCCTGTGTAGTAAAGGAGCTGCTCGACGTTGTGGGATCCGATGTCGCAAAGTATTCCGCCGTAATTAGCCTTCTTGAAGAACCAGTCCGGGCGGCTTTTCGCGTTTAGCCTATGAGGGCCAAGGCACAGCACCTGCACCACTTTGCCTATGGCGCCCTCATCTATCAATTGCCCAGCAAATACCGCTGTTTCTACATGTATGCGCTCTGAATAGTAAACCGCATACTTCTTTCCTGTCCTTGCGACAGCCGCTTTCGCGTCCTCCAGCTGCTTGAGGCTTACAAGCGGGGCTTTGTCCGTGAAATAGTCTTTGCCTGCATCCATCGCCCGCACACCCAAAGCGCACCGCTCGCTTGTGACGCAAGCGCCAGCAACAAGCTTAACCTCAGGATCTGAAAAGACCTCTTCTTCGCTCCTGGCCCTCTTGGCTTGAGGAAATATGTTGACGAACCTGTCTAGCTTTTGCGGATCGGGATCCCATGCCCATTTGAGCGAAGCCCCCGCTTCCGTCAAGCCATTGCACATCCCGAATATGTGCCCGTGATCAAGCCCAACAGCGGCGATAGCAAACTCGCCTGGCGCAACTACCGGCGCCTGTTTTCCTATTGGAGCGTAGTTCATTCCATCAGCGCTCATGATTTCCTCCTAAAAATACAGGACAGCTGGCTCAAGCCCTTCGCATTTGGCCAAAAGTCGAGCGTTTCCGGACTTCCTGCGGACTATTGCGCTAGCGGCGCCCTTGAACAGCTTTGCGCTCTTTGAGTTCAGTGGATATTCCGAGAGCATGTCGCCGTTAAACGCGCTTTCAAGCAAAAAGCCGCCTTCAGCCTCGAAAAAGACTTCTCCTTCAGCCCTATGATTCACATGGCCGTTCTCATCCACAGCAAGAACATTGACCTGAAGCTGCCCGCCTGGCAAAACATCCGAATACTCCTGGTCAAGCACAAGCTTCGTGGCGGCGCCTTCCCTGAAAATGCTATGGCTTGCAACCTCTGTCCCGCCATTGTATCCTTTGACCGTTACCACTTCGTGATCCATTGGCAAGTATCCGGTTATAACCCGCCCTTCAAACTCTTTTGGAGACTTTATCTCGTACTCCTTATTGCCAGCGAAAAGCCTTGCTTTCTGGCAGTTGGTGAATATCATGTACGGCAGCGGCATCCTCCGAAACTTTGGAAAGCTCAAAGTGTCGCTCATCGGAGGGCAAGCCCATGGCTCCCTGGTGATGTCATCAGGCATTGTGTAATCCACGACTGAAATGTGAACGCTTGGCTTCTCGCTCCAGTAGCTTTCAAAGAGCCAAGAAATCGGCTTTCTCCTGCTGTCCCTGGATATGATCCCGCTGCTCCAGCCCTTGCTTGGCCAGCCCATGGATTCTCCCAAATAGTCAGCGCCAGCCCAAAGGAAGCTTCCTATGAAAAAATCATTGCGCTCAACGTCAAGCCATGGATTCTCTGTAGTATAGTTGAAGTAGTTGTAAGTGCTGCCCTTGAAGAAGATGAAAGCCTCTGTCGCCACAGCCAGCTTATCAGGATTTCGCGACCTGATCAGCTGAAGCCACGGCTCTTGATAGTTGAGCCCCAGGATGTCAACCTTTTGCGCAATCCTGTCTATGCTTCCCAGCACTTCATCAAGGCCTTTGGCAACAGACGCGTCAAAGTTGGCGTAGTGAGGGCTCAGCCCGCATGTTACCGGACGGTTATCCAAGGCTCTGGCAACACCTACAAGCGCCTCCAGCTTTTTCAGCATGTCTTCGCTGCCCTGCGCTTCAACCTCGTTTCCGACACTCCAGATCACTACGCTTGGGCGATTCCGATCCCTTTTTATCGCAAACGTGAGATCTGATTCCCAGCGCTCATCAAAAAAGTGCCCATAAGCTCCAGTGCTCCACTTGTCAGTGAACTCGGAGATGACGTAAAAGCCCAGCTCGTCGCAAAGATCCATAAAGTCAACGGATGGAGTCGCGTGGCTGGTTCGTATGGCGTTACACCCCATGCTCTTGAAAACCTCAAGCCTTTGCCTTAGCAACGGCTTGGTTACAGCCACGCCTACTCCGCCGCCGTCTTGGTGAAGGCAGACGCCTTTGAGCTTTTCAGGCTTTCCGTTTACAATAAAGCCGATGTCGTTTTCAAACTCAACGCTTCTGATTCCAATGGCAAGCTCAACGAAGTCTTCAGATCCAACTTCGGAAACCAAGAGCTTAACCAGCTTCGGCGAGGCAGCGCTCCAAAGCGGCGGGTTATCCAGCTTCAGCGTAACGTTTCGCCCGGATCCTTGGGCTAACTCTTTTCCATCATAAAAAACCTTTGCTTCTATCTCTTTTGCGTCCTCTACCGATACTGCAAGCTCCACTTTCCCGCCTGGGAAAAACGCTTGCTTCACTATTATATCACTTTTCCTGATCTCGCTGGGGTTTCTTGACTCTATGATCACATTCCTGAAGAGCCCTGCGCCACTATACCATCTCTCGCCCCAGCCTTCCTTGTTTTCAACCCTTATCGCCAGCTCGTTTACGCCAGGAAGAGCAAGCTCGTTTATCGCAGCTCTTGCCTCGGTGTAGTGAACAGGCTGGCAAAGTGCGGTCTTGCCGTTTACAAGCGCTATAACATGGCTGTAAGCGCCTTCTATCACAAGCTCAAGCGCTGATTCCAAGTCTTTCTCGGTTGCGTTAAACTTTGTCTTGTACCACCCAATGCCAAAACAAGCGGAAAAGCCTTGTTCCGTGCCCTGGGGAGAGTTGCTGTCAAAAGGCTTTCCAGCCGCCCAGTCATGTGGCAGCGCGACTTCTTCCCAGCCAAATTCTGCTTCCGGGGTATCGGTCAATTGGAAAAGCCAGGGGGTTTCAAAAGATATCTGTTGGGACATTAGGTCCTCCTAACTTACGCCAACTTACGCCAAGTCTCATGCGAAAAGGCCGCATAAGACTTGGTTGTTTTATGCTGCGCCATCGTTTTGGCCTACAGCCTTGGCAAGACATCTCTCCATACGCTTCTCAAAATGTTCTGCGCGTTTTCCTCATTCCTTGCAGTTGTCGTAATAACAGCTTCCATATCCGGGACTACGATTGAAAACTGGCCGTACTTTCCGTCAGCCCTGTAAGCGCCCTCTATAGTGCAAGCCCATAGCTGGTACCCGTAGCCATGGTT
>JAISWZ010000148.1 GCA_031270945.1 Clostridiales bacterium | reverse complement strand
TGTAGTGCCGGGCCTCTCTCGCCCGGCGTATGGCATTAGTTGGCTATGCCTCGTACCTGATGTTTCCACCCAAGTCCTTGAGGCTTTTCTCTATCTGGTCGTAACCCCTCTCCACGTGTTTCGAGCCGAGCACTGTGGTGTCCCCTTCGGCGGCTAGCCCTGCCAGTATCAAGGCCGCGCCTCCCCTGAGATCCTTTGACTCGACCGTCGCTCCGTGGAGCTTACGCACTCCCTTGATTATGAAGGTCGTTCCATCCGGCGCCACTATGATGTCCGCGCCCATCCTTCTAAGCTCAGCGATGTGCTTGCTTCTGGACTCGAACACTGTCTCGCTGATGATGCTCACTCCCTGGGCCAAGCTGAGAAGGCTCATGATCTGAGGCTGCATGTCTGTCGGGAACCCTGGGTGAGGCCTGGTTCTAAGGAACTCTATCGGCCTAAGCTCAGTTGGGGCTTCCAGGTAGACAGTGCTGTCCTCTGACGCTATCTTGCAGCCAGCCTCTATAAGGCGAGAAGTCACAGGGTAGAGATGCTCAGGCCTAGCTTCTGTCAAAAGCACTTTTCCGCCCGTTATGGCAGCCGCGACAAGGAATGTTCCAGCGGCAATGCGGTCAGGCATCACTGTGTGCTCTACAGAATGCAGCTTCTTGACACCCCTGATCACTATCGTGTCAGTCCCAGCACCCCTGACGTCAGCGCCCATGCCGTTAAGGAAAGCTTCGAGATCTTCGATCTCCGGCTCCTTGGCGGCGTTTGTGAGCTTCGTCTCCCCTTCGGCTAGAGCTGCTGTCAACATGATGTTCTCAGTTGCGCCAACGCTTGGCAGATCCAGGTTGATGTGGGTTCCGATCAGCCTCTTGGCCTCGCAGATGATGAAGCCATGCTCTTCCCTTATCTCGGTTCCCATCTGCTTGAGCGCCTTCAGGTGAAGGTCGATTGGCCTAGCCCCCAGCTCGCATCCTCCGGGGTAGCTGATGTTCACCTTATGGAACCTGCCCAGCAGGCCTCCCAAGAAGATGAAGGAAGATCTCATCTCGCGCATCAGCTCGGCTGAGACTGAGCAAACATCCGCGACGGACGAGTCTACAACCATCGTTTCTCCGTCATACGCCACCTTGCAGCCGATATCTTCAAGTATTTTGATGGATATGCAGGTGTCCGAGATATTCGGGCAGTTGTGGATAACGCTTTCCCCTGCGTTTAGGATTACTGAGGCCAGTATCGGCAGGATTGCGTTCTTTGCCCCGTAAACCCTCAGTTGACCGCTAAGCTTGTTGCCTCCGCTTATATGGTAAACCCCCATGGAAACACCTCCATTAAACTTAGAGCATATCCCAAAATTATATCGAGGCGCCGAAAAAATCCGGGTGTTTGCTCGCAGAAGCCCGAGCAAACTAGTTGAAGCATTCGCCAGGATTTTTTCGGTGCCATTTCGGAATTTTGGGATATGCACTTAGATACTTGCGAGCGTGATCTGGAATCTTTATCTCGCCTAACGGATCAAAGACCCGCAATAGACTCAAGATTTGCGCTCGAAAGCATAAGCCGAGCCAGTCGGCATAAATCCGGGCGAAAATTGGCCTCGCCCTTTCCCTGACGAAGCCTGTCGCCCGTATACATGGATATCATATGCAAGTCTATCAAAGCGCGTGACGGATTATCCAACTTCAGACATACTATAGGTTGGACTTATTGCAGGAGTTTGTCCTATCATCACTCAAAACAAGCGAATTCTTTCAAGCTTGGCTATATTCTGGATCCCCTTTCGGCAACTCAAGCTTGTCCCTCCAAACATCCATCTTTTTATCACCAAACTTTATCCAGAACATCACAACATCCTCACAATTATTTAATATCATTGACTTTTAAAATTTGACAAATTTTTAACCAAAAACAGCCATTGAATTATAAAAATTTCCGGAATCCCCTGCATTCTCCCTCCAGGCGTCTTGCGCTTTATCGCGGCATATGTTATACTAACGAGCGGTATGATTTAGAATTCGCATCATCACGGGAAGCGGCCCGACTGGCTTCCAAGGCGGCCATTGCAAAGAATATTCCATATTTGAGCGCTCATCAGCATTCGGCCCAATATCCAAACCGCCAAAATTTCGCCTGGGTAGGCGCATAGCTTGGATTGCACGAATTCATCCATAAATTTCACTTTTAGATCGCCTCAAATTTAAAGCGTCCCAAAAGTCGAGATATTGGATTTTTAGCCCCCTTAAAGCTGGGACAACAGCCCAGAAAGCCAGGATAATTCCCGAAAACCTAGGAAAATTCCAAAAGCCCGAGACGCGCCCCCAGAATCCCGGGACAAAATTTAAAAGCAAGCCAAAGCTGTGCGAAGGATGCAGAAAGTTGTAATTAGCGCGGATTGACAAATAGTTCTACTCAAGATAGCGCTTTGCGCTTGGCGCGAAAGCCTAAAATTGGCAGAGGAAATGTGGGTTGTGTCGAAGCGGCGCGCCCCTATGGCGCGGGTCTTAGAGACGCTGGCGCAATCAAATATGCCAAAATGAGTTATGATGAGCTCCAAGGCGAAAAACGCATTACGCTATCCCGTGATGTGCCCCATGTGGCCTCAAAATTTAGGATAAACCGCTTCTTCTGGGTTTAAGAACCAACAGATTGTCCATGCTTGAAAGGTACGGCTTACGCCTGTCCAAATTTATCGATTGGGACAATCTAGAGAAAGCTTATAAATCTAGAGAACCCCAAACCCAACCCCAGCCGTTTGCCCCCCAAAAGGCTGGGACGAACTGTCTGATAGCAGAGGGTTCGTTATAAAAATAGGTAAACTCATTATTAGAATCCTATAACTGGAAAGTCTTGTGAAACTCGGTCAATATACCGAAATACGAAATACACGCTTGAACTATATCTCTAGCCAACCCCAGCGCCGATCCCCAAAAGGAGACTGAATGCTAGACGAATACTTGAAGATCTATGTAGACAAAGGGATCTACCCTTTCCATATGCCAGGGCATAAGCGGAACCCGGACTTTCTCCCCCAAGGAATATTGACCAGGGATCTGACGGAGGTTCCTGGGGCTGACAACCTGTATAGTCCGACCGGGCCGATACTTGAAACCCAAAAATTTATCGCAAATTTCTGCCAGAGCGATGAATGCGTCTTGCTCACGAATGGATCCACCGCTGGGGTGCTTGCGGCTATCATGGGCACCGTATCTGACGGCGATGTTTTGATCATGGCTAGAAATAGTCATAGGAGCGCTTACAGCGCTCTGGCGCTTTCAGGCGCCATACCAGCCTATGTGCTCCCTGAGCCAATAGGGTATGGGCTGGCTGGAAGCGTAAAGCCAGCTCGCGTCCTGGAAGCGATATTAAAAAACAAAAAAGCCAAAGGCATCTATGTCACCAGCCCTGGCTACGAAGGCATAGTCTCAGACATAAAAGCGATAGCGGATCTGGCCCATGAGCATGGGATGATTCTAATAGTAGACGAAGCCCATGGGGCGCACTTTCCCTTCTCTGACTGCTTTCCAGACTCAGCCATATCCTGCGGCGCTGACGTTGTTGTAAACAGCATCCATAAGACGCTTCCAGCATTGACGCAAACGGCAGCGCTCCATTTCAAAGGGGATCGATGCGACAGGGAAAAAATAAAAGAGATGTTGCAGCGCGTCCAAACCAGTAGCCCTTCGTATATATTAATGTCAAACATAGATTGGGTATATAGGCGCTTGGCCGAAGATGCCGAAATATTCAGGAAACTGATCAAAAATATCAAAAGCCTGAGGCAAGAGCTTGAACCCTGGCTTTTCGCAGGAGCTGACTGCTTTGGCTATGACACGGGAAAACTTTTGCTCTTGATGCCAGAAGGGCTTGATGGTCGGGAGTTTGAAACTCTTCTTTTGAAACAGGGAATTCAGCTGGAGATGAGCGGATCCAGGATGGCGCTGGGCATGACCAGTCCGGCTGACACAGATTTGGGCTTTGAGCTTTTAACAAAACTTTCTTTAAGCATTTTAAAGCCCTACGGCAAATGCGCCCCGCCAGGGGCGCCGCAGGCGCCAAGCCTGCCTGAGATGGTTTTTTCGCCTAGGCAAGCGCAAGCTAGCCCTAGCGAGAAAGTTTCTATTGACGATGCCGTTGGGCAAGTCTGCTTGGAATGTGTGGCGACATATCCTCCTGGAGTTCCAATCCTTTGCCCGGGAGAAAGGGTAAGCGAAGAGATGGCTGAAAAGCTGAGAGAGATAGGAAAAACTGTTCTAAGCGTAAACGTTTGCTGGAGGTAAATATGCGTTGGCGAGATCCTCAGAAAGTGTTTGACAAGGTCTTTGGCTTCTTTTATGAGACCAGATCCCTGGACTTTGTCAATGAGCGGGCGCTTGGGGAATATGCGGAAAAGTTCGGGATCTCTGGCTCTTACAAAAAAATCCTGCTGATGATTTTCCGAAATGAGATAAACATGTTCACCCTCGCTTGCGAGCGGGGCGAAATGGCTAAAGGATGCTCGCTCTATCAATGGGCGAGTGAAGACGCCCGCAACCTTTTGCAGATGATATCAGAGGACAAGCTTATGGAGCTGGAATGGACAGCCACTAGGGAAAGGTTTTACCCGGAGCTGGAGAGGCTGTGCCATGCCATGGAAGCGCATGAACTCATTGACGCCTTGGCGGAGCTATGCATGGTCAAGGGGTGCGGAGACTTGGCGTACTATCCAATGCTTGAAGCCAATGGAGATGGAACCTTCACTCCCATAGAGCATGGCGATCCAGTCCGGTTCTCTGACCTGGTTGGCTGCGAACGGCAAGAGGCCATTTTGCGGCAAAACATAGAGCTGTTTCTCAGAGGCTTGCCAGCGCAAAACATGCTCCTAACCGGAAACAGAGGATCAGGGAAATCTTCCTGCGTCAAGGCCTTGGCAAATGAATACTTCGAACAAGGGCTGCGGCTTGTCGAGATTGGAAAGGATAAGATTGAAAGCCTTCCGGCTTTGCTTGAGACGCTGAGATCAAGAGGCAAGCGGTTCCTGCTCTTCATGGATGACCTGTCCTATGACACGTCTGAGGACAAGCTGGGGCGCTTGAAAAGCGTCCTGGAAGGCGGCGCTAGGCTAGCGCCGATAAACGTCCTGTTCTGCGCCACTTCCAATAGAAGACACCTGGTCAAGGAAACCTGGGAGGATCGCCAGGAAGTGCACACCTCCGACGCCATGGGCGAAAAACTCAGCCTGTCAGACCGGTTTGGCCTGAGCGTGGCGTTCCCAAAGCCAACCCCGGAAGAATATATTGAGATAGCGGTGGAGCTTGCCGTAAGATACCAGGTGCCGCTAAGCCATGGCGAGATCCGGGCCAGGGCTCTTTCCTGGGAGCTGGGGGGCATAGGCAGGTCAGGAAGATCAGCCCGCCAATTTGCCTTGACCCTGAAGGCTGAGACGAATGGCATGCAGTTTTCAAGCCAAACGCCGGTCTATTAGACCCCCAAGCCGGAATCGCTTGGCGCTAAATAAAATTTTCGAGCCCCGGAGCAACTGTCGCTCCAGGGCAAGCAGGCATGCCAGAACCGGCATGCCGCCAAAAGGAGGTCTTGGCCTTGGGGATAACCTTGACGCTGAAAGATGTCGTCTACTCCGCCTTGCTAGCCTTTGTGCTTACCGGGTTTGTGTTGGGCCTTGTCAACATGCTGAAGTCAGCTTTGGAGAGGCCTTTGGATCTTGAGGCTAGGCCGAAGGACATGGGAAAGATTCTTCAGAAGTGCTACGCCCTCTTCCCTAATGACATAATCCAATTTCAGGGGGTGACCTTTACAAGAGGCATGCAGGTAAGAGTAAGAACAAGCCAGCACAAGACATTTGAAGGCCAGCTGATAGGGCTGAACAAGGAGAATATGCTGTGCTTGCTCACGAAGCGCTACATTGTGGCACATGAGCTGGATAAGATAGAAGAGATGAACTTGCTGGCGTAAGACAAAAAAATAAATAAAAACAAAAAATCAAAAAACAAAAAAACAAAAACCAAAAGCACAAAAGCCCGCCCCCAAGGGGGGCGGGCAAACATTAACCGGATTAAGCCAAGGCTTTCGCCTAACGGCTTGCGAATATTTGAACCCAGAAGGATGTCTTTCCGTTTGAGGCGTATCCTACCCCAATCTCATTGTACCTCTGGTTCAAGATGTTGGACTTGTGGCCTTGGGAGCCCATCCAGGCTGACATGACTGCCTTGGCGGTCTTCTGGCCTTTTGCGATGTTCTCTCCTGCGGTCTTGTAGGTTACCCCAAATGATCTAAGCATTTCAAATGGGCTTCCGTACACTGGAGACGTGTGGTCAAAGTAACCGGACAAGCTCATCTCGTCAGCCTTCAGCCTGGCGATGTTTGAGAGCTCTTTCGAGAGGTTGAGGGGCGTCAGCCCGGTTTTCTCCCTTTCCTTGTTAACAAGGGCAAAAAGGTCTTCCTCTTCGACTGCTGCTATCTTGTCCTGGAGAGTGCCGGAGTATCTGCCGGCGACGATGTTGGAGCGGATCTTTGTAGAGCCGTCTCCTGGATCCGTGTTTGCCGCCGCTATGTCATAGCCTTGGCTTGAATCCAGGGGAACCGCTATCTGGTCTCCCGGGAATATGAGATCCGGATCTTCCAACGCAGGGTTGGCGGCTATGACAGCTTCAAGCTCAACCATGTACTTTCTTGATATTTTCCAAAGAGAGTCGCCTTTGTTGACGTAATAGACGTCTATCTTCCCTGCTACCGGAGTAGCCGTGAGAAGCGGCCTGTCCTGGCCAGGGTTGTAGCTTCCGGCCTCGCGGTATCCGCGCTGCCCGTTGACTGGATCAGGCTTTACGTCAGGAGTTGTCCCTCCCGCTGATCTAGCGCCGCCTATAGCTGGCATGCCTCCGCCAACGCCAGAGCCGATTCCTCCTCCTGGAGATCCGGAGAATGGAGCTGAGCCGCTTGGAGTGCCAGTATAGCCGTCAGACCCGTAAGGGGTGGCGCCGTTTGAGCCTCCATACTGAGATCCAGCGCTGTTGCTTGGGGCGTTTCCGGCAGCCCCTCCGGTGGTTCCGTTATCGCCAAGACCAGGGGAGTTGTAAGTTCCGTTATAGCCAGCGTTAGGCGCTTGACTGTTATAGCTGCCTGTTCCAGGAGTTTGGCCATTGGACCCTGGGGTTTGCCCGTTGAGCGTTCCGCCGGGAGTCTGATTGTTGGACGATCCAGGTGTTTGCCCATAAGGGGTCTGCCCGTAAGCTGAACCAGAGTTCTGGGGATTGGACGAGCCATAAGGGCTGGGATTTGTCTGATACGGCGTGTTTGCGCCATTATTCTGGTATGGGGCAACCGCGTTAGGCGCTGATCCATTCTGGTAAGGGGCAGCTGCGTTGTTGGAACCGTTGGAATACGGGACAGCGGCGGATCCGTTTGAATTCGGAGCGACAGCGTTGTTAAAAGATCCATTTGAATTCGGAGCAATAGCGTTGTTGGATCCGTTAGAATTCGGGGCAATGGCGTTGTTGGATCCATTTGAATTCGGGGCGATGGCGTTGTTGGAGCTGTTTGAATTCGGGGCTATAGCGTTGTTGGATCCATTTGAATTCGGAGCAATGCCGTTGTTGGATCCATTTGAATTCGGAACAGCGGCGCTGTTGGAAGATCCGTTTGAATACGGGGAGGTGACGCTGGGGCTTTGAGCGCCTGTGCCTGGGGTAACTCCGCCTGGAAGAGATGAGGCATACGCCGGAGCGGCTGTTACAAGGCAAGCGCAGGCGACAGCCATGGCTGTTCTTGCAGTTTTCATGTTGTTCTCCTTTTGGCTTTACGCAAGCGCTAAAGCCGGGTTTTATCTCTGTGTTATTATTGCGGTAATGAGCAGAAATAATTAGAGAAGATTTTGCCACTATCTGAGTGCATATCCCAAAATTCAGGCAGTGGCTTGAGAAAGCCATCGCGATGCTTCTACGCGTGATTTTCACAAGCCATAAAATTAATTTTGGGATTGCGCCTATGGTCTTGCGTTGCGTGCCGGAATTTGCGATAATATGAGATCTTCCTTAGAGGACAATTAAATTTCATTTTACTATTTAACAAATGGCCAGGATGCATTATAATGAGTATATAAAGGTTGCGACGCGACGGCGCTCACTTGCGCGGCGCAGCATTGCCTCAAAGTTTTTATGGGGCCCAAATTTTTTCCAGGCTGTCCCATGACCTGAAGAAGGCCTGTTTTGGCTCATTTGGCGCTTGGGATATGCCATCAGCCTTTGAACGCTCTGGCGCAACCATTAAGTCGCCTTGGGGGAAAAAACCGCTTAAAGGCGCGCGCTGTTTCTTTTTTCTGTGCCGCAGGCATCGCTTCGTGTCGAAGCGTGTCCTTGTGGAACGCTTTCGTTCATGGCAGCCTTCAAGCGCTGCGAGCTTCTGGCTTAGAGCCGCTTGGGATATGAGCTTAGGGCGCAGATTTAGCTTGCCTGGCTCAAGGGCAAGGTCTCTTGTAGCCTATGGAGCTACGGCCCAATTAAGTTTGGAAAAGGCAAATTTAAGCTCGCAACAGCAAGCAAGCCGCGCGTGAGAAGCTCACGGGCAGCCAACGAAAGCAGAAAGCATTGCCGGGTCCGGAAAAGCGAGCGGCAATAGACCGCCCTTCGGGCATATCCTTAAAATTTTCACAGGCTGGAAAGTCTTGCGTAGGTTTCACGAAGGCTTTTCCAGAGAAGCCCAAATGTTCCGTAGCGGCGCAGCCGCTTAAATTTGGGATCTCAAGGTCTGCACTGCCAACGAGCGGCAAATTTATGTCAAAGCGAAAAGGTAATCGTAATTAAAAAATTTCGCGTTTGAACGCTCGAAAGCAAATTTTGGGATATGCGCTTAGCGTCCGGGCCTCACCTAAAGGAGGAGATTGTGATGGTTCAGTTCATCGCTGGCGGCAAAGGGGAAGGCAAGACGAAGAAGCTTATCTCCATGGCCAACGTAAACGCGGCCTCGACAGACGGCCACTTGGTATTCATCGATGACGACAACCGGCACATTTACGACCTTCACCACAACATCCGGTTCGTCGAAACCCGGAGCTTCCCGCTCTCCAACTACCGCGAGTTCATAGGGTTCGTCTGCGGAATCCTCTCGCAGGACAACGACATCAAGCACATTTTCGTTGACGGCTTGACAAACGTCATAAAGACCATTGACAACGATTGCTTGCTCAAGCTCATCAAGAAGCTGGAGTCGCTCTCGGTGACGAACGAGGTGGACTTCACCATCAGCATGAACTGCAAAGCAGAGGAATTGCCAGAAGAGGTAAAGAAGATCTTGGTCGCGTAAGCTGGACCATAACGTGGAAT
>JAISWZ010000096.1 GCA_031270945.1 Clostridiales bacterium | reverse complement strand
TGGAGTATCATTAGGTAAGAGCTTTTTATTGGCAAGCTTGAAGCCGCTTTGGCAAAACAAATAGAAAACGAGGCGGATGCCGTAATGGACTTGGTTCTAAAGGAAAAGAAGAAGAGCGTGGTTGTCAAGATCATCGGAGAAATTGACCAGCACAACGCTGAAGAGCTGCGCGAGAGCGTAGACAAGGCGTTTGATAGATCCCGTTGCAAGCACATGATATTTGACTTCTCCGCTGTGAGCTTCATGGACAGCTCAGGCATTGGCCTGCTGATCGGGCGCTACAAGAGCGTAAAGGTCAGAGGGGGAAGCGTTGCGATTGCTGGCATGAACCGGGAGCTGTCAAGGATTTACGCCATTTCCGGGCTCAAGAAGATTATGAAATGCTATGTTTCTATCGAAGAGGCTGAGAAGGAACTTGAAAGCTTGGCCGAGCAGACGTGAAAGCTGGCATGGCTTTGGGGGCAGTCTTCAGTTGGAGCGGAAAGCGCAGCATATCCCCAAACATAAGCGCATATCCAAAACAAGTTTCAAGCGACGAAAAAGCGGTTGCCTTGAACTTTTGGAATATGCACTAAGAGCGCATCCCAAATTTATTGCCTTGCCAAGGACTTTTTGGATACGCATACGAGGCGCTGGATATGTACGCAGTTTAGGAATTTTTTTGGGGGGAAAAGAATGGCCTTTGACAATGAGGTAAGCATCTCCATGAGCAGCAAGAGCCAGAACGAGGCTTTTGCAAGGGTGGTTGCCGCAGCTTTCATAGCTCCGCTGGACCCGCTTGTCAATGATCTTACCGACATAAAGACAGCTGTTTCCGAGGCGGTGACAAACGCCATTATACATGGATACGAAGGCAAAGACGGCAAAGTGCGCCTTGACTTCAAGATAGAGGGGGAAGATGTGACAGTGCAGGTGTCAGATGACGGAGTGGGAATTGCCGACGTAGCCCAGGCGATGACTCCGCTTTACACATCGAAGCCTGAAATGGAGCGTTCCGGAATGGGATTTACGGTTATGGAGACTTTCATGGACTCCGTGGACGTTGTCTCAGAGCCAGGAAAAGGCACGCGCGTTGTCATGAAAAAGAGGATTGCCAAGGTTGAAGAGCCTTTCAAGATGTGAGGCTGACTGGTTTTGAGAGGGTGAAAGATGGACAGCACGCTTGAACTGATTAAACTGGCGCAGCAAGGAGACAAAGAGGCTACCGAGAAGATTGTCAAGGACAATAGCGGTTTGATCTGGTCAGTGGTGAAGCGCTTCAGCGGGCGGGGGTACGAGTCTGAGGATCTGTTTCAGATAGGCTCCATCGGGCTCTTGAAATGCATAAGCAAGTTCGACATGGACTACGAGGTCAAGTTTTCGACCTATGCGGTGCCAATGATAATGGGCGAGATTAAGCGCTTTATAAGGGACGACGGAATCATAAAGGTGTCTCGCCCATTGAAGGAGCTAGCGATAAAAGCGAAGTACGCTCAAGAGAATTTTGCCGGAAAGCACGGGCGCCAGCCCACAATCTCGGAGCTTGCCGAAGAGGTGGGAACCCCGGTTGAAGACTTGGTTGTCGCCATGGAAGCGGGGATGGAAGTTGAATCTCTGTACTCAACAATCCACCAGGGAGATGGAAACCCGATTTTCTTGATAGACAAGCTTGACCAGAATGGCGAATCCGATCAAAACATGATCGACTCCATAGCTATAAAACAAATTATCAGCCAGTTAAAGCCGAAAGAGCAGCAAATCATTCTCCTCAGATATTTCTATGACAAGACGCAAATGGAAATCGCGAAAGAGATCGGGGTCTCACAGGTGCAGGTTTCCCGCATCGAGAGGAGAGTCCTTAAATCCATTAGAGAATCGCTGGGATAGGCCCTGCCATGTCGGCAGGGCCAGCTTTTTAAGGGAAAATAATTTCAGGAACTTCTTGCCATGGAATTTAATAAGGGCCGAAATTTTAGACAAGGATCTGGCCCTTTAACATAGATTTCTCTTGGCCGACATCAAAGGCGAAGTCAAAGGCCCTGCCGCGATCACGGCAGGGCTTTTGAGCATATCCCAAAATTCCGCAAGTGGCACCGGAAAAGGCATGCGATGCTTTAACGAGTGGCTTTTCTAAGCCCCCTAAGATTAATTTTGGGATCCGCTCTTAAATGTCGAAATATTGATATAGCATGAAAAACAAAAGATTATTGATTTCCAGCCTACCTGGTTGTAAGCGAGAACTCGCCCTTTTCGCGCTTGTCTTCGGTTGTTGGTAGCAGGTAGGCGTTGAGCCAAGTCTCTGGATCGTCCTTAAAGGCCTTCTCGATTTCTAAAACTCTGCCTTCGCCCCTTTGGATGACGTTGTCCCTCATCAAAAGCATGCTCATTTCCCTAAGCAGATGCTCTGGGTAAGGCGCTCCGCATTCCCGCAAAAGCATGGCTACGTTGCTTTCGCGTAGGTGAATCGCATAGCTTGCGCATATCCTCCGCAATTGATCCATGTCAGCTGAGATCTGATGAAAAAGGGCGGAGTCTTCCCAAGTCATGGCTTTGGCTATCATCCTGGAAAGGCCGCATGCCGACATGAAAGTGTCTGAAGCCAGCTCAAAGCGAAGCTGGAGGTCTTCTCGCATGAATGGGTTGGGCTCATTGTTGTCCACTTTCATGAAGACAGAATGCCTTGATGACTCCCAGCTGGGGGAGGGGGCTTGCTGTCCTCTGATGAAGGCTGAGCTCCAACCGTGATCCGTGCTGGCCTTTCCGACTTCTCTGGCATACCAGCTTGCATCCCAAGGGTATAGCATGTAGCCGTTGCTTACAATTTTCCAGAGGGTGTAGACTCTTTCGGCTTGAGAGCCGTAAGGGGCCGCCAGCCTTCTCAGGCATCCCTCCAAAGAGCTGGTTTCGTCATGAAAGACCTGGCCAGCCATGGCTAGACAAGGATCGCAGTTTCCTGGAATAAGCCCGTAATACTCCTTGATCCCAACGATGCCATCCACGTGCATGACTGCATGCAATTGAGCATAGGTAAGCTCAGGACATGGAACGCGGCGCAACGGCTCAGTCTCTTCGCAGGCCTCGCCTAAGAACAGCTCCGCTACAACAGGGATCCCATTTTTCTTTGCCAATCTGGCGACATTCTTGAACCATGGGTCAGCGGGGCGGGTCTTTTGCACCTCGCCAATGTTGGAGTGAATCATCAAGCCGAAGTGATGTTTAGGCAGAAACTGTATGATGCTAAGAGACTGGCCAGCTGACATCTCCCAGGGTTCCCACCAGAGGATCCCTTTGGGGTTTAGCGCGCTCCAGGTGTCGCACAGCTCTTCAAGAAATGGTGCCAGCCGTGTTTGCAAAGGAATGCCTTTGCATCTCTCGCATTGGAACTCGCTGCATATCCAGGCGTCCTGGTCAAAGGTGTAGAGCAGGAGATCGTCTATCCCAGGCACTTGATCTTGCAGGAGCTTTAGAAGATTTACATACCTTGCAAGCGTTTCAGGATCGCTGATGCAGGTCTTTAGAGGCAGACCCTGATAGCCTTCAGCGCCGTTATAGGGCGCTCCAAAGTGAAAGACGCTCCTCAATCCGTGCTTTTTGCACTGCGCTACCCTGTGCTTTATCGCTCCTTGTCTGCGGGCAACTGATTCACGCGTTTTCTCGTCCAAAGAATCCAGAAGTATGACGTCTTCGAGATTTAAGGGCTCGTCCGCTGGACGGGAACCCCACGCGATATTTAGTTGCATTGTGTTGAAGCCCAGGGTTTTGAGCTCAGTCAGGTTTTCGTCTGACCAAGGGATATGGGGGTCGGCTGGCGTGCCAAGTATGCCTATCCTGTATTGCATGAGAACCGTCATTCCTTTCTATATTTCTTTCTTTCTGTTCTGGATGCCAAAGGCTTGAAGAGCCTTTGAGCGCGGGGGTTTTCGAAAAGCCTTGAGATGCGGGAACTGCCCAGATGAAGTCGAAATAACTGGGCAAACGAGAGAGCTTTGGTTTGCGACGTTATTTTCTTCTTAAATCTAGAATACCACGTTTACTCAAGAAGGTAAATAAGCGTGTTTATGGGACTTTTACTTATACGCCGCAAATATTCTTAATCCCGCAAAAGTTCGGGAGCGCAAAAGTTATGATGCAAACCCAAAAAGCGCTTGGCAGAGAGGCAAGCGCTTTTTGTAGTCTTAGGCCAGGGCGGCGCTCAGATTTTTCGTAGCTTTGGCTTGTCACGCATAAAAGTTATTTACTGGCAATAAAGCTGTAAAAGCTTGTCGGCAAGCGCTTGCAAATGTTTTTCATTTTGCAACAGCTGCTGTATTGTGGATATCATGCCACAAATTGATTGTAGAAATCAGTCGAAAAAGACGATATAATGATTGTGTCACACGTTGCTTCAGAAACGAAACAGATCTAGGCTTGATGGAAGGCCAGGATAGACGCTTGCGCTTGATTGGCCGATTATGCGAGAGGAAAGCTTACATTTCGCTCGCATGCATGCGACAGAATCATTAATGCACTTATGCTAACGAGTGATATGATTTGGAATCTAATTTTTTATTCCAGCATATCGAACTCATGAGGGGAGAAAACCATGTCAGCTCCAAACAGATGCCCTATATGCTCCGAGTCGGCCAAGTGGATAAAAGTGGAGTCCTCAAGCAAAGGCTTTAGCGTAGGCAAAGCCATTGTCGGAGGCGTTCTGCTGGGCCCATTCGGATTGCTCGGAGGGGCGCTTGGCAAAAGCAAGGAAACTTACACCTGCGCCAAGTGCGGCTTCAAGCACGAGTACGACGCATTCTAGAGCGTAAACCAAAATTTAAAAAAGCGCGGGGTGGCGTTTGCCCAAGGGCAAATCGCCAAAAGGCATGCGATGCTTTGTCTCGGGCTGGATCACGGATTTAGGCGCTTGGCCTCATAGCCAAGCGCTTTTTTTGATCCCAGAGGTCTTGGGATTTGGGGTCTTGGGACTCGGGGTCTTGGATCTCGGGCTCTAGCATGCCTATATCTAAGAGTCGAAAAAGCTTAAAATTTGCGAAAAATCTATTGCCTTTTTAAGCTGCCTATGCTACAATAATTCGAGTATAGCAATCCAGCGCATTCATGGAAGATGCGCCTCCTTTAAAATATCTGGAAAGGCCGTTTGGGCAAGCCCTTTTCGAAAAGGATTATTGTATGCTTGGCCCCAAACGCGCAACCGGTTCGACTTTAAGCCGAAACAAAAAAATGCGGGAAATTTTAACTCAGAATCCGGCGAATCCGGCATAAGAGTCTTGAAGCTATCCCGCATATAACGATTCGCCTTACAAGCCGAGAGATTGATTCAGCAACTTGCTTAAACGGAGGCAGAGCCGTGAATAAACCGATTGTTACGCCATCACAGGCAGCAATCATGAAAAAGGCTGATGAAATCAAGGCGTTTCCAGCCTTGCTCATCCAGCGCAAGAACGCGCAAGATGCCGGCAGCGAATCCGCTGCTGAAATTTACAAGGGTAAGCCCATCTGGAAAAGCGTCGGATACCTTGCCGGAGCGGAGATCAAAGCTTACTTTGGCGTCGGGGAATACGCCAAGTGCCTCTTCTTGGCCAACGGAGGAATCCGCTACGCGCAATTCGGCGGGAAAAAGAAGTACAGCGCAATCTCTCTTGCCCGCTTGATAGAGTGGAGCTACATTCTTGGCACGACCGATGAAGCCATCCCCCCGAACATTGATGTCAATGCGACTTGCGATGAATTGGCCGCTGACTTGGCGAAGATGTTTGGCGGGAATAGCATTGAAGCCTCTCAGCTCGCTCAGTACACAAACCTTTCTCCCAAAAGCCTGGCTGCGCTGCTCAAAAAGTCGGGAATGCCTGTTTATCCCGCCATGACCGCAAGCTCGGCTGCCAAGTGGCTTGTCTCAACTGAAAGCTTCGCGGTTGCCATATCTGAAACCGTCCAAGCCCACAGATGGAAAAAGCCGAAAGGGGGCGAGTGCGAATGGATCTTCAAAGCCTGCGAGGGTACAGTCTAGGAAGCGGGCCCGCCAGTCAAGAGAAATCCTTCTTGAGCGAGGACGAAATTCGCACATACCTCAAAGAGAGCCGCTCCGGACTGCAAAAGAGCCTGGCCAAGGCTGGCGTCGTATACACCCGCTTGGGAGCGAGAAAGAAGTACAGCATACTGAACGTCTCCAAGTGGCTGGAAGACCCGGAAAAAGAGCTCGAGCCCGTGTCCGCGTCAGAGATCGCTGATGACATGACCTTGGTTTTCGGGACAAGGCACGTGGAGAAAAAGCAGGCCGCCGCATACCTGGGGGTCAACCTGAATCTCGTGACCAACTTCAACAAGGGCCTGAGAAAGCTCAGAGTAGGCAGAGCGCCAAAGTTAAACGTCCTGGATCTGGCAGAGGCGCTCGTGTCAATCCAGCAACGGACAAGCTTCTGAGGTTAGCCTTCGATAAGTAAGCGAAACGATCAAAGTCCTTGACGTCAGCTTTATTTCTCTTGCGGGAGTTTCTGGATTAAGCGAAGTTTTCTTTGTCCTTTGGCAAAGTTCGATCATCGATTGCCGCAAGCAATCATGTTTAGCTTGATGAAAACTAATATCGAACATATATTTAAATTGGTAAATGTTCGGTTAGATCAAATTTATAACATGAAACCAAAAGATAAAACCAAAACATAAAAGCGCTTGGCTTCACAGCCAAGCGCTTTTTACACTACGGGAATTAAGATAAAGATTTATTTATCGTTGGCGGAAGTGCACCCGCTTGCCTTCAAAGGCACCACTCTTAGTTCCCTACAAAAGCTTCTTGGCCAGTTTATCCAAAACAAGCTTGATTTCTGAGATTTCGCGCATAATCCAGTCCAGCTGGTCCAACTCGGTTTCGCCAGTTTTGGCATCAGTGCTAGCTGTTGCTGCTGGCTCGGGCTTTTCTCCTCCTATAAGATATCTGGGCGTTTCGCCAAGGAACTCCGAGATCTTTTTGATAGTTCTCAGGGTGCAGTATGTCTTGCTTTTTCCCTCTTCCCACATAATGACGATTTGCCTTTTAACGCCCAGGAAATTGGCAAAAGCGGGTATAGTTTGGCCGTTGTCCAACAGAGCGAGCAAAATGCGCCTAATTATGCGCCCGTCAGGGTCAACTGAAAACAAGGAGTCTTGAATGGAATCGACCAGCGCCTTATCAATGCCATCTGGAGCGTCATTTGAGGATATAAAGTCTATATTGGCATCAAGAAGCTCAACGTTGACATCGTCTGGGTAAGACAAGCCTTGATCCGCTTCAAGAAGGAAGTCGGGGGCAATGCCGAGAAACTCCGAGATTTCAGGGATGTAGTGGAGGTATGTGAAGCTTCTGCCGGATTTCCAGTCGGTTACATTAGGTCTGCTGACGCCAAGATGCTTCAAATGCTCATAAAGGTCAGACGCTTTCAGCCCTTTTTCAAGGAGCAGCCGCTTCACTTCATTCATTGCGCTCAAATTGATCACCACTTTGTTTTTTGTGCTCTAGCCTAGCCATGCGCTTTTATCGAGCGATG
>JAISWZ010000055.1 GCA_031270945.1 Clostridiales bacterium | reverse complement strand
ATCTTGGAAGACATCGTAGCCGTCTATGTGCAATTTATGAAAGGCGATGTATTGAATGCGGCAATTGGGCTTAACAGTGATGGCTTGCTCAAGTCAGCCATTTTGCTCCTGACGTTCATACTGCTTGAAATTGCTATGATGCAAGTTTCGTATATATCTGAAAACGCCCTTCTCGCCAGCACTGAGAAAAACCTCAAGCATGACATTCTGGGGTCGATATTGAATGTCAACTACGCTGACTTTCGTCTTTCAACTGTAGGCGATTACGTTTCAAAATTCACCGTCATGACGCCAGAAATAATGTCCAAGTATTTCTCGTCGCTCTTGCTTCTTATAAACTTTTGCTTTAAGATCGCCTCAATAACAATAGGGCTGCTTGTGCTAGGATGGCAAGTAACGCTCCTTACCCTGTTTCTGTTGTCCATGCCGCTGTATCTGCCAAAGCTGCTGGAGAAGAAACTGCAGCAACTGCAAAACGCAAATGTTGAAAAAGCGGAAAAATACATAACCAGCCTGACAAATGTGCTTCAAGGCTTGGAGGTTGTAAAGAATTTTTCTATTGAGCACAAGCTGATGAGGCGGATGGATGCAGTTAACCAAAGTGCCATCAGCGCAAAGCTTCAGAGCATGAATTGCAGCTCTTTAATGCGCGGCTTGACTACCATAATCTCCTATTTCAGTTATTTTGCTATAATCGCCTTTTCTGCTTACCTTGTGCTGATCCAAAAATTTAACGCGGGCCAGTTCTTTGTTGCAGTAGGCATGATAGACCAATTGAGCTATCCTCTTATAGCGTTGGCGAACTGCATTCAAAATATCATTTCCACAAAGCAAAACCGTCAAAGCGTTATTGATTTTACCGCCAGCCAGCTTCCTGAGGATGGCGCGGCACAAAGTTCCTCAGCAGTCTTCTCAAAGGAACTTGTTTTTGACAAAGTTCGGTTTAAATACTCCCCTGAAGACAGCTGGCTGCTTGACGGATGCTCGCTTTCAGTCAGAAAGGGCGAGAAGTGCTTAATTCAAGGGAAAAGCGGAGCGGGCAAGACAACACTGATAAATTGCATGTTAAGGTACTACCCTGTCTCTGAGGGCTCAATTACCATTGACGGGGTATCTGTTAACGACATTCCTGGCATTTTCGAGCTTTGCTCTGTGATGCGCCAAGACATCTACTTGTTTTCTGAGACTCTGCGCGACAACATCTCGCTGTTCGATGAAAAGATAGATGACAAACAAATCATCTCAGCAATGCAAGCGCTTGGATTGTCAAAGTATGCAACGCCAGAAGGCTTGGACACTTACATTGGAGACGGCAATACCCAGCTCTCTGGCGGAGAGAAAAGACGGATAGGAATCGCCCGGGTTTTGCTCTCGTCGAAAAGCATTGTTATCTTGGATGAGCCTCTTGCCAACTTGGATGACAATTCCAAATCTTTAGTCAAGTCGTTTATATCTACCTTCAAGGACAAAACGGTTATTGTCATATCCCATGAATGGAGCATAACCGAGTCTGAAGATTCTTATTTCGATAATGTCTTGCTGCTGGCCTAGCGCTTGTTGTTTGGCTATGTTCCGTGCCAGTCCATTCTCCATAGCGGTCAGCTACTTGATGATGATACCCAGGCAAGGAACACAATCAAAAAACTAAGAGCCCGCAATATCATTTATGATATTGCGGGCTCTTTTCCACCCATTACAGGTTGGGCGCTTTCCTGATCCCTGACTTCGCCAGCGCCTCTGCTACGCCTGGCCATCCCGATACTTCCACGGAATTCTTGAACTCGTCCAGGATTTCCTTGTTCGGTATTGATACCTCCCCTGAAGCCGAGTCGTATCTCAGGTACCCTAGATGGACAAGCAGTGAGAGGACGTCGTCTGCCGACGCGAAGGTTGACATGTCATTCCGGGCTCTATTCATGCTGATCTTTTTGGAGCCTTGCGCGATCAGATCCAGTATCGCGTCCTGTAGCCCGTCAAATTTGAGGTCTGTATAGATCTTCAAAGCCATAAATGTCTCGGTGGCATTCCAGTAGTTGATAAATTGCCCATACTTCATGGCTCTCGCCACTGACAGGGGGTTGTATACGTGCTTCTCGTTTGGAAACGAATAGCCGTCATACAATTCCTGCGTATCTTCAAAGCTCCTGCCAAACCTTTCGCACAAGGAATGGACTTCGCCCTCCGTGAATCCTATAAACTCTTCCAGTTCAGCGGGGTTGGCCATTGAGTGCTCCGTAAACATGTCCAGATCCGTGGGCAGTATGCCTGTCATATAGGCCAGCTGAACGTATTCTCGCTCATTTAGAAGCATGCTGATAAAGTCTAGATACGCTCTCTGTCCATCAGTGTCGCTTTTCCGCTCCCTGAAGATGCAGTCCCATTCATCGATAATAAACACAAATGGAGTTTTGGACTTGGCATAGGCGAAATCTAGCGCTTTATAGATATCCCCATTTGGAATGTCTTTGCCAAACTCAACGATCAAGGCTTCCTCTATGTCACTTTTGACCTTTGAAATAAGCTCGGGCACGTCATGCGTCAGACTTAGGAACGTTGTGATGGTCAGAAAAACCACGTTGTACTTGTTCAAGTGTTTTTTAAACGACGGATCCTTGCTGATCCTAAGGCCATCGAAAAGCTTTCTCGACCTGTACCCCTTTGCGTAGTAGGCGCAAAGCATTTCCGCCGCCATCGTTTTGCCAAACCGCCGAGGCCGGCTAACGCAGAGGCACTTTTGCTTGGTGCCGCACAGGCTGTTTGTGTAAGCAATCATCGCAGTCTTGTCCACAAAGGTTTCTGTTGAGATAGCCTCCTGGAACCCTTTCGATCCCCGATTGAGCAATTGTGCCATTAATTTTCCTCCTTGAAAGCTATAGATATATGCTCCTGGCGCTACGCTATTCAAAAAATCCAAAAAAAGCGAGAGGCAATAATGCCTCTCGCTTTTTCAATCCAGGGGAAGCCCGTTGCTGTCTTTGAACGAACCGCAGATTATCAGCAGAAGGTCGACGAACCACCCAAAGAAGAAGAAGCCCAGTGTGAAGAACCAAATGAGCCCTGTGCCCACCTTGCCTACATAAAAGCGATGCAATCCGAAGATTCCGCCAAACAAGCACAACAGAAGGGTTGCGAACTTGCTCTTTGCCGGATACGGCGTTTCTCTGTAGCCGTAATAATAGGCGCTGGTAGGGGGAGCGCACTCAGACCCATACATCGGGCTGGGTCCAAAACTGTACGGCTGTGTGTTCTGCTTTGTCACAAATGCATCTTTCGCATGCTCTTTGCAGTAGTATTTTCCCCCAAGCTCCACGATGCAGTCGACGCAAAGAGGTTTTCCGCAAACTACGCACATGCCTTCGGCAGGCATTTGTACATGGTTCCAGCAATGCACAAAAATCACTTCACTTTCTCAAAACTGGATTCAAAGCTTCTCGCGGAAGCCGTTACGTTAATATATACGCAGCATTTTAAATCTAGGTCTGAACGTGGCGGTGAAATTTGCGCCTAGGTGATCTTTTTCTAATGGTTCAGCCCATATTATGGGCAAACATAAAAGTGGCTGTATAGAACAATTCCTATATTTAAGCAATAAAACAGGCTGGCAAGCGCCAGCCCTTGTGTCTAATCCTCTTTGGCGCTATTCAAGCGCCGATAATGCCTTGCGCGCCGCAACGCAGCATGGCGTCCCGGCAAAACTTCATGCATTCCCTCATGTCATGGGAGGCCTGAATCATACCACTATCTTGTCAGCCATGGTTCTGCTTATGGCTATGCGGGAGCCTTTCACGTTCACGATCAAGTTCCCGGCAATCTTGGACACGACAGTTACAAAGCTTCCCTCTACAAAACCCAAATTCTCAAGGAACTGGCGAGTTTCTGCCTTTCCTCCGACTTTTTTCACGACTGTGGCTTCGCCTGGCTCGGCAAATGTCAATGGCATGGTATTCACCTCTCTCAAAGCTCAAAAGTTAGGAAACGCTAACTGTATCTAGGTTAGCATAGGCTATCAAATATGTCAAGCAAAAAAACAACGAAAATTTGGCTTTTTATAATTCTTATATAGTGCACTTTAATTGCCGAAAGTATGCCTTGCGTTAACTGGCTTTTATTGTGTCCAGTCCGACTTTAAATATTCATTCAATTTATGGAAGTCAGTTCTCTTAAACTTTGATTTAGCGGCAATATCGGGATTAGATTTTGTTTGTTTTTGATAACGCCAGAACCGTCTGCCTTATGGCTTAGAGACGCCGCAAGTCGGATCCAGAAAGCTTGAGCGCCTCAACCTAAATCTAAAACGCAAAATGAAGTCGCGCTTCAGAAGCTGGCGCTAACTGTCTTCGCTAAAGTGACTCCGTTGGTTGGGAAATAAAATGACTGAGCAGTTGCTTCGAGGCATCTTACCCCATTATATGCCAACAAATTGATCGTGAAACCAAAAGCGATATGTTTGTTCCTGCGCCTTATAAAGACAGATAAGAAAAACCAGAAAGAGAAAAACCAAAAGAGAAAAGCCAGAAAGAGAAAGGCCAGCAAGAAAGCCAGAACCAAAGGGCAAAACCAGGCCATTCATCGCTAGCGTTACGCGCTGCAAGACTCCAAAAATATTTCATCTAAGTAGAGCGATATTTCTTTTCCTGAGCTTTATAAAGACAGCACAGGAAAACAAGCAAAGATCAAAACCGAGCAAGCGCTCAGCCCATAAACAGGCTTAGCGCATATCCCAAGCAACCAAAAAAGGAGACTAAGCCATGAAAAACCTTTATCTATTCGCACTAATAGCTTTATTAGCGCTCGCGGCGCTTTCAGGGTGCGCGTTATCGCCTGAAGATGAGTCGCAATTCTTAGCGTCGTTTGCCGCTGATCCTAGCCCGGATCCGACCCAGGCTCCTACTAACACTCCGTCGCCTTCTCCGACACCCTCGCCTACTCTCACCCCCACCCCTATTCCGACTGTGTTGATAGATGGAGCAGAGTATCCTGAAGACTTGACCGTCCTTGATTTGTCCCATCACACCCTTGCTGATCCCAGCGGGATTGCGCAACTCGAATACCTAACGGACTTGGTTCTGGATTACTCAGGCATAACTGATCTCGGCTTTTTGTCTGAGATGCAGAGCGTTCGGACACTTTCGCTCTGCGGCAACAGCATTGAGGATCCCAGCCCGCTATACTCATTAACGAGCCTTGAATACCTGGACTTGGACGACACCCCTCTTTCGTACAAGGAATTGCTTGCTGTCAAAGAAGCCCTGCCCGAGTGTGAGGTTGTTGGAACATTCTCTATAAGCATCTCTGATGCAAAGAACATTTCCGGGATCACTACGCAGGTCAATGGCAGAAGCATAGACGAGACGGCTTTGACAATCTACAACGACACCCCTTTTGCCGTAGATGTAACCATACCTCTGGGAACATACTTCGGCGCTAGCGCAAGCGTTCAGAACATGGTTGTCCGAACGGAGGAGAAAATGCACGTAAATCCTGGTTCCAGCATATCCCATCGAATTGATACGGCCTGCATGAATATCGAAAAGAGCATACCTGACGACTCAGACGTCATGTCTGTAAAGTCTCTAGACAAGACTTCACGCCTTGCCAGGCTTGTGGAAGTCCTAAGCGAGAACGGCTGCTCTTACGATGTAGCCCAAGCCGCTATCTGGTATGTAACCGACAACCCTGGGGATTATGCTTTGCTTCATACCTTGTCAAACGGCTATTCCGATGTCGTAAACGCTGACGAGCTGGCATTGGCAAAGCAAATGGTTGCGCTGGCTGATCACAGATGATGTTGCATAGTTGGCAAGCCGCATCCGGTTTTGGGATGCGGCTTGGTTGGTTTTGGGTTTGGGTTTTGGGTTTTGTTTTGTTTTTGTTTTGGATCTGCGAAAATTGGGAATCAATAAAACGAGTGAAGACGGCGTTAAATCGCAAAATATAAGAGAAATAGGGCTGACAAACGTCAGGTCTGCAAGATAAGAATAAATTTCAAATTTCAAATATATTTTCTAGAAATTTAGGTATTCCATTTTCATTTCCATCTTATATTTTAAAGTCTTATTTTTCGCACAAACCCGTAGCGAACCCCTATCGAATTTACATTTTGCATAAAAATCTTCCAATTGCAGTTTTCTCAAAAATAATATCCATATAATACATATTCTGATTCGATTAGCCACGCTTGGGTGATAACATATCGACTCCTTGCGTTGGACATGATAAGCGTTCTCTCAGCTCACTCACATACCCAATTCATCCATTTTTCCATTTCTGATTGACAGTCCAGTCTTGATATGATATTCTTGTCAGGAATCGCAGAGCTAAGCCTTAAATAATATAAGGCAATCTAGCAAGGCTTATTCTTTGCTCTTGAGCTCTGCGCAACACCTGCCTGTGGAGGTTTAAATATGGCACTTAAAGACAAGCTGACAGTCTTGGCTACACAGGCGTTCGAGGAATGTGGCCTTGACAGCTCTTATGGCTTGGTTGTAGTCTCCAACCGCCCTGAGCTATGCCAGTACCAATGCAACGGAGCTATGGCGGCGGCTAAGGCGGCAAAGACAAACCCTATGGCCATAGCAGAGAAGATCGCGGAAAAGCTGGCGCCAAATCCGATATTCTCAAAGGTCGAAGCATGCAGGCCTGGATTTGTAAACATGACTCTTACGGGCGAAGCTTTGGCTGAAGAGATCACTGCGATGCTAAACAGCCCCCGCCTTTGCATGCCGGAAGAGCCTCGCAAAAAGATAGTTTTGGACTTTGGAGGAGCAAACGTAGCCAAGCCCCTCCATGTAGGGCATCTCCGCACAGCTATAATAGGGCGCGCTCTTACGGAAATCGGTCGCTTTCTTGGGCATGAAATCATAACTGACGTCCACCTGGGAGACTGGGGGCTCCAGATGGGCCAAGTGATAACTCATTCAAGCGATCTATACCCTGATCTGCCTTACTTCAACAAGGATATAACCTCGGGCTATCCTGAAGAGTCTCCTTACACTGTTTCTGAGCTGGAAGTCATTTACCCGGAAGCCGCTAAGCGCTTCAGGGAGGATCCTGAGTTTGCCGAGAGGGCAAAAGCCGCGACTGTGGAACTGCAGACCGGACGCCCTGGATACCTCGCTCTTTGGAATCACATCCACAGGATAAGCGTAGAAGACCTTAAGAAGAACTATGGACGCCTGGACACTGACTTTGACTACTGGTACGGGGAAAGCGACTCCGCTCCATACTTGCCAAGGGTTATAAAGGTTTTGGAAGACAAAGGCCTCTTGGTTGAAAGCCAAGGCGCGAAGGTTGTTGAGATCGAGTCAACAAAGGCCGATCCGATACCTCCAATGATAATACTCAAGTCAGATGGCGGAGAGCTTTACGGCAGCGCAGATCTGGCTACGCTCATACAGCGCGTTGAGGACTGGAATCCTGACGAGGTCTGGTATGTAGTCGACACTCGCCAGAGCCTTCATTTCAAGCAAGTGTTCACGGTAGCAAAGATGGCTGGCATAGTAAGCCCTGAGACAGTTCTTATTCATGCCAACAACGGAACCATTAACGGCAAGGACGGAAAGCCGTTCAAGACTCGCGCTGGCGGAGTAATGCGCCTATCTACCCTAATTGACTCAGCTGTAGAAGCCGCTTTCGCAAAAACAGCGGAAGGCGTAGTTGACATGTCTGAGGAAGAGCAGAGAGAGACCGCTGAGATCATTGGCGTAGCGGCGCTTAAGGTCGGAGATCTGATAAACCACCGCACCAGGGACTACATTTTCGATCTTGACCGCTTCATGCAAAACGACGGCAAGACCGGCCCATACCTGCTCTACAGCGCAGTCCGCATATCCTCATTGCTTAAGAAAGCTGGAGACACCCAATACAATAAGGCCAGCGCTCCTGTTACCGCAACTGAGACAAGCCTTATGCTATCCCTATTGAACACAGGAGAGGCATTGACTCGCTCTTTCGCTGAGAAAGCGCCAAACGCCCTTTGCGAAGCCCTATTCAGCATCACGGGATGGTTCAACAGGTTTTACATGGAGAACGCTATACTCACCTGCCCAGACGAAGCCCAGAAAGCTTCATGGCTGGCTCTTCTGAATCTCACAAACCAGTTGCTGCGCTTGATGCTCTCTCTTCTTGGGATAAAAGTGCCCGCAAAAATGTAAAAGCCTCGCGTTGGCTTTCGCCAGCGCCAGGCTTTTTGTCGTGTCTTGAATTCGGGGTCAATGGGCATCAAAGGTTAAGATCCATGGTGGAATAAGTTAATAAATTTAAAATCTTCCTCAAGAATCATCCCCTATCCCGCTCATCTCCGACATATTCAGCTATATCTTTACATGAGCATCTAAGCGTGATATGATATATTAGTAATTAAAGCATTTACCGCAAGGAGGCGCAAGGAGGAATGTCAGTTTGGAAATCAATACCTTGTTTTTGCGCGAGGTTGAAGACTTCTCATATGAGCCCTATAATTACGAGGTAACGCTCACCAATGTGCATTTCTCAAATGGAGCTTGGTTTGCTGACGCTGATGGCGACATTCACGTGCGCATTTTGCTCCAAAATGACGAAACGGTCGATGACATCTATTGCGACTGCGAATATTGCGGAGAGGCAGAATTTTGCGAGCATGTCCGCGCCCTGGCCAAAGAGATCATTCACCGGATTGACAACGGCCTGGTGGTTGAAGACGAAGACCTCTGGCTTCAGGACATGATTAACGAACTGAGGGAAGATCTCGGAGAGGACAAGTTCAGAGCGCTTGAAAAAAAATACGATGCAACTAATGTATACTCTAAAAAAG
>JAISWZ010000028.1 GCA_031270945.1 Clostridiales bacterium | reverse complement strand
GAAGCCGCAGGAGACGCAAAATACCTTTCACGCAATGATTGGATAGGCACTTTCCCAAGCCACGACGGCCAGGTTACAAGCATCATCAGCACTTGGGGAAATGAGATAAACGGAACTGACAGCGGTGGCAACCCAGCCTCATTTCTGTATGGCAAAGAAGCAACCGCTGACCTCCTGCAAGACCTAGACAGCTTTGACTCGCGCAGCCCGATTGATCCAGCGTCCTTTTCTGACAGCATAGTCTATGGAGCGAAAAACGGGGTTCAGCTTATCGATCTGCGTGGGCTGGATTACAATGATCCGCTGTGGGAAAAGCTGCTTGACGAGTTAAGCGCCGAAGACTACTATAACGTTGTGGGGATATCTGGCTATGGAACTGCCCCCATCAAATCCATTGGCAAGCCGTTTGGCACTGACGCTGACACCGCCGCAGGCCTGATTTATGGCGGAACTGGGCAGATGTATCCATCTCCTGTAGTCTTGGCCATGACCTGGAACGCTGACATCGCATTGAGATATGGCGAAATGATTGGAACAGAAGCGATTTTGGGAGGCGCTGACGGTTGGTACGCGCCGTCAATGAACATTCACAGGACGCCCTTTAGCGGCAGAAACGGCGAGTATTACTCCGAGGACGGATATCTGTCAGGCGCGTTCGCTTCACTTGAGACCAAGGGCGCGGCCTCCAAAGGAATGTACGCCTATGTAAAACACTTCGCCTTCAACGACCAAGAAAACCATCGCGGAGACGGCACAGGCCAATTCAGCCTTGTGACCTGGCTAAACGAGCAATCCATACGCGAGCTGTATCTCGTTCCGTTTGAAATGTGCATGAAGGCCGGAGATGTGGACTTAAATTTCCTCCAAAAGTCTTCTGACGGAAAACTTACCAACGCAACCAGATCCATTCGCGCATGCTCTGCCGTAATGACAGCGTTCAACCGGGTTGGAAGCACGTGGACTGGCGGATCATACCCCCTTATCACTGGGATTTTGCGCAATGAATGGGCCTTTGACGGCTTTGTCATAACCGACAACGCCAACACCGGCGTATACATGGACGGATACCAGATGATTGAGGCAGGGGCGGACGCAAAGCTTACAAGCGCCAGCGAAAGCGCTCGTTTTGACTTTGACAAGGATAACCCGGCTCATTACCATTACGCCAGGGAAGCGATACACCATGTCCTGTACACGATAGCGAACTCGAAGGCAATGATTGGCGCGATGCCTGGAAGCGTTTACAAAGCGGGCGTTCAGATCATTGACATCATTCAGGGTGCGCTTTACGCGGTTCTTTCAGGACTTCTGGCTTTGGTCTGCACTTTTGCAGTCAGGAGATTCATGCCGAAGCGCCAAGCGGTTCTAACATTGCCAAGGCAAGCAAAATAGCCAGATCCCTCATAAAATTATTAGCTAGAGGTGAAGATTTGCCAGACGCAGCATCCTACAAAATTTACGTTGAGCCCTTCGAATGGGGCCCAGCGGTTACAAGGCTGGTTTTAACTTTGCCAGGCGATGTCGAGCCAGGCGAGCCAACAGCTGACAAGTTCAAAGTGACATCTGACACTTTGTCTTTTGTCGGCCCATCGTCAAGCGACCGCGCTGTAACAGGCGCGTACGTTTCCGACGCCAGCGGAGCGCAATCAGAAACAGCGTCAAAGTTTGTGACGGTTTTGCTTGCCTATGGGGTAGAGCAAGGAATTTACGGCGGAGCGCCGCTTCCAGGAAGCTCGCCATTCTTTTATGACTTCAAGGGCACAGGGCATAACACGTGGGTAGAGGCGAACTATACGGTTGAGATCAACGGCCTTGCCATAAATGGCACCAAAGAGAGCATCGTCATCGCAAAAGACGCCTACGGTGGCAGGATAATCCCGTTAACAGACAACTGGATCAAGGAAACTGTAGAGATAGATGGCTTCACGTTTCAAACAGCCGCTTACGAAACTCCTGAGATGAAGCAGGACAGCGGCAAAAACCCCCTCATCATCTGGCTCCATGGGGCTGGCGAGGGCGGAACTGATGTTACCGTAGCCCTTTTGGGCAATGACGTGACAAACCTGTCAGAAGAGGGCATCCAAAAGTATTTCAAAGCCGACGGTCTGGCGGGCGCGTATGTTCTGGCTGTCCAGACCCAAACCATGTGGATGAACAGCGGCTCAGGCCAGCATCACGGCAACGAAGACTCGATCTATACCGAGGCCTTGAAGGCCGCCATAGATGGCTACATTGAAAAGAACGGCGACATAGATCCCGGCAGGATATACCTTGGCGGCTGTTCAAACGGCGGGTACATGACCATCAACATGCTCATAAATTACCCAGGCTTCTTCGCGGCGGCATACCCAAGCTGCCAAGCCTACATGGATTCCTTCATAGACGAGGCGAAGCTTGATGCCATAAAAGGAACCCCCATCTGGTTTGCCCAGAGCCGCGATGATACCACAGTAGCGCCAGTAGTCTTTGTCATTCCCACATTCATCAGGCTTTTGAAAGCCGGAGCGAAAGACATCCACCTGAGCTTCTTTGACAACATTGCAAGCCAGGATTGGCCAGGCGTAACCTACACAGGGCACTGGTCATGGCTCTATCCTCTTTCAGACAGGGCGCTCTTGGATGTTGACCACGATTACGTTCTTGAAAACGCTGACGCGATCTTGGCAAAAGGCGCGGAACTTATAGCAAATCCGGGAACCAGCGCGTATGGCCCATTCGTAGGCCCCATTTCAGCAGACGTTTTTCCGTCAAGCAGCAAAGAAGTCCTGGTGAATGGAGCCCCAGCCTCGATGTGGGGCTGGATGGCTGAAATTGGAAAGTAGGAAGCGGTTTCAGGCAACGAAGCGTTAAGGCGGTTTTAGCGATGCAAGTCATAAACTCGAAGCTTTAAGGCGGTTTTCAATGCAAGTCTAAGCATTAAGGCAGTTTGTGCAATGCAAGTCATAAAGCTGTAGCGTTCGCAAGCGCTTGGCCAACCAAGCGCTTGCGGATGCGCAGCGTCAAAAATGTACTCGAAGTCATACAAGCCAGCCGCCAATTGTTCATCGGGAACAAATTTAGTAAAACAACCGTTATTTTCGCTCATGCAAGTGTTTTTCCGGTTTCAACTGAAGATTGCAATAAACAAAATGACTCGTAACTTGCCTGTTGAAATATACGGATTTGCGAACGACTCTATACTTTAAGCAAGCGAATCATCTGACGCATTTGAAATTTCCCCATGAATGAAATGCCCTTCGGATCCCTTGATCCTGGGATAATACATAGATCAATAAGCTCAAGCTAGCGGAGCAACATTCGCAATTGGGTGTTTTTGTCAGGTGCTGGGCGCGGCGAATCTTTCCTTGAAGAGTGAAAGCGCTCATCCGGCTCCTGGCCGGTTCGTTTTGGGCAACGGCGCAAGACAGCCGCTGTTCATGGCCATTTAGGCTCGCGTTGCTATGCCTTGGTCAAAAGGATTCTTGCAAAGGCGCTATTGCTGAATGTCTGCGAAACGGGACGCTGTCCGGAGATATGGCGTGCTTCCCCGCTGAGAGATAATTTAGGCACTAGCGCAAGCCTTATGCGTTTTTATGGCAGATCCCCAAAGCTCTTAGGTTTTGCCTTTAAACGCGCCACAGCCTGTTATCGGGCATTCTTGACAGAGCCAGCCACACAGGGTTGCGCTTGGAGAGAATGCTTTGAAAGACCGGGAAAAGCAGTCGCTAACGCTTACTCACAGGGAGCAAAATCAAGAGCATATCCCGAAATTATATCCGAGGCGCCGGAAAAATCCGGGTGTTTGCTCGCAGAAGCCCGAGCAAACTAGTTGAAGCATTCGCCAGGATTTTTCCGGCGCAATTTCGGAATTTTGGGATATGCACTAAGTTGCTCCTTATGAGGTTGCTCGCAAGCGAAAACCCTGAATGGTTTGCAAAGCTTCAAACAGTGGCGCACTGGAAATATGCGCCGAATTGGCATTAGGCATTTGCCAAAGCTTCATGTGCCAACCAGCAGTCTCGGGCTAGCGGCAACGTTAGGGGTGTATGTCGGATACAGATACTATGAAACAAGGTATGAGGACGTAGTTCTGGGAACTGAATCAGCGCAAAACTACGATTACCCGACCCAGGTGCAGTACCCGTTCGGCTATGGAATATCATACACTGACTTCTCCTGGTCTGATTACGCCGTGGCGGAAAGCGGAGACAAGTACGAGGTCAGCGTCACAGTCACAAACAATGGCAGCCATGCGGGAAAGGACATTGTCCAAGTTTACATGCAGTCTCCGTACACTGACTATGATCGCCAAAACGCCATAGAAAAAGCCTCTGTGGAGCTCGTGGGCTTCGCCAAGACAGGAGTGGTCCAGCCTGGCCAGAAAGAGACAGTCAAAGTGCAGGTAGACAAGGAATCCATGAAGGTGTATGATGCCGACGGCTACGGAACTTATATAGTAGACGCAGGCGACTACTATTTTGCGGCTGGGCAGAATTCTCACGACGCGCTCAACAACATTCTGGCGGCCAAAGGGAAAACTTCAGCAAACGGCATGGATTATGACGGAAACGCCAGCCTGGCTAAAAAGTACTCAATCGCGAGCCTGGACAGCCAAACCTATGCTGTGTCGCTAGATACAGGCAACCCCATCTCCAACCAGTTCCAAGACGCTGACATCAAGCACTATGACAGCGGATACAAGTATCTTAGCAGAAGCGACTGGACTGGCACCTGGCCCACAGTGTACGCAAACGGGTCATGGACCGCGCCTAACCAGATGATCACAAACTTGGAGATAAATCCAGTGAACGATCCCTCGATTCCGACTCCTGTCACTGGCGTCATAGACGAGAATTATGGCAGATTAAACGTTGCCGCCCTCATGGAAGCGGAGTATGACAGCGATCTATGGGACGCGCTGATTGGACAGATGTCAGTTGAAGATCTCGACAAGCTGGTGCGTGTTGGCGGCTACGCCACAATGGGAATAGACTCGATCCAGCTTCCAGCTACAACAGACAAGGACGGCCCTGCAGGATTCTCAAACACCCTTGTAGGCGGAAAGAGCGGAATGTCCTATCCGTCAGCGATAGTCCTGGCTTCCACCTGGAACGTGGATCTAGCCCAGGAATTCGGCAAAGCCATAGGTGAGGATAGCCTGAGGCTTGCGGTTACGGGCTGGTATGCCCCCGCGACAAACATCCATCGCACTCCCTATAGCGGCCGCAACTTTGAGTACTATTCCGAAGACGCCTACCTGTCCGGCATGATCTGCGCAAAAGAGATCATCGGGGCGCAGGAGAAAGGCGTGCTCGTGTACATGAAGCATTTCGCTGTCAACGACCAAGAAACAAACAGGATGGGCGGAGCGATGTTCGCCAATGAGCAGTCAATCAGGCAGATCTTCTTGAAGCCATTTGAGATCTCTGCCAGAGTAGGCGACGCTCATGGAATGATGACCAGCATGAACCGCATAGGAGCTCGCTGGACTGGCGCTCACTACGGGCTTATGACTGAAACAGTCAGGAACGAATGGGGCTTTGAGGGAGTAGCCATAACAGATCAGGCCTCTTTCTCAGTCTTTGCCTATGAAGACATGCGCATAGGGCTTGAGGCGGGAAATGACCTTTGGCTTAATTCTGACGCTGAGCTTTGGAAGCTCTCAGCCGCAGACATGACCCCGACAGTTGTTTCAAACATGCAAAAGGCTTCGAAAAACATCGCGTTTGCGATTTCCAGAAGCAATGCAATGAACGGGCTCTCTTCCGGCAGCAAGGTCGTTTCGATAATACCCCTCTGGCAGAAGCTCTTGATAGCCGCAGATGTGATTCTGGGGCTGGGCATAATCGCTTGCGTGGTTTTCGTAACGCTGTCCCGCAAACGCGGCAGCAATAAAGTTAAATAAGCCAGGGAGTGAAAAGAGCTGCGTTTTTAGCCGCGAGCGAAACAAAGAATGCGCTTCTAATGTTTTGATCGAGGCAACGTAACAAAATGATCGCTATTCGGACCATTGCTTCCATAAATTTTCAGATGCCGCAAACAAGGGATTATTAGCGCACCCCAAGTGCTTTGCTAGGATAAACTGCGCATTTTGTGGATTTGACTAAAGCTTTTCTGGTAAAAAGAAGCATGGACAGACCGCCCGAACTGGATTATGATATATGAGGCGGGAAGCGCTCGTCGCTTTCCGCCAATAAATGCATAGAAATTTTTTATGCATAGTTCCTGATAGGCGGTGTTATTCGTGCTTGCGCTCACCATATGCGTTCCCTGCTACAACTCGCAGGACTATCTGCGCCGGTGCCTTGACTCTCTTTTGCCATGCCCGGATGATGTTGAGATAATAATAGTCAATGACGGATCGACAGACCAGACGCTTGCGATGGCGGAGGAATACGCGAAAGCCTGGCCAGCGGCCAGAGTGATCAGCAAGGAGAACGGCGGGCACGGCTCAGCTGTGAATGTTGGGCTTGCAGAGGCAAAAGGGGAGTACTACAAAGTGATCGACAGCGACGACTGGGTTGACCGCCAGGCGTTCGCGCATATCTTGGACATCCTTAGAAATCAGGGAGAAAAAAAGATTGACTTGCTTGTCAGCGATTACGTCTACGACAAAGAGGGCAAAAAGCGCAAAAGAGTGATCGATTGCGCCAAGGCACTTCCGTCGGGAAGAGTTTTCTCATGGGAGGAAGCCAAGCGCTTCAAGCGCGGGCAGTACATGCTGATGCATTCCATGACCGTCAGAACCGCCATGCTTCGTGACCTAAACTTTTCCCTTCCAGAGAAATCGTTTTACGTTGACAACTTGTTCGCGTACTTTGCCGCCAAGCACGCCAGGCGGATGTACTACATCCACGAAGTGTTCTACCACTATTACGTGGGCAGGGCCGACCAGTCGGTGAACGAGAATGTCATGATCAAGCGCATAGACCAGCAGATAAAGGTCAACAAGCTCATGGCGGACGAGTCCCACTACGAGGGGATCCCGAAAAAGGCCGCCCAGTACTTGTTTCACTACATGGAGATTGTTACGGCGGTAACAACCATTCTGCTCTATGTCGGCGGAACGAAGAAGCATGTCGAGCAAAGCCGCGAGCTTTGGGACTACATAAAGAAAGAGTGCCCAGGCGTCTACAAAGGCCTCAAAGCATCTTATCTGGGAGTGATATTGACTCTGCCAGGCGAGCTTGGAAGACATTTCGCGCTCAAGTGCTATAAGCTGGCAAACCGAGTGTTCGGGTTTAACTAAGAGCGGTGTGGCAAACTCATCTAAGCGAGGCGAAACTGGAGGGCTTCTACCCGGTCTTCGCCAAAACCCGCCTTGCTTGCGAGTGATATTTCGCGTACGAATCACGAATTATGTGTACGAAAAATAGTTATTGCGTATGATTGTTAGTTTTTGTGTTTGGTTTTATTTTCTTTTCATGTCTTTTGTTTGATCAGCAATGCGATAAAACGGGCACCCTCTTTGAGGGTGCCCGTTTGCTTGCTCTTATTCTATCTCGTAGCCTTGTCCTGTTTTTGATTATCTTATCTTATCTTATCTTATCTTATCTTATCTTATCTTATCTTATCTTATCTTATCTTATCTTATCTTATCTTATCTTATCCAAACACTGCTTGTCCGTACTGTGCTTTTTTAAAAAGCTTTGCATCTTTTTTAAAAGTTTCAAGCGTCATATTTTAGTCTTATCAAGCTCTACGCGTCTTCTCCGGCTGGAAGCCGGCTGGTCTTTTGCCCTGATATATGGCTCAGCGCCATTTGCTTCATCTCGGCGGCTGCCTTTAGCGTGGCGTCGGTTATCCTGGCGCCTCCTATAAGCCTGGCCAGCTCTTTTATCATGCTGCTGTTGTCAAGCTCTGTGACAGCTGTCGTGGTCTTGGTGTCGTCAGACCGCTTCTCTATGAGGTAATGGCTCTTGGCCATGGCGGCTATCTGGGGAAGGTGAGTTATGCAGAAAATCTGGTGGACGCTAGAGAGAACCGCGAGCTTTTCCGCCACCATCTGGGCGGTTCTGCCGCTGACTCCTTGGTCTATTTCGTCAAAGATGAAAGTTTCAATCGTGTCCGCGTCAGCCATAACGGTCTTAAGAGCAAGCATCACGCGGGACATCTCTCCGCCTGAGGCGATTTTGGCCAAAGGCTTCAATGGCTCGCCCAGGTTGGGAGAGATCAAGAACTCTATCTTGTCGAAGCCGTTTGCGCCGAACTCGCCTTTTTTCTCGACGCTTATCTCAAACTTGGCGTTTTTCATGCCCAGCTGGGCTAAAACGCTTGCGATCTCAGACTGGATGAACCCAGCCTGGGATTTTCTCTTTTCTGAAATGCTGTTGGACAAGGCCATCATTTGGGTTGCGTACTGGCGCTTTTCATGGGAAAGCTGGGCCAGCTTCTCGTCAGCGCCCATTATGGACTTGAGTTCTTGCGAGCATTTTTTTCCGTGCTCTATTATGTCTTTGACGCTTGCGCCATACTTTTTCTTAAGCCTGTAGATAAGATCAAGCCTTTCCTCGGTGTCCTCAAGAAGCTTCGGATCATCAAGGGCGTTTTCCGCGTATTGCCTCAAGCTGTCAACAGCGTCCGACAGCATTGCGCCGATTTCGTCAAGCTGGCTAGCCAATGCTTTTTGGCTTGGATCGAAGCGGGCTATTTCTCCGGCAAGGGAGGCGCTCTCAAATACCGCGTCAAGGGCTGACATGGTGTCGTCATCGCCTTTTAAAAGAGCTAGGGCGCCTTGGACGCTGGAGTAGATCTTTCCGCTTGCGTTGAGCCTTTGGCGCAGCAGCAAAAGCTCTTCCTCTTCGTCTTCTTTGAGCTTGGCGGCCTTGATCTCGTCTATCTGGAACTGCAGCATCTCCACTTTCCGGCCCTTTTGGGCTTCATCCATGGCGAGCGCCTTTGACTGCTTGATAATGTCGCGGTAGCTTTTCAAAATTTCTTCCAAAGACTGCTTGGCCCTGGCCACTTCTTCTCCGCAGAACTGATCCAGGAGATCTATGTGCCGGGACGAATCCAAAAGGGACTGGTGCTCATGCTGCCCGTGGACGTCAACCAGAAGCTGCGAGACCTGGCGAAGCATGCTTATGGGAAGGCTTCTTCCGTTAAGCCTGCAGACCGTTCGGCCTTGATCAGTTATAGTCCTTGACAGGAGGAGGCTTCCGTCCTCGTCCAGCTCAATGCCCATGTTTTGGAGAGCGTCCCGGTTCTTTTGGTTTGCCACCTTAAGCAGGCCTTCCACTAGCCCAGTGTCTGCCCCGCTTCTCAAGAAGTCCTTTCCTGGGCGCTCGCCTAGGAGAAAATTTATGGAATCTATCAAGATGGACTTGCCCGCTCCCGTCTCTCCCGAGATGATGTTCAACCCGGCATGGAATTGCACGTCGGCTTCTTCAATGAGCGCGACATTCTTGATATGGAGATGGTCTATCATTGGGGCCTCCGCCTTAGGCGTATGCTTTTGCGGGATATGCTCTATATGCGCCTGGAGATTATTTTTCGCCTCAGCGTGTCGAAAAAGCCTTGCTCATGGGTTCTCATCACGCTTGCGAAGTACTTGGACCGCCTTATCTCCATCAGCTTCCCTGGGACGGCCTGCGCCTTGGCTTCCCCGTCCATGGAAAGAACAGCGTCATTGGCGCCTGCCACGCCGATGCTTACGGTATCGGTCGCTGGCGCGACAAAGGGCCTTGAGCTTAGGGAATGCGGACAAATGAAGGTTACGACGATCATTTCGCTGTCAGGCTTGAGGATGGGCCCTCCTGCCGACATGCTGTATGCGGTTGATCCTGTAGGGGTGGACACTATCACTCCGTCCGCCCTTACCGTGTCTATGTGCTCTCCGTTTATGCCAAGCTGGATTGTTATAAGCCTTGGGGATGAACCCCTGCTTATGCAAACGTCATTAAGCGCTATGAAGCTCTCGCCTAGCGGCTTGCATTCAAGCATCATCCTTCTCTCCACGAAGCATTCGCCAGCCACGGCCTTTTCCAGGGAAGCTATCCCGTCGCATTGGTCAGCGTCGGTCAAGTACCCCAAAGTGCCCAGGTTTATGCCCAAAAGTGGAGTCGCGTAAAGAGCTGCGACGCTTGCCGCCCTAAGCATTGTTCCGTCTCCGCCCAGCACGGCCACAAGCTCGCTTTCCTCAAAGAACCCATGCTGGGAAAGCCCAGGGCGGCCCAGGATCGCTCCCTCTTCTTCAGGGATGACAGCTTCCATCCCGTGTGCTTCAATCCAGTTAACTATTTTTTTCGTGTATGAAAGACCTATGTCTTTTTCCTCGTTTGGAAGCACGCCAATTTTTCTCATTGCTTGGCCGACGCCGGGAAAAGTACCAGCGGCGCTCTCCCTTCTTGTGAGGCCATGTCGCGCGGCGCGGCTGGCACTCTTCTTTTGTATATTATTTTACATTTTCGCGAAGGCAATTTCAATCCAATTTTCGGCAATGTCGAAAATCTAGCGATACTTCCAAACGAGTCTTGCCCAAATGCTTTAAATAAATAAAAATTAATAAGAACTAAAAATCAGCCAACCTTGAATATATAAATTTGATGGAATATAGGCACAATAGCTGCAATTTGCAGTGCAACTTTTCAATAATCGTAATATTTGACCGAAACCCGAATTAAGTTGATGCATGTCGAATAGGCATTTATTATGGGGCATCCGCACGGTTGGCAAATGACAGGATCGCTTTACTCAAGTTTCAAGTAAGCGAAGTATTCGATGTTGCCGTCGCCGCCTTTGACAGGCGACTCCATAGTGCCCAAAACCTCAAACCCTGCGCCTTTGGCGCAGTCCAGGGTTTTTGCGAGGGCTTCCGCCCTTGCCTTGGCGCTTTTTACGACTCCGCCTTTTCCGATGGCTTCGCGGCCTGCCTCAAACTCCGGCTTGACAAGAATAAGCGCCCGCCCTCCGGGATTGAGAATGCCAGCGATTGCGCCAAGCACCAGGGACAGGGATATAAACGATAGATCTACAGCGCAAAAGCTGCACTTTTCGCCTAGATCCTCCCAGGTGAGCCGCCTGGCGTTGACGCCTTCGATGGAGATGACTCGAGGGTCTTTCAAGAGAGATGGATCCAGCTGGCCATGCCCGTTGTCCACGGCGTATACCTTTAAAGCGCCTCTTTGCAGAAGGCAGTCTGTGAACCCTCCTGTTGAGGCGCCGATGTCGGCGCAGACGAGGCCGTCAACGCTTTGGCAAAAGCGCTCCATGGCGCCGTCCAGCTTAAAGCCGCCCCGGCTGGCAAATCTTTTTTCGGGCTTTGACACTTCAACAAGGGAGTCTTCGGCGATCTTCAGCCCGGGCTTAAGGAGCGGCTTGCCCAAAAGGCTTACAAGCCCTTCTGCGATCATTCCCTGGGCCTTTTGTCTGCTGCAGCCTTCTTGGCTGGCTACCAGAACGTCAGCGCGTATCATTTCAGCCACCTTCTTGGGCCGCTTCCAGCTCTTTTGTTTTATTGGGCGCTATGCCTGTGATCTCCAAAACCTTTTTCGCTATGGATTGCGCGTCAAGCCCGTTTTCCTTGAAGATCCCGTCACGGCTTCCCTGGGGCACGAACTTGTCTGGAAAGGCGAAGGCATGAAAATATTTTGGCTTGATTCCTGCGGCGTCAAGGGCGCAGAGCACAAGAGAGCCGAACCCTCCTATGGCGCAGTGGTCCTCAAGGGTGAAAACCGACTGGAAGCCTTCGAGGCCTGAAATCATCTCGCTGTCCAAAGGCTTGACGAAGCGGGCGTTTATTACTGCTGGATCAAGCCCTCGCTTTCTGAGCATTTGAGTCGCCTCGATTGCAACGTCAACCATTGGACCCAGCGCTACGAAGGCTATGCCGTTGCCCCTGCTGACAAGCTCGGAGACTCCAAGCCTTATAGGCCTGTCGTTCCTCTGGGATACAGACGCCGATCCCTTGGGGTACCTAAGCGCCACCGGGCCGTCATGGGCAAGGGCGAACTCCAGCATGGAGGACATTTCCCGCTTGCTGGAAGGCGCCAATATAGTCATGTTTGGAATATGGGAAAGAAAGGCTATGTCGTAAAGGCCCTGGTGCGTCTCGCCGTCAGCGCCTACCACGCCGGCGCGATCAATGGCGAATATGACATGAAGGTTCTGAAGGCAAACGTCGTGCAAAATTTGGTCATAAGCCCGCTGGAGGAATGACGAGTAGACCGCGACAACAGGCTTCATCCCGCCTTTGGCCATTCCGGCTGAAAAGGTGACTGCGTGCCCTTCGGCTATGCCTACGTCAAAGACCCGATCAGGATGGCTGGCGGCCATCTCTCCAAGGCCGACCCCGTCAGTCATGGCGGCTGAAACAGCCACCAGGCTTTGGTCTGAGCCCGCGAGCCTTGCCATGGCCTTGCCGAAGACATCTGAATATGTATCCCGCAGCTTGGTCATGACTGGCTCCCCAGTGTCGACGTGGAATGAGTCAACGCCGTGAAAGTGCTTTGGCGCCTCTTCAGCTTGCTCGTACCCCCTGCCTTTCCTCGTGTAGATGTGCAGGAGGACAGGGCCTGACATCTGCTTCGCCTTTCTCAGAACACCTAGCATCTGCCGCAGGTTGTGCCCGTCAATGGGCCCGATGTAGTTGAACCCCAGCTCCTCGAACATGGATCCAGGCACAAGCATGTGCTTCAAGCCGCCTTTGGTCCATTCGATAAAGTTTTTGAGCCCTACCCCGATCAAGGGGATCCTGCTGATGAAGTTGCTGACGTCCTCCTTGGCGTAGATGTAAGCTGGCTCAGTCCTGATTTCGTTAAGGTACCGCGAGATGGCGCCTACGTTCTCGGAAATGGACATCTGGTTGTCATTGAGGATTACCAGAAGATCCGTCTTCGCTCGGCCCGCGTTGTTTATGGCCTCGTATGCCAACCCCCCGGTCATGGATCCGTCTCCTATGACAGCGACAACTTTGTGCTTCTGCTTTCGCAGATCCCTCGCAACGCTGTAGCCATACGCGGCGGAAATGGAAGTGGAGGCATGCCCTGTGTTAAACGCGTCATAGTCGCTCTCAGAGCCTTTGGGAAAGCCGCTCAGCCCATTGCTGACCCTGAGGTTGCCAAACAGATCCTTGCGCCCTGTAAGGATCTTGTGAACATATGATTGGTGCCCGACGTCCCAAATTATTTTGTCCTCCGGAGCGTTGAAGATTGCGTGAAGCGCCACGGTCAGCTCAACCACGCCTAGATTGGACGCCAAATGCCCGCCGGTGCGGGAGATGGTATCTATGAGGAACTCCCTGATCTCCCCACAAAGCTTCTCCATATCGGCAGGGCGCATCTTCTTCAAGTCCTCTGGCGAACGCACTGCGTCTAAAAGGCCCATAATCGATTCCTCTTGTTTCGGGCTTCGCGGGAAGCGCCGAAAATCCTCAAATTTTGATGAAGTTTTGCAAGCGATGCTTTTTGCTTTTTATTATAGCATCCTAAGAAACGGAAGTCAATGGAATTTATCGAGCTACGATAAATTTTTATTGTTATGAGCAACCCAGGCTTTAAAAATCTACTGGCTTTGCATGAAAAGTATAACACAGAGCGACAAGCCGTTCAAGGATCCGAGGATTGGCAACGCGGAATATGCATTTGGAGCTTGCCCGATTTTATGACTAGCGCCGGAAATGGCTGAATCTAGCGCCTTCGGCGCAGTCGCTTGTTTCAAGCGCGGGGAAATAAAGAATCATAAAAACGCGCATTTCGCGCTGGTTTTACGGCAAGATGCCTTTATAAAGACTTTATATGCTAGCCAAAAACAAGAGCATATTAAGAGCATTTCGAGCAGTTTTATGAACGTCCGAGAACAAGCCCTTTTAGCCAGCAAAAAACCAAGATTGTGGCTTGAAAAAGTCTCTTTAGGAAATTCTGGGATATGCACTAAAAATATTAAAGCAAAAGCATTTGGTTTTTGCAGCAGAAAAAGGATTAAGCCGCTTTAAACATTTTCTAATATGCCACGTATATTGCGTTTGAAACCAATGCCTACACAGTCAAGGGAAGGGGTAGCTGCGTACCCGCAGGAGCTGCGCGGTCCAAGACTCATGGGAAGAAGAAGAGAGGTTGAATTTCAGGCAGTCTTAGGGGAAAAGCGCGCTTAGCAACCAGAGCGCAAAGCCCGCTTGGATTAATCAAGGGCTGATTCCGTCTGCAGATCTAGGCCGAATATGTTGATTTCTGCTGGCCTGTAGGCAAAGCCAGCCCGAGATTTGGGGCAAAGGCGTTATTGGCGCATATCCAAAAATTCTTCCGGTGGCGAAAGAAAAGCATGCTGGTTTAACAGTGTTTGTCTCGGGCAAGGGCGAGCAAACTTGTGCGGCTTTTCAGCCTTAAATTTTGGATATGCTCTCAGGGACGCCGCTTCCTAGAACTAGGGCGCAACCCTCTATGGCCATGAGCCATGGATAAATTGGCACATGCTCCAAATCCTCCTATTGAACAAGCGCATATTCCAAAAATCCAAAAAAGGTCAAGGGCAAGAAATAAGTTGGGATATGCTTTAAGCTTGGATATGCGCCGCATTGGAGAAAAGAATTATCATTTTAGAAGAGGCGGCTATCACCCAATAAAGCAATTTATGAAATTTGGCGCCAAAGCTTCCCATGTTAGGGTCGCAAGCGGTCATAGACGGGCTGGATCTAGCCCGTCGGAAGCTCAAATACGCTTGATCAAGGATGATTTTTACAGTCATCGGATAAAGCCCGCTGTGCCCTGAAAAACGCCACCCGAAGAATGGGCGGCAAGCGAGCGCCATGCGGCGTTTGCCGCAGGCGCACCCTGAGAGGCCGACCAAGCACACGGCCTACAGGGGTTTAGCTAGGAAGAGTTTTGGCGGTTGGTAGGATACAAGCCTCATGGAGGGATTGGCAACTGAAAACGCTGGTGCAGTACTTTTCTAACCGCAAGCACTTTTTTTCCCTGTTGCTGCTTCTGCCGACGCTTGTTTGGTTCAAGCTGCTGGAGGCCCATCTCGTGCCCGAACACCTGATCGAGGTGCCGCTTGACACTGAATTGCCGTTCATACCGGCATTTGTAATCCCTTACCTGCTATGGTTTCCGTACATAGCCTTTGGGTGCGTCTTTGCAGGGAACAGCTCGAAGGAAGAGCTATACAAGCTGGTGATATTCCTGGGAGGAGGAATGTCCGTCGCCTACATCATATTCATGCTCTTTCCGAACGCGGTTGACCTTAGGCCTGACGTCATGCCGACCGATTTTCTGAGCCAGCTGATGAAGATCGTATACAAGAGAGACACTCCAACCAATGTTTGCCCAAGTCTGCACGTGATAAACGGCTTCGCGGTCCACGCGGCGCTGAGCCATACAGAAGCGTTCAAGAAGAGAAAGTATTTGACGGCCATCTCCGCAGTGTTTTACGTCTTTGTCTGCCTCTCGACCGTGTTCGTGAAGCAGCACTCAGTGCTTGACGTCTTCGGAGGGCTTGCCGTGGGCTTGTTCTTTTACGCTATGCTGTACTCTAACGTTCGCCCTTTCAGCTTGTGGCAGCAAAGAATGCATGAGCGGTTCGAGTCGTAAATGAGAGCATATCCCAAAATTCCGAAATGGCGCCGGAAAAATCCTGGCGAACGCTTCAACTAGTTTGCTCGGGCTTCTGCGAGCAAACATCCGGATTTTTCCGGCGCCTCGGATATAATTTTGGGATATGCTCTAAGCCCCAAGCAGCCAGGCCCATGGAGGGAAAACGGGATGGAAGACTCCTTGATTGGCAACTTGCTGCTGTTTGTCTTGGTGTCTGCAGTTAACACAGCCATGTCCTTTTTGGTTCCGGCCAAGGTTCTGAATCCGTGCAACTGGCTTTTCAGAACCCGGGAATGGGAGCGAGAGGGGATGGCATACCAAAAGCTCTTTCGAATCAAGAAATGGAAAAACGCGTTGCCAGAGCTAGGCGACTTTTTCAAGGGAGTTTTCGCCAAGAAGAAGATCAAGCGGTTTGAGCTTGACTACCTCCGTGAATTCGCGGTAGAAACTTGCCGGGCCGAGCTGACCCACGAGGGCATAATATTGTCCTCTTTCCTGTTCGCCCTTTGGGCAAGCCCCCAGGTTTCGCTGGCCATAATCACTGTCTCGATATTTCTGAACATTCCGTTTATCATGATCCAGAGGCACAACCGCCCTAGGATCGTCAATATGCTGGCCAGAAACAATGTTTTCTTCAATGCCCCAGCCGACGTGACCGTAGGAAACTAAAATTTTAAGCTGAGGGCTGAAAAGCCCTCAGCTGCTGCGAAACAAGCTTTCGGAATAATAATGCGCGAAAGGAGAGCGGCGCGAATCAATGAAAATTCTGATCGTGACGTCTTACGGCACCGGGCAGGGCCACAAGAGCATAACAGAGGCTTTGCTGAGCCAGTTCAAGAAGCTGGCGCCTGAGGGCACAGTGACAACTGTCATGGACGGCTTTGAGACAGGCAATTGGGTTGCCAAAGTGTCAGGAAAAGCCTATAACGCGCTGGCTGTGTACGCCCCATGGCTATGGGGCGCAATGTACGCCTTTTTTGACGCCGCCAGCGGGCTTATGAACAAGCTCACTGCAAAGTCGATAAAGAGGGGTTTTCTTGAGCGCATAGACAAGATCAAGCCGGATGTCATTGTGTCGGTTCATGCAGCGTTCGTTGGCTCAATAATTGACATCTTGGAGAAGGCAGGAAAGAGGATACCGGTCGTTGTGGTTGTCGCGGATCTAGACAACGTAACCTCGCTCTGGCGCGACAAAAGAGCGGCCGCCATAATCTGCCCAACTGAGGAAGCGGCAAAGCGAATCCTGGACTTGGGTATGCCAGAAGAGAAAGTGAAGATAGCCTCGCTTCCTGTGAGAGAAAAGTTCAACTCCAATGATGCGGAAAAGCGTTCCAAGAACGACAGGCCCTTGGCGCTTCTGATTAGCGGAAGCCAAGGATCGAAGAAATCCCGCAAAATGATAAAAAAGCTGCTGAAAAGCAAGCTCTGCCGCGTCCGGGTTATAACCGGCTCAAACACTCTTCTCAAGTCCGCGCTTGAAATCAGGTTTTTCAGGAAACTGGGACGGGAGCTTGAAGTCTTGGGCTTTACCACAGAAGTGGACAAGCATATGAGAGAGGCAGACTTCCTTATAGCAAGGGCAAGCCCTAACGTTTTGATGGAAGCTGTAAGCATGGAAAAGCCCGTGATCATAACAGAGACCTTTTATGGCCAAGAGAGAAAGAACCCTCAGTTCATCCTGAAGCACAACCTGGGCATCGTATGCAAATCTCTCAGGAAACTGCCAGGCGCTGTGGCCAGCTTGATAAAAAATGGAGGGCAGCTCTACAACTCCATTACCCAGAGCCAAAGGGCGTTCAAGAACTCCTCGTCCTCGGCCCTCATATGCGAGATTGCCCTGTCTATAGCACATGATTCATCCAAAGCGTCATGACAAAAGAGAGGCCGCAGGCCTCTCTTTTGCTTTTTTTTATTTTATAATTTTTATAATTTTGTAATTTATATAATTCATATAATTTTATTTATTTTATTTTTTTATTTATTTTTTATTATCGGCAAAATGTCTTAAAACAAGGCTGCCTTGACAAAGCACTCAAACGTTCTTCCCTCAGACGCGTCTCCCAGGAAGAAGTAGGCGGGCTGGACTATGCTGTCGTCATAAATGTAGACTAGCTGGCATGATCGCAGCAGTACGCTGTCCTCTGGCTCAACGTTGGGAAGCTCCAGCAAAGCCTGGGAAATTGGCTTCACTTGGCAGCTGCCAACCTTCTCGTAAAGCGCTGAGCAGTACTCAAGCCTTTCCAGCCGGCCGTACTTGTCCATGGAAACTTCGGTGCGAAAAGCGTAATTCTTTATGTCTCCGATCCTGTTGATGAACTCTATCCTGTACGTCTCCCCGTCGAAATGGACAAGCGCGTCCTCGTAAAAGAGCATCAGGTACTTCTCTGTGACATAGGATTCCGCTTTTAGGATAGCGTCTTCATCCCCTCGCAAAGGGGTCAGTCCTTCTTGCGTGGTGAGATTCGCGTCGAAAGCAAACCAGGTGCCTTCCCGATTGGCAGTCAAGACGCCGGAATCCGAGTAGAATATAAAGCTGTCATCGCTTTGCTCAACGCTGTCTGGCAGCATGAATGTCTCTGCGTATTTGAGGGCAAGCGCGTAATTCTCTTGCCTATATTTAACCATGTAGCAGCTTACCTGCATCGGCCTGTCGGTAGCTGGCTCAAACCCCAATTCATATCCGTCTGGCGCCTCAATCGAGCTGGGCTTGAAATCGAAGCTTCTGTCGAGGCTCACAGCGGATTTGGGAGGAATCATTCCTGTCTTGTAAGCGGCAACCAAAGCGGCGGCGGCCAAGAAAAGGGCAATAACTGTCTTGTTCATGAAACCACTCCGCTTTTCCTGCGCATCAAGCGCTGTAATGCGTACATAAAGGGCTTAGAGCATATCCCAAAATTATATCCGAGGCACCGGAAAAATCCGGGTGTTTGCTCGCAGAAGCCCGAGCAAACTAGTTGAAGCATTCGCCAGGATTTTTCCGGTGCCATTTCGGAATT
>JAISWZ010000723.1 GCA_031270945.1 Clostridiales bacterium | reverse complement strand
ATGCAAGTTGCACTAAATTCACTAAATCCATTTTGCCTAACATTAGAGCTATTTTGATTAACGAAAAAGCCATGAAATAGCCTTATATGAGGCGAATCACGTTCACTTGCGACAATTCTGTTTTTATGAGTATTGAACATGGTATCCATCGTTTGTCTTAGAAATTTTAGTGGTTTTTACAACAATCTACGACCTGTTCGCTTTATGCGTTTGACACGAATTTCTTAAGTTGGAACAGTGCGTCACGGATAGCGTTTTGCATCTCGTCCTGGCATGGGTATCCAGCTTTCTCTATTTCTTTTAGCGCTTCATCTATAGCGCAAGCCATGATGGAGTTTTGGCATATAGCAAATCCCGTAGTGGGAATAGGTAAAATGCCTCCTTTACCTCCAGAAGTTCCCTTTCGGTGCTTCTTAGAGGCAGTCGGGGCATTTTTTCCCCTCCCTCGCACCCCGCGTGAAAGTTTCCCTTCACGGGGCGCTCCGCCTACATGCGTACTTATTTTGGCTTGCGGACTGACTAACTTTTCCCTAAAACTTACTACTTTCTTGCGGGTTTTTGCAGTTAATTTGTCTATAGGCAGGCTTGAGTCATTTACAAGGGTATAGCAGGCGTAGCACATTGTAGCAAGATTGTTGACCCTATTGACTAGGCTTATATTCAGTCTTGGGTCTATGCGGTGCGTCTTAACGGCGGGATAGGCATGCTGGCTTCCATATTCTTTGCAAAGATTCCTGCCGCACACCCTGCATTTCAGCTTGTCTCGGTTGAGTGCGTAGCCCCTGTTCATGAAGTACTCGAAGTTGTAGCTCTTGTCAGTTGTCCACATGAGCGTCCTCTCGTACTCTTCAACGTTTAACAGCTCGTCGAGTCTAGCATGCAAGGCCTTTTTCCCCGTTCTTCTCTCATGGAGCTCCCGTCCCTCTGCTGAGAACGGAGTTTCCTTCTTGTTGCATAGCTGGGGCTTTTCAAATTTGCAGAAGGCGAGGCTGGTGATGCCAATCCAGTCTCCGCGGTATCTGAAAGCGGGGATTTTGGTCTTGTAGTCCTTGTGCACCTGCGGCAGATTGGTGGTAAGGTTGGCTTTGATCCATTGAACATCCTTGTTCCTTACCATATTACTGGATCTGGCTCGCAGGAGGCCTTTAATGGCGGTTTTTGCCAGGATATACGCGTAAGGGCTCAGCGCCTTGTTTACCCAAGTGGTGTTCGTGTAGTAATTGACGACGCCGCGAATCTTGCTGTTGATCAGGCCTATTGAGCCCACAATCTTCTCGGGTTTGCCTCCGGACTTGAGTATTTTCTTGATTTCATGGTTAAGGCTTCTGATCTTGGCGCGAACCCTTTTCCTGTTTGGCCTTGTTCGGGTTGTGAAGCCCTGCTTGGCCTTGGGGTTGCCGCTTTTGATGGCCTTGAACTCGTATCCCAAAAAGGGGACATAGTGCTTGAGCGTGTTGGTGACAAGGGTTTTTTCTATCGACAGCTGGAGCTTCATCTCACTTTCCAAGAATCCGCCCGTTGTTTTCTTCCAATGCTCGGCATGCGCGCGCGAGTTCGTAAGTATTATGAAGTCATCGGCGTATCTGATCAGGTGGCCCGGAACCAGGTTCTTTTTCTTCAGGGATCGTATCTTGCTGTTCTGGCTCGAATATTGGTGCCTGGTCTTCTTGCTCCGCCACTGCTTGTCGACCCACTGATCAAGTATGTCGAGGTAGACATTGGCCAGCAGTGGGCTTAGTATGCCACCCTGGGGCGTTCCTTCCTCGTTGACTTCAATTTCATCCATTATTCCGGCTTTCAGCATGGCCGCTATCATTTGAAGAACTCTGGCGTCCTTCACCCCGATGTGGTAGAGCCTTTTGATCAGGATCCCATGGCTTATGCGGTCAAAGCACTTGGAGATGTCACCTTCAACAACCCAGGTGTATCCGGTGTCGAATGACAGCTTCGTCACGCGCTCCAGCGCCATTGTGGTATCTTTCATGGGCCTGAAGCCAAAGGAGTAGCTGTAGGATTGCGCTTCAAAGATGGGTTCGAGGTAGATTTTCATGCATTCCTGCACAATCCTGTCCCGGATGGTTGGAATCCCAAGCGGGCGCTTTTCGGTTTTCCCTGGCTTGTCAATGTACTTGCGGCGTATTTTGTGAGGCTCGTAATGGGCGAAGGCCTTCTGTATGTCGTTGATTATCTGCTTGTGCGACTTTTGGAGATAGTCGTCGCGCATTGTCTTGCCGTCAACGCCTGGCGTCTTGCTTCCCTTGTTTGACTTTATGTTGTGAATGGCTGTTGTGATTGTGACCTCGCTTGCCATGGGCTCAATCAATCCATAAAATGACGGCCTGCCGCCGTTCTCGAATGCTTCTTTTGATCTTGTGTAAAGCAAGTCCTGCAGTTTCCGCAATTCAGTTTCCGTTTTCGGTGAGTCGAGTTTTTGCGCCATACGCATCGCCCCCTTTCGGAAAACGTGAATATGGTTCGGTCAGTTATCGCCTACGGCTTCCTCCACAGCCAGCCATCCGCACGCCCGCATGCAGGTTATGCACCTTCGCTGTCTGCCCCGTTGGAGGGCAGCATCTTCCCGTCCCACGTCGGTTGGCGGGTTTTTCGCTACTCATGCTGACGCCCCCCGGCTATGCCGGCCATTTCCTGCCGGCTAGGGCTGCTCGCCACCGCTG
>JAISWZ010000627.1 GCA_031270945.1 Clostridiales bacterium | reverse complement strand
AACGCTGACAAAACCGCCCTTACCTGGGACGTGATCAAGGGAGAAAACACAGATCCTGACAGTGTTGCCTTCGATCTGACCCTACCGATTTCAGGCGCAAACGGCACAACCATCACTTGGTCTTCATCTGGATCCGCTATATCGGAAACTGGCGTGGCAACGCGCCCGGATAGCGGTTCAGGAGACGCAATCATTACGCTCGAAGCGGTCATCTCAAAGGGCGCGTATTCAGAGAACGTTGTTTTTAGCCTGACGGTTATTTTAGCTCGTGAACACGACATAACACAAGAATAGCCAGTCAAGCCTGACACAACCGCCCTTACCTGGGACGTCATCAAGGGCGAAAACAAAGATCCTGACAGTGTTGTATTCGATCTGACCCTACCGATTTCAGGCGCAAACGGCACAACCATCACTTGGTCTTCATCTGGATCCGCCATATCGGAAACTGGCGTGGCAACGCGCCCGGATAGCGGTTCAGGAGATGCAATCATTACGCTCGAAGCGGTCATCTCAAAGGGCGCGTTTTCAGAGAACGTTGTATTTAGCCTGACGGTTATTGAAGAGCCAGAAGAGCCAGAAGAACCAGAAGAACCAGAAGAGCCAGAAGCACCTGAAGAGCCAGAAGCACCGGAAGAGCCAGAAGCACCTGAAGAGCCAGAAACACCTGAAGCACCAGAAGCGCCAGAAGCGCCAGAAGCGCCAGAAGCGCCAGAAGCGCCAGAAGAGCCAGAAGAGCCAGAAGAGCCAGAAGAACCAGAATCGCCAATAACTGCAATCGAAGCTGACAAGATCGCGCTTACATGGGACGCAATAAGAGGCGAAAACATATCCCCTGACAGCGTAACCTCCGCTTTGGTTCTGCCGACATCAGGCTTAAACGGCACAACGATCTCTTGGACTTCTTCCAGTTCCGCCATATCTGAAACCGGAGCGGTAGCAAGGCCCCAGGCTGGCTCGGAGGCTGTTTCGGTGGTCTTAGTAGCTGTGATATCCTATGGCGACTTTACGGATACCAAGACATTTTCTCTTATAGTCCAGCCTTTTGCCCAAATTTCGCAGCCATATCAGCCGTACCAGCCAGCGCCTGCATATGTTTCCGTTCCAACCCCTACTCCTGCAGCGGTTGTGGAAGTGGAGGCGCCGAGGACGGAAATCTCAGCGTTTGTGAATCCATTCAAAGACGTGAAAGAGAATGACTGGTTTTACGATGACGTAGCTTACGCAGTATCGCGCGGACTGTTCGTAGGCACGTCGGAAAGCGAGTTCTCGCCTTTCCTGGATGTTACCAGAGGCATGGCGGCGGCTGTGTTTGCTAGGCTAAACGGCGCTGAACTGGCTAATATTGCAGCATCTACCTTCGTAGATGTAATGCCAGGAGAGTATTACGCTTCTCCAATCGAATGGGCAAATGCCAATGGTCTGGCATATGGAGTAGGCAATGGCAGGTTTGCTCCGGAAGCAAAGCTGACAAGGCAAGACATGGCGGTCATCATAAAGAGGTACGCTTCATTCGCAGGAATAAGCCTGCCATCAGCCAGGCCATACCAAGCGTTCTTGGATGAGATCGAGATAGCGGAGTACGCCAAAGAAGCGGTAAAAGACCTGTACATGGCTGGCATAGTGTCGGGCAGGACAGGAAACACATTTGATCCCAAGGGTTACGCGACAAGAGCGGAGTTTGCCGCGCTGTTGCGGAGGCTATCCTTATTGGGGTGACAGTTTAGATGAGCAAAAAGAGAGCCCAGGGCTATGCCCTGGGCTCTCTTTGGCTTTTGTCTTTGCTATAAGATTTTTTGCTTGTCACTGAGCGCATATAGTAATTATTGGAATAGAAGAATGATTTTTTAACAAAAGGCTAAATATCACTATTATTGCGATATATGAAAAAATTAGTCTCAAAAATATTTCAAAAGAGTATTGAAATTACAATCGAGATGATATATAATATAAATGTCTTGAGGCATGCCAAATGAGCTGCCCATGCTCGCTTGTAACAGGCTTTAAAGCGTCTGCAAGCGAGAGACAAATTAAGGGAGGAATAGAAATGGCCAGGATCAAGAACAGGATTGCCGCAATACTTATGAGCATGGCAATGCTCATCGCAGCGCTTGCGCCAGCGCAGTTGGCGTACGCCGCCGCAGACAACGGGCCGGTCGGGTATGTCGACGTGATCGAAGCCGTCAATGGCGGAAGGCAGGTGCGCGTAGCGGGCTGGGCCTACGACCCGGACAGCCCGAGCGTAAGCGTTGGCGTTCACGTCTATACGGGCGGAGAGTTTGGCGCGAACTTCACGGCAAACAAAGAGAGCGGAGATGTTAACAGAGCGATGGGCGTCACTGGCAGCCATAGGTTTGACTACACGCTTGATGTAAAGAAATCAGGGGCAGTGCACATCTATGGCATCAACGTCCAAAATTCGGGCAACGGCCTGAATAACCTGCTATCAGGAAACAACGGGAAGAACGTATCGCTGCCTAGCTCCAGCCCTTCAACAGGAAACCAAGTTCCGGCAGGGGCAGTGAAAACCTTGAATGGTCAGACTTTTGCCATACTCTACACAAACACCAACCAGGGCATCAACGTCCAATACGCAAATTACGAGAATGGCAAGACAAATATTGTCCTTGATCCAGTAAATGACGCTCAGGGATTCCAGAACAACGAGCGCTGGAGTTTTGAGCTTACTGATGACGGCGCTTCATACTACATTATCCCGATAGACAAACCCGGGTCAGTTCTGGACTTGGACGCAAACGGCGTATCCAGCGACAGCGCGCGAGTGCAAATCTGGACCAGGTCAACCGCCAACAACCAGCGATGGTACGTAATCGCTGATGGAAGCAACTACAGGATCGCAAGCAAAGCGAGCTGGGTAAGCTCTGGATGCAACATAAACAAGACGCAGCTTCTGGGCAGCAAAGACGGGAAGACGGGAACTGGCAATCAGATCATAGCCAGCTGGAACATCGGTTCTTCAAACCAGGTATATCGGCTTGTGGCACCAACGTCTGGCGGAGGCTCAAAGATTCAGTATCCTGTTGCAAACCCTTCAAAAAACAATTGCGATACGTACAAGAACGACGTTACTTCAAGCCCGGATCGCTACTCAAGCTTCTTCAACAGAGAGCACATGGCTTGGGACTACGGTTCAAATTGCGGAACAGACATATTTTCAATCGCTGACGGAGAAGTTGTAAACGCATCAAAATTCAGCACCAGCTATGGCAACAGGATTATTGTCAAATCCACTGCTCCAAATGGAACCGTATTCTACACACTTTACGCGCATCTAAACACTTTTGCGGTAACATCTGGAAAAGTTTCTGCTGGGCAGAAAATAGCCACGATGGGCAGTTCAGGCAAAACGGGAGGAACCCAGCATTTGCACATCGCTGTTTGGACCGGAAGCGAGTTCAATTACAGCAGCGCTAGCGGCTTGAAACAAGAGGACAGATCTCTTGGGTTTAGCATAGACAAGGCTACAATAGGCTCGCAAACATTCTATAGCATTGAGAAGCTGATACAAACTCAGAACCTGTGGTAAGCTTTAAAATCATGAGTTTCTCATAAAAAACAAAACCCAAAGAGAGCCCAGGGCTATGCCCTGGGCTCTCTTTAAAAAACATCACTCATTTGCAAGAACAGCGCTATTTCCCGTTATCAGTTTCATCAGCGCTTCTCCCTCGGCAGTCCATCCGCCGCCCTCGGCTTTCCCAAATGACGTGTAGTCGCCAGGAGAAAGGATGTCGCCGTCTGCTGTAGCGAATTGCGCCGAAGCTTGCATGGCGTAGTAGTACTTGCCGCCAGCGCTTCTTTGCTTTTGGACTTCATTGATAAGCAACCCGGTGGCTTCTCCTGCCTCAAGCGGCGCTGCCCAGTAGTACCAGCCATCAGTGTCGCCAACCCAATAGGTTCCCACGGGACGGCCTATGTCGATCCAGTCAGCGATGCTAAGCGTTACGGCGTTTTGGGTTTGCTTTATGTCGGGTTCTGATCCGTCATAAACAGTTTCATCCTTGGCGATGTATCCAGATTTCTGGCTTGATTCTGGGACAGGCTGATAGAACTTCTGCCCGCCTGTGATCCATTTCCAGTACTTGGTGAATAGGTTGTCCAAATCGCCCTCCACGTGGATATTCCAAGTGGATTCATCGTTCATATCCGCTGACTCAAACAGCTTTTTCACATTTTTGTTGCCGCCTCTGGCGCCGGCGTCATCTCCGACTTCCATGTACTCGCGCACCATCACACGCACGAAAATCGGGGATGCTCCCCAATTCTCGACATAGAGGTCTTTGTTGGGAGCAGTGACGTCATCATGGAGAGAGGCGCCAGGCCCGTTGTCTAGACCAAACAACCCGCTGGTTATTTGGTTGCTGAAGCTGATCCAGGCGTAAGTGCCGGTTACTGCGAATAAAGAGGCAAGAAGCATGGTTGTGGCGAGTAGCAATTTCGTTTTGTACATTAGAAGGCCTCCAATGAATGTTTACTAAGTGCATATCCCAAAATTCCGTAATGGCGCAGGAAAAGTCCTGGCGAAAGCTTCAATGCCGGACTTTTTCAAGCCCTGAAATTAATTTTGGGATATGCTCTAACGAGCGCTTAAATTAGTAGTTTTTCTTTCGTTGCCCGCCTCAGAACAATCGGGCCGTTTCCGTTAGCGATAAGAAAATTCTAAATCAAACAGATCGTTAGCACAAAAAAATAGAGTGCAATGGCGGAGTGCTTTGTTTGCGAAGATCATAGCGCAATAAAGTTTGCGAATATTTAGGGCTCGCAAGTTTAGAGCCTGGGATGGGGGGGATCCTGGGCTTGCATGCGCCATGTGAAATCGGCCCGCCTGGCAGCAAAGGCGGGCTGTTCTTCGTACGCTCGTCAGTTTGTGCCAAAATGAGCCAATTTTTGAAAACGTTTTCATGATTGTGCCCAGCTTATCCCTGCATGGGGTTTAGAGCATCTCTAAAATTTATTTCGACCTAAAATGGTATGTCGACAAGCGTTTCCTGCTTAGAGCATTCATGGCGAAAAGAACTGCGCTTTTCGCTTGAGCTGATGGCTGCTCATGAGCGAAAAATATAAACGGGTTAAGCAAATGTTGACTCTTACGCCATTCTTGGAAATATTGCCATGCAAGTCAAATTCTTAATAGAATATAGTATATAATGGAAATACAACGGCGATTCAAGGCAAACATTTGCAAAACTTTTTTGACGCTTTTTGCGGAAAATTGGCAATTGCCCTCATTGATTTCATTATAACAATTAGGCTGCAATCCGTCAAGAGAAAAAATCGAATTTAGTCGAAATGAGGCTGGATGTAACATTGGCGCTTGAAGGCTTGCCAGAAGATAAGAAAAGAAAAAAACCGGGCAAACAAAGGCAAAAAATGCTAGGATACAGGGATGCGAAAAAACCGCAGAGCAAACAAAAACTCTGCGGTTTTTTGCCATGGAAGTTAAAGGAGGGCCATTGTTTGCCATGGGAATAGTGAGACGGCCCCTGGCGGGGCTTAACTGGTTGTAAAATCTGTCCCTACTTGCCCAGCCAGACCTGAAAGCCTATCCCGCTTTTCAGAATTTCGCGGCTTTTGAACGAGGTCTGGGATATGAGAGACTCAAACCCTTCTTTTGTATATGCTCCGCTTTTCAGGAAGGTCTTGAAAGAAAGCTTTACGAATACTCGGTCAAACCCTTTCATGCCGGTCTTCTGCACCTCTTCCTCGATATCTTCCTTTGTGGCGTCATGGTTCATGTCCAGGATCAGAGCCCAGGCGCCGGGGGTGAGAACACGGTGCATCTCATTTAGGGCGTCAAGGGGATCCTTGAAGTTTTTAAAAGCGGCTGAGCAAATGGCGAAGTCAAAGGTTTCGCTAGGCAAAGGAAGCTTTGAGGCGTTGCCCTGCCTGAAGTCAACAGAGATGCCAGCCTCTTTGGCGTTGCGCTTCTCGATCTCTACAAAGTCTTGGCTTAGCTCTATTCCAGTGACAGTAAAGCCTTGCTTCGCCAGCTCTATCGCCAGGTATCCTGGGCCTGGAGCGATTTCTAGCACTTTTCCGCCCTTTGGGGTGCGGCTTGCCGCGAGGGCGGCGTACTCCCTCATTTCCGCCAGCCGATAGCTGCTGGTGTTCTTGTCGTACCAACGAGCCATTTGGCCTGTGATCGCCAGATCCTTCTTCCGCCTTGAAGTCTTCATCAGAGCCAATCGAATCAGCCTCCCTTCAAACCCAGTGAGCGAAAAGAACCGCGCTTTTCGCTCAAGCGATGCTCGCGAGAAATGCGGGCAGTGTTGACACTTTGCGAATACTTAGATATAATAGTTATAGAACGGCGTTAAGTCAACGGCGTTCATGTTAACACTGTTATTATAAGGGATGCTGGAGCTATAGTCAAGAGAAAAAAATAAAAATTTGAGGTGATTGTTTATGTCGCTGACCAAGCAGACGGTCGTGAACGCGTCCATAGGGATACTAAACAGGGATGGCATCGATGGCCTAAGCATGAGAAACTTAGGAAAAGAGCTTAATGTCAAGGCTTCCGCCCTTTACAACCACTTCGTGGACAAGGCTGAGCTATGCAGCGCAATCGCCGAGGACATGTGCAAGCGATATGAAATGGCTGAGCCAAATACGGACAAGAAAGCCTACTTGTTGGAGATGAACAGATCCTACAGGAAAATGCTTTTGGCAGTGCGGGACTCTCCGGCCATATTTGAGGAGTCGGTTCCCAACACCCCCCAAAGGGTGGAGATAATAAGGGCTATATGCGATGCTTGGCTGGCCTTTGGGATAAAGCCCAAGAACCTGATGACAGCCTCAAATATGGTGAACAACTACGTGCTTTCATTTGTAGCTGACGAAATGAGGTTCAGCCGCCAATCGCCAGAGGATGTAGACGAGTTTGCCAAGATGCTTGGGCCTGTAGAAGAAATGATGTTCTTTGGTGAGCTGGACATGGACGAGCAGTTTGAATATGGACTGAGAGTGCTGCTGAAGGGCATGGAAGAATAATAAAAGAATGATAATAAAAGAAAGAATGATAATAAAAGAAGAAGAATAAAAGAATGATGATAAAAGAAGAAGAATAATAATAATAAAAGGAATAAGGCAAAGGCCCAGA
>JAISWZ010000697.1 GCA_031270945.1 Clostridiales bacterium | reverse complement strand
TGCGTTTCTCGAGTGCATATCCCAAAATTATATCCGAGGCACTGGTAAAATCCGGATGTTTGCTCGCAGAAGCCCGAGCAAACTAGTTGAAGCGTTCGCCAGGATTTTGGCGATTTGCCAATGAACATTGGGCAAACGCTATCCGATGCCATTACGGAATTTTGGGATATGCTTTAAGCCTTGTTTCCAAGGCTTGAGAAACAAAAAATTTTTATCTCATCTTTTCAAGCTTCCATATCTCAGTCGCGTACTGCTCTATTGTCCTGTCGCTGGAGAACTTTCCGCTGTTGGCTGTGTTCATCAGAGCCATTCTGGCCCATCTGGCCTTGTCAGCGTACGCCTCCCCAACTCTTGCCTGAGCCTCTTTGTAGGATTCAAAGTCTTTGAGTATGAAGTATTCATCCGGCTTGGAGCCGCCGTAGCCATTGAGAAGGGCTTCGTAGAGCTCCTTGAAGATGTCCGGCTCGCCAGGGGCCAATGTGCCGTCTAGGAGCTGGTTCATGACTTGCCGGATTTGCGGGTTTTCATTATAGATGTCCCAGGGCCTGTAGTCTCCCTGCTTGGTCAAGCTTATGACTTCGTCGGCGGTCATGCCGAATATGAAGATGTTTTCTTCCCCTACCTCTTCCAGGATCTCCACGTTGGCGCCGTCCAGGGTGCCTATGGTTATGGCGCCGTTTAGCATGAACTTCATGTTCCCGGTGCCTGACGCTTCCTTGCTGGCGGTGGAAATCTGCTCTGACACGTCAGCGGCGGGAATGAGCTTCTCCGCCAGGGACACGCGATAGTTTTCAAGGAAAAGAACCTTTATTCTTCCGTCAATGGACTTGTCGTTGTTTACCAGATCGGCCACGCTGTTTATCAGCTTTATGATGAGCTTTGCCCTGCGGTATGAGGCGGATGCCTTGGCGCCGAATATGAATGTCCTTGGCAAAATGCTGATGGAGGGATTTGCCTTGATCATGTTGTATTGATCCAGGATCGCCAGGATGTTCATGAGCTGCCGCTTGTACTCGTGAAGCCTCTTTACCTGGATGTCGTAAATCGAGTCGGGATCAACCGCAACCCCTGTCAGGCCCTTGATGTAGCTTGCGAGCTTTAGCTTGTTTCCTCTTTTTATCTTCATGAACTCTTCGAGAAAGGCCGAATCGCTCTTATATGTTTCCAGCTTTTTGATCTGCGGCAAGTCCTTGATCCATCCGTCTCCGATGGTGTCAGTGACAAGCGCCGCCAGATCCCTGTTGCAGTGCGCCATCCAGCGCCTTTGGGTTATGCCGTTCGTCTTGTTGTTGAACTTCTCGGGGTAAATTTCGTAAAAGTCTTTGAGTTCCTGGGTCTTCAATATTTCGGTGTGTATCGCCGCGACCCCGTTGACGGAGTGGCTGGCCACTATGGCTAGGTACGCCATCCTGACCTGCCCGTCAGCTATTATGGCCATCCTCCTGATCTTTTCGGCGGCGTTTCCGTAGCGGTCTATCAGTTGGGCGCAAAAGCGCTTGTTTATCTCTTCAATGATCATGTATATCCTTGGCAGGAGGTGGCTGAAAAGCTCTATGGGCCATTTTTCCAGCGCTTCGGACATGATCGTGTGGTTGGTGTAGGAGCAGACCTTCTGGACTATTGTCCAAGCCCTGTCCCATTCTATCCAGTAGTCATCGACCAGGAGGTGCATGAGCTCCGCCACGGCCACAGTCGGATGGGTGTCGTTTAGCTGGAACTGAACCTTGTCAGGCAGCAGGTCCCAGTCATCGCCGTGCATTTGGTTGTGCCTCTGCAAAACCCTCTGAGCCGTGGCTGAAATAAAGAAGTACTGCTGCTTCAGCCTGAGCTCTTTTCCAGCCAGGAATTCATCGGCGGGGTAGAGAACCTCCGAAAGGACGTTGGCCAGCATTTGGTCTTCTAGCGCCCTGGAGTAGTTCCCTTCGTTGAAGGCCTTCAGGTCAAACCTGTTTTTCGCCTCAGCGTCCCAAAGCCTAAGGGTGTTTACAGTGTTTGTTCCGTATCCCAATATCGGGTAGTCATAAGGTATGGCCAAGACGGATGAGCAGTTTTCAAGCTTGAACCTGTATCTGCCGTCATCCATTTTGTATGTTGAGACGTTTCCGCCAAAGGAGATCTCCTGGGCGTACTCCAGCCTCTTCACACCCCATGCGTCCCCGTTTTCCAGCCAGTTGTCGGGCTTTTCGACCTGGTGCCCATTCTCGATCTTCTGCTCGAAGATCCCATAGTGGTACCTGATGCCGCAGCCATAAGCCGGATAGTCCAAGGTGGACAGCGAGTCCAGGAAGCATGCCGCAAGCCTTCCAAGCCCTCCGTTTCCAAGGCCGGGATCGCTTTCAGCTTCCTCAACCCCAACATAGTCCACTCCCAGGTCTTCCAAAGCCTCGGCTATCTGCTTGCGCATGCCCAGGTTTATCACTATGTTTCCCAGAAACCGCCCCATTAGGAATTCCATGGACAGGTAGTATACCGTCTTGATATCCCGCTCATTCAAGATCTGATGGGTCTCAAGCCACTTTCCATTCACCAGGTCCTTCATGGCAAACGCGGCCGCGTGATATTTTTGCTGAATGGTCGCAGTCTCCACGCTTTTGCGGTAAGCCGTCTTTATAAAGTCGGCGATGCGGCTTTTCAGCTCTTCCTTTGTGATCAAATCTAAAGAATCCAATTCTTCTCTCTCCTTAGGCCCGCGCGCTAGCGATATCCACACCAAGGGCAAATTTTAAATGCCCCATGACAACTTTCTTCTCTCTCTAAGCTCTAGAGCGTGCCTTATCAGGCTTGAAAACCCTTGCTTGGCGCGCTTCTTGCGCGCCGGATCCCCAAGCCTTTGTTTGCTGCATCCGCAAGCGCCAAACGGCTGCCCCTGCTGGCTGCGGATTTGATATTGCTGCGAAAGCCATGTTTAAATGCCAGTGCTTAATTCCCGGTGCTTAATTGCCAGTGCTTTATTGCCGGTATAATATATGATTTTCAAGCCGCAGCGTCCCTTCGAACGGCTGCCCGTCCGAAGGGAGCTGGCTTTGGCTTTTTTTGCTTTTATTTATTTCGCGTAAGGCTCAAACGTTATCGACAGAACTGTCACGTCTTCAAGCGGCTTGTCAGACTCTGTTTCAACTTTGGATATCGCGTCCACAATGTCCATGCCGTCTATGACGTGCCCAAAAACGGTATACTGGAAGTCAAGGGATGGATACCCTCCGATTTCGGTATACGTGTCTATGATCTTCAAGGGGAAATACATGGCGAACGGAATCGCTTCTCCATTCGCGTCATAGCCGATAACTTCGTTTTGCCTGGTTCTGAAGCCGTCAACGTATCCCTGGCTGTTCTCATCGAGCTTTGAGTTTTGGACTATGAAAAACTGGCTGCCTTGAGAAACTTCAGAGGTCGATCTGGCCATGCCCAACGAGCCTCTGATGAAGTGGAGCCTGGGATCTGTCTCCATCTCGAACGGGGCGCCCCAGATGCTTTGGCCGCCTGTGCCTGTTCCAAGAGGATCGCCGCCTTGGATCATGAATTCACTGATGACCCTGTGAAATATCGTTCCATTGTAATAGCCGGCCTTTGCGTGAGTCTTCCAGTTCTGCACCGCCTTGGGGGCAATGTCAGGAAAGAACCTGAGCTTTATGTCTCCCATTGAGGTGCTGAGAATCGCTATCTCTTCGCCCTCTGTTGGATCTTCAAGCTGCGGAAGCGGCACTTCCGGATAACCCGTCAGATCTACTGTTACTGGAGTGGGGGTCGGGCCATCCGCAGGAGCTTCCGTGAGCTCGATATCCGGCGTCGCTTCAAGATCCGTCTCCGTTCCTGGCGCTGCGGTCCCTTCGGGCGTTGCGGTCGCTTGGCTGGCGCATCCAGTCAATTGCATAGACATCATTATTCCTCCAATGCAGAGAGCGGCAAAGATAAGCTTGATTCTTGGCGTTCTAGGTTCAGTGCCCATCCTTCAAATCCTTCCCGTCGTATTAGGAGCGCAACCCAAAATGAAAGTTTGGCGCGGGAAAAGCCGCCTTTTTTTGAATTTTGGGTTATGCTCTAGGGCATGCTTTACTGATGTCAACAGCGTAATTGGGGCATGCCTTTATTTTGCTCCAAGCCCAGCCTCCAAACTTCCAAGTTTGCGCATTCGACAGCGTTTGCAAGAGTCGCGTCTGCCATGGGCCATTGCGCATGCAAAACGCCAAAGCCTTGAGCGCCGGACTTCTCAAGGCCGGAATGCGAGTGTTTCGGCAGCCTGGAAAAACGTGAGCCAGCAGCGGTTAAAGTATAACACAAGATCGAGCCTTAGTAAACCAGCGGGATCGTTTGGATCATTCTCTAGAAGAACGCAAATCTTAAAAATGTAACATGATTGTTATTGCCAAATCGGGCGCATAAAATGTACAATAAAGTTAAGCGTGCTGCAGGGTTTTCCTATCGGCATGTTTGTCCCCAATCCGCATAAATCCCGATTGGAGGTGATCCCTTGAATAGAGCCTTGCGCATAGGTTTCGATATAATGGCCTTGATTTTCGTCAAATTTAAATGCGCGATGATTTCGCCCGGCAAACTGGCAAAAGCGGCCTCTCTGGCGCTCGCCCTAGCGTTCTTGCCAGCTTCAGCCCAAGCGGCATCGGTTAAAGCATCCTTGGTTAAAGCTCCCTTGATTCAAGAGTCCCAAGCTCCTCAAGCGTCCAAAGCGCCATCCACCCCTGTGCCAACGATCCAAGCGCAAAGGCAGAGCGCCAGGGGAGACAGCTTCATTCTCGCTGATGTGTCCCAAGGATACTTTAAAGCAAGAGCCCTTTCCGCCAGGGAAGAGGGGCTTGAGATAAAAGGGGAGCTTCCTGTGGCAAGAGACATGGCCATGGGAGAGCTCATAAACGAGAGAATACAGGATGCGTACAAGGAAAAAGTGGCAAGCGCGAAGGAAAGCAAGGCAAGAACAATCACCTTCGCTTTCAGGCAGGAAGAAAGCAGGGGCATAGTCTCGCTTCTTCTGTATTCCACCACGTCAACCGCCACGGCCAGGCAGGAGGTTGACTCCTTCAACTTCACTTCAGACGGGCTGAGCCTGGTGGACGTGAACGACATTCTGAGCCCAAACGGGCTTCAGCTTGCCACGAAGATCATTTCAGCCAGGGTCAAGAACAACCCGGACAGGTTTTACCCAAACTTTCCTGGAGTGATGGAGACGGACGCGTTCGCTGTAATAGGCGGAGACCTGGTGTTCCTCTTTGACGCGTTCCACATGGCGCCAGGATCCGAAGGAATAATTTCCTTTCCTATATCCCTTGACAGCGTGGTGAATTACACTGTCAAGAAAAGCCCTGGATACTTTGTGAAAGAGCAATATTCCCTTAAGATGGTTCCGCTTAGGAACATTTGCGGGGCGCTTGGCTACTCGGTCGCCTGGAACTCCGCAGGGAAGGCCATAACAGTTGAGTGGCCCGGCGAGATAGCTGTGATGATGAGCCTGGACAAGAACGACTACACCCTCTCAAGGCAGCCAGCCGCTGACAAGACAACCTCCCGGGCGCTGGAGTCAGCTCCGGAGCTCAAGGATGGGATAACATACGTGCCTATATCCTTCTTTGACCAGATCCTTGACCGCGTCGCGTTCAGTGTTGACGAATCCGACAACATCGTTTTTTCTTGCTACACTGGCGAGATTAAATAGCCCTCCGCTAAGGGCATATCCTGAAAATAAGTGCTGGGGCTTTGGATCCGGCTGGTTTCGGGATATGCCTTTTTGGGGAGAGCTATTTTTTTGTTTTGGTTTTTGTTTTTTTTTTTTTTTTTTGTTTTTGGTTTTGGGCGTTTGCGAGTGGGCGTTTTGGTTTTTTTTTTTTTTT
>JAISWZ010000674.1 GCA_031270945.1 Clostridiales bacterium | reverse complement strand
GAGTTGAAGCCGACTTGACCATGAATGCTGTTTATGACAATAGAGGGGTTTAGCAGGAGCCGCTCGGTCTCCTTCAGACGCAGGCTTTCCAGGTACTCGCCAAAGCTCTTGCCAGTCTCGGCCCGAAATAGGTTGAAAACCTGCTTCTCAGAGACGCCAAAGGCATCCGCGACGCTTGCGGCGCATATCAAGGGATCCTTGTAATTTTCAGCCACGTGGGCAAGCATGCCGTTTTTGAGCTTTGATGATTTTGACAGCTGGATGGACTTTTGAATTTCCGCTATCTGAAGCGCTGACTCTTTCAGCTCTTCCAAGGATTCTTGCAAGGGTTGCGAGTCGCTATACGCAGGAAGCTCAATAGGCCATTTTCTGCTGGCGGCGGCGCAACATAGGGTGTTTCTTATGGATAGCGCGATCTGGCTTTTCTCTACTCCTGAAAGAGGGCCCGCTTTGGAAGCTTTCTCCCACTGAAGAGAGAAAAAGGCGCTGATTCTCTCAGAATCGCCAAGAAGCAGGAGATCGGTTAGAAGCTGGGCGGATGATAGATCAAAGATAGCGATGCTGTTGAGCTCTGGCCCGGAGTACATGACTATGCCTGAGTTGTCTGCAAGGCTTGCCGCCTCTTTTGCCTGGTTGAAGCATCTGTGAATGTCATCGAGCCTCTGGCATGGACGGGACAAGCCAAAGACAGCGTCAACCCCGGAAGCTTTGAGCTCCTGGAGAAGAGTTCTTATCTCCGCTAAAAGCAAAGATTCGTCCTGGGCTTCTTCTGACGTTATGTTTAAGATCAAAGCGATTGCCTCGGTTCCAATATGATGTGTGACGCAAGCGTGGCTGTGGCTTCGCAACGCGTCTTCCAACGCCATGCTGAACAATGCTCTTTCCTCTGTGCTGGAGCCGTCTTGCGGAATCATGCAAGCAACCAGGAAGCAAGGCTCGGTCATCTCGTAATAGGCCAGAAAAGACTCTTTGTCATTTTTGTCGCACAGTCTGCCGTTAAGTATTTTCTCGGTCAAGCTGAGCATTATCGCCTCTTTAAGCGTACGGAGCTGGCTTTCGTTCTGTTTTCCTTTCGTATCGATCTGTATTATTGAATCCCTGATCAAGGCGAAGGTGTCACCCTTTGTGCTCAAAGATCCTATGTCGTTCACAGTCTTTATCAGCTCGCTGACCGGGCGGCTGTTGCTGTAGGAGAACGCTAAGGCTATAACCAAGCCCAGCAGGATAAACAATGCTATCACAATCAAGAGAGATCTCATGACCTCGGAAATTTGGTCGCTGAATACGCTGTCCGGTATCCCTGCCACTATGGAAAGCCCGATCTGCGAAGGAGTGTTCCGGAGAAAAGTTGTGTCCTCTCCTCCCCATTGCGTCTGGCTGATTCCAACTGGTATGTTGGCTATGTCAGGAATGCCGATGCCATTTGGGTTATGGCTGTAAAGGATCTCTCCTGTTGATGTTGCCACATGAAGAAAGCCTCCAGTCAATATGGCCTCGGTGGAGAAGGCCTTGACCAGTTCATTCGCGTTAAAAAGCACGAGCATGGCGCTGTCGTTATGAAGGCTTCCTTCGAGAGGAAGTGAGAGCACCAAGGGTATGACCTCGATCTCAGAGAGCTCGACATGTATCGAAGCCCTGTGCAGGAATTTGAAGCTCTTCTTGAAGGCTACCTGATGCTTGTTGCCGTAAAGCATTTCCTCCCATTCGCCATAGTCCATGGAATCGGTTTTCAAGAAGGTCTGGTAAGCGTCTTCCATATCGACAAATATCATGTCCCTGGTCAACAAAAGGCCGCTGTTCCTGAAGCTGAAGTAGTTGTCGAAGATTATGTTTGACGGGAACCCCGTGTTGCTGAACAGTTTCTTGGCCTTCAAAACCGTATAGACTTTGTCTAAAGGCACCGGCCCCTGTATTCGCGCAAGCTTTATGTAATCGTCATTTCTTCTTAAATATACGGCAGTGGCATGCTGGTTCGAAACCTCTTTCTCAAGCAACGCATACCCCTTCTGGACTGCCGAGAAGCTCTCCTTTACCACGCTGTCCCGAACGCTGTCAAGAGTCGTTCTGTAAAGAGAAAACAGAGGCAGGGACAGCACCACAACCACGGCCATGTATTTAAGGAAGAAATCAATGAAGGTCTTTTTGTGGATGTAGACGTTGAATGATTTGGATTTAAACATGTCCAAGCTTCTCCCCCTCGCCATGCTGGTGGCCTGTGTTTCCTAGGTTTATGCATGTCCTGGCATCCAAAACGCGCCAAGAGCTACGCGAATCCAAGGCGAAAATGCTTTGGATTTGCGCCATGCGCTTTTTGCATATAGCCGCAACCGAGCCTGGTTCCTGAAACAGGGCGCTATGTTGATTTTGACGAAAAAAGCCATGCCTAGGTATAAAGATTATAGCATATTTCAAGCATTCATTCAATGCGTATTGGTGATGTAAGATTATGTCATGACTGTAGATGAGATGAACCAAGACGATTTTTTTACAGGGATTTTTTTCAAAGAGCTGGCAGAGAGAAGTGAGCCGTTCGAACTTAGAGAGTGAAGAAGCCTAAAACATAGGGAAAGCGACTATGGGGAATGATGGTCATAGGGGTTGGAGCGCGTTGGAGGAGTAACCATGCAGGCACTTAATGACTTGTGTTGGCAAATCTTACATTTACAGAAACATGATAGGGAACAAGAGCATTGAGGCCTGGCTATCAGGAATAGGGCACAGGATTTTTTAAATATGACAAAAAGGGCTTGAGGCTAACCCCAAGCCTAACTCTTTCTAAAAAACTGGTTATCGTAATCTAGACTTCAAACAGCACTATCTTCTTTCCATTCACGCGGAGCTCCCGACTGCCCTTTCTATTTCTTCTTTTGGCTACGTAAAACACCAGCAAATATCCTGTTTCAAGTCCGAATCGATCTAAATAATCGGCAAATTTATCGATTTCTTCAGAAGCCAATTTAGCGCCATCCCAAATTTTCAGCTTCACAATATGCCGCTTTGAAAACATATCAACGACAAGATCGGCATTAGAGACGCTTCTGGTTTGCGAGTCGATATAGTAGTTTCCTTGGCCGTTTAGGATTGGCTTCAAGAATGTCAAGAAAAGCCGCCTGGCCTGGTTTTCAAGCGAGGCTTTATCCCTAGGCCTGAACTCCTTGCTGTAATGAGCCGAAAAACGCTTGATCAGGAAACCCATGTCAATCGTCTGGTCTTGTATAAACGCGATACCTGCGTCTTTTGTATTTTTCTTGCCATATAGGGCATTCGCGGCATCCGCAACATCGTCTCCTGCGTTTCGTCCAAAAGACAAGCCGTCATGCATCAAAATATTATAGAGGTAGGTCTCATAAATCCTGTTGGATACCGTAAGGCAGCTATCAGGCAAAACCTGCATGAGTCCATTCATTATTGCTTGATCAACGGTTTTCCGGGAAACTGTATAGCAGTTCAAGCACATTCCTGTCAAAAGGATTCTTTTTAGCAGGTCTTTGAGCTCGGAATTGTTTTCCACTTGCAAGACAAGTGATTGAAATGGAAGCAAAGAGTGCTCTCTCAAAAGAAGCCTCACCGCTTCCAGGAACCCCTCTCGACTCCATGCCATTTTCTCGCTTCCGCCATTGTTCTCGCTTACAACCGTGTCCATCAAAGCGCAAAGCTTGGATACAAGAAAAGGGTATCCGTCTGTGTACTCTTTCAATAAGCCGCAAATCAGGGGTATGTCCATGCTGGTGTTATGATCTGCTTCGTACTGGCTGAGCATCCCCGAAATCTCGGTCAGGGTCAAATTCATATCAAACGCAAAATCTGTTGCGATGTTCCAGGGGATATTGGGGATTCCGGAAGAACCACCGTTTGGATCTGGCCGGGACCCTGGGTTTCTTGGATCATTAACCCCCGCCAAAATGACAGAGATGAAAGTCAATGGTTTGCGATGTATGTACAAGTCACGCAGTCCGCTTAAAAAGTCAATAAAAGGCTGGCTATCGCAAGCCTTGTCAATACCGTCTATCGCCAAGACAATTCGCTTGCCGTTCGCTTGGCACATGTCTTGAATAGCGTTTATCAGGTCAAGTTGAGCGTTAGGCTTTGCTTGGGCAAACTTTTGGATAGCGGTGCGAAGGATTCCTGTGGTGCTAATTCCTGCGTTGCCATCTTCCGCACTGACATACTCGATCTGGCTTAGCATAAGGTCGTACAGCTTAGCGCATATACCGCTTTCGCTTGAAAAATCAGCGATTGACAAAAAGTCCAGGTTGATTAACAGATAGCTGTAGTCAGGCTGCAAAACACTGCCCAACTGCGATAAGAGGGTGGACTTGCCGGTTCCCTGAGGTTGGTTTATAACAAAGTACTTGTTTCTATCAACAAGGGATTTGACGTACTTGAAGCATTCTGTCTTATTGCCTGCGTGCTTGTATATAATTTTATCTCTGTTGATCGAGAAAGTCAAGCGGACGTTGACGAGGGTGATGGTACGGTCGAACTCAAGGCGCTGAAGGTTATCTAAGTTGAATGCACGGCAAGTAAGAAGCCAGGAACCTCATCACGTGGGGGCGGCAAAGCTTTTTCTTTGCCTTTTTGTGCCTTTCACAGCTGGAAGTGAACTTCTTCCAGTGCGCAGCGGTGCGAGCAAACTCCAGGTGCTTAAGGTTATCGAGTCGAATGTTAGGTGAGGAAGGAGCAGAACCTCGCGTGGACGCGGCAAAGGTTTTTCTGTGCCCTTTAAAACTGGAAGTGGTCTTCTTCCAGTGCGTAGCGGTACGGGCAAATCACAGGGTACTTAAGGTTATCTAAGTTGAACGTAGGCAAGCACAGCCAGGAATCTCATCATTGCCAGGGGACGGCAAAGGTTTTTCTGTGCTTTTTGTGCCTCTTAAAGCTGGAAGAAAAATTATTCCAGTAC
>JAISWZ010000515.1 GCA_031270945.1 Clostridiales bacterium | reverse complement strand
AGCTTATCAGGGTAAAGGCTGTAGAGTTTGCGGAGAGCAACAGAGCGGTTCTTGAGAGCTGGACCCAATCTTTCGCGTCAAGGGTTTTGCTGATGGCAAAGCAATCGGTCTCGCTTTCGGATTTTGAGCTAAGGATAGAGTCGATAAGGACTAAAGGCAAGAGAATATCCGCGCAAAATTTGCTCAAGGCATTTAAGGAAATGAGTTTGGCAAAGGACTATAAGCCGTTTTTTATTTTGACTTTCAGCTTGGCGAAATACTGGCTCCGAAACGTTGAAGGGAGCGATAACGAAGGGCGGCGCGAAGAAGAATAAGCGCATAAAGGCATAAAAGTCGGAGCGTTGGAATAAAAGCGAGGTGATTTAAAATGAATCATGTTTATTACAGGCTGACGCTGACGCTGGTGTCGCCCGCTAGCATAGGCTCAGGGCTTGAAGAAAACACAGATTGCGACATTGCGCTGGACAGCCGCAAGTGCCCGTACATCCCGGGCACAGCTCTGGCTGGGCTGTTTCGAGCGCTGGTTGGCAACGAGGATGACAAGAAGAAGTTTTTCGGAGAGATAACGCCAGAAAGATCAGTGCAAAGCCCGATTCTGGTTTATGACGGCAAGTGCGTCAACTTTTCGAAAGAAAAGATCAGCATACGCGACAGCGTCGCTTTAGATGAGCACAAGACAGCGATCCACAACATGAAGTTCGATTTTGAGATCGCTGAGACCGGGCTTGTGTTTGTCGCTTTTATCGAGATAGACAAAAACCATGACGACAGTTTTCAAGTCGCCGCAGAGCGCTTGATTGAGGGATATCTGCTTCCGGCGGTCAATAGCGGCGCCGCTAGGCTGGGGCATAAGTCTACGAGGGGCTACGGCCAGATATCAGTCGGATACCAAAAGAGGAGCTTTGACCTGTCATCTGCAAAAACGCTGAATAAATGGCTTGACTTTAACATGTTCGATGAAAATAGCTGGAAAATGAACATCGAAACTCCAGAGCCATTCAAGGATGACAGCGTTGAGATAATTACTATTCCTCTAAAGCTGCGAGGAGGAATATCAATTCGTGAATACAGCACAGAAGCTGGGCCAGAAGAGAATAAAGAAGAACACATGCCTGACTACAAGCAGCTCGCTCTGAGCGACAATAGGCCCGTAATTCCAGGCACAAGCTGGGGCGGAGCGTTCAGTGGCCGAATGGTTAACATGCTGAAACACAGTGGTTATGGCAGAGAATATGTAGACGATTTGTTTGGATACGTGACACTCCAGACGAGCGATGCCCAAAAATCCAGGATCAGCTTCTCGGAAACGATTTTGGCCAACGGAGTAAGCAAAGAAATAACCCGCAACTCCATAGACAGGTTTTCTGGTTCCACAAAACATGGAGCGCTGTATACAGAAAAGGCGTATTACATGGGGATCACGACTCTAACGATAGTAATGCCAAGGGATCTGGGCATCGTCAAAAAGCTGATGTACGCTTGCATCCTGGATTTATGCAGAGGATACCTGGCGGTTGGAGGGCTGACATCGGTTGGCCGAGGCTTGTTTGAACTTCAGGAGGATCAGGAGATAAGCATTGGGGAAGAAAAATATACGCTTGAGAAGCTGGAGGGGCTGGTAAATGAGTCTGTTCAATCCGTGGAAACGCAAGCGTGAAACGAAGGAGCTCAGCTCTGTGATGCCTACAAAAGTCAAAAAGGGGACGCAGACAAACGAAGGATTTGAAGGCATTCTTAGCCATTTCAGCGACAACTCAGAAAAGCTCTATGTGGCATTCTATACTTACAAAGTTGCAAGCGGCATAGTCTGGGACAAAAAGTTTTTTCCGGAGCTAAAGGACATCCCTCACTTGCTTGAACTTCGCGCCTTTAATGAAAACGTGGAGCTGAGAGCTTTGCGCATGGGGATTTACAAAGATTTCAAATGGAGGCTGGCTGACGAAAAGGGCTTGGATAGCGAAGCCGACATTTACAGGGAAACCCATTATTTGGACATAGACCATACCCGCGCCCCGGAACCTTGCCAGGATGGGGTAAATACAGCGTACGCTTCTACCACTGGCGCTGTGTACACATTGCCGATACGCTCAGGAAGATGGCCGGCAAAGATAAAGATCATCAATTATTTAGCCTATGACGGTTGCGGAAATCTGCAAATAAAGGACTACAGGCTGGCGGGGTTCGAAATGGAGGAGTGATAAATGCAGAATTGGAGAGAATCGAGCAACGGGCAGAAATTCGTTAATCCCTATAACTTCGTGGCCCTAGGCGGGCCGGTTCCCAGGACAAATTTAGAGAAGCCTCCAGAGGTCGGAGAAGAGAACATAACTGGCGCCATACACTGCAGGCTAAGAACTGTCACGCCTTTGGCGATACCAGACGAGGAAACCAAGGTTGAGGTTAAGCCTGAATCAGGGCATTTCAAGTATTTGATTTTCAAGATAGGCGGGATGCCTGTTATCACTGGCAGCGAGTTGCGAGGCATGATACGGTCAGTCTATGAAACCGTGACAAACTCATGCCTGTCAGTGGTCAACACGAACATTTTGTCAGCCAGGCATTCGTTTCCGAGAATGCCGGGACTTATAAAGTACAATGAAAAAACGCAGGAATGGGAACTCTATAAAGCTCAGAAATTTATGATAAACAACGAGGTGCCTACTGATACCGAATACAGCAGGAAAGAGATGGGGCAATATTACGAAATAAAGCGCTATGGCGTTGAGAAATGGGAAATAGCTTCGCCCAGTGTTAGAGGCAAGAAGTATGTGACCGGAAGCGAGATAAGCTTCGTGCCAGGCGCCAATTTTGAGACATCAAAAGACTACACGCTGCAGACGCGAGTCGTAAGTCGGGTGGTTGAGTCTGACGATACCTTGAAATCTGGCGAATCAAAGAAGGATGGCTATTTGCTGTTATGGGAATGCCTACCCGAGAGGCCGCAGCATAGCTCACAAGAAAAGCATCATAACAGCATATTTACTCTTTCGGATCCTGAGGAGCTTGTTGAGTGCGTCAACATCGACCAAGCAGTCATTGGATTCAGGGAACTTATCAAGATCTATGAGGAAGATGACTACAGGCCCAAAAGCAAGACCCAATACGAAAGGGTTTCTTATGAACTGGCGATGGATGGCAGGTTTATGCCGGTTTGGTACGAAACAGCAATAAACAGCCAAAATGAAACATTTGTTTACCTGTCACCTGCATGCATATCCAGGACAGTCTTTGACAACCGACTTGAGACTTTGCTTGGCGATCATAGCACGAAGAACTGCGTCTACAATGAAAGCGAGTATGCGCTTTGCCCGGCATGCGAGCTGTTTGGCCGCATAGGCGGAGACAAGGATCAGAAAGCGTTGGGCGGATCCCTAAGGTTTACGGATGCGTTCAGGGAGAAATCAGAGCAGTCGTTAGGATTCAAAAGGCTGCGCGTTTTGTCTGGGCCAAAGCCAGAGGCAGTAGAGATGTATACCAAGCGCCCCCAGGGCGCTACAACATGGACGTATGACTACAAAACGACAGGGTATGAAACCAGGAAAGTAACAGTCGAAACCACAGCCAGAGGCACAACTGTCACAACGATAAAAGGTGGCGAAACGGTTACGACTGAGACGCCTGCCCAGATAGGCGTGGTCGGCAAAACTGTAACAACTTCAGAGACAATTCCTATCAGGCTAATAGAAGCGCCTGTTCTTAACGGAAGGAAGTTTTACCATCACAATTTGGCCGTGAACAAAGATGAAAGCCTATATACGAGCAAAGACGTAGAAAGCAACCAAAACTCAACCATGGAATTGATCAAGCCAGGCCAGGATTTTGAGTTTGACATATACTTTGAAGACATAACGGCTCTGCAGCTAAACCAATTGCTTTGGGTTCTGACCTTAGGCGAAAATCCAGACAAAGATAAAATGGACAAGGCAATACTGTGCCATAAAATCGGGCACGGCAAACCCCTGGGATTGGGAAGCGTAAAAATAATCGCTGAAAGCGTTACGATACGTACGGTTTCCGTTAGCGATAGTGGCGTGAAATATAGCAATCAAGTGTATGGCAACGAAACCATGGATTTGACACTTCCAGTCATGGATAATAGGTTTTATTGGAAAGAGGAAGAATTAGAGCTTTTAGCCCAAAGCTATCCCTTTAACCAAAGGGCGGACAAGGAAACAGCAGATAAGTTTAAGCAGTTGTTTGGGCCGTTTTGCAAGGTAGAAGATATAGCCGAGAAAATAAATATGGCCGATAAAGCAGACGCTGCGCCAAAAGCGAAGAAAAATAAAAAGAATGCAAACAAGAACATGAGCTTGTCTCAATTTAAAGTAGCCGACATTGCGATAGAGCCGGAAAGAAAAGCGGTGGCAATACCGGTTTACATGTTTGACTTGCTTAGAATGTTCAACATACACACAACAGATGGGCTGTATGTCAGCTATCCGCTAGGTGACGACGGGAAAAATGATCCTAAAAAAAGCCAGGCCTCTTACAACTGGTTTACCGGAAACAGGCAATTGGGCAAGTTGGCTGACAATAACAATGCAACTGGCGTCAAGCATTCAATAAAGCATACGCTGGCTGCATTAACGGAAGTGAATGATGGCGAGATGACACGGCCAGATTTAAGGTTGCCAAAGATTGAAGGCTAGGGGATTGTACGATGATATTTGACACTCGAACTTAAAAAGCGATTAGAAGTTAGATTACGAAAAGCCTGATTTCAAGCCATTATTTATCAAATATTCCTAGGTTGCATCAAACCCTAAGTGTCAAATGCCAAATAACAATCCACTAGAGGAAGCCAAACTTAATAAAAAAGCCTTCGATTCCTGCATTGGAATCGAAGGCTTTTTAGCGTGTGAATATAAAATTTATGGGTTTTGGATATGCACTCAGAAGCCAATTGGGGCGCAAGCCCAGGGCAACGATCAAACCGGCTGCTCCAAAAACTCCACAACCTCTAGCAGCAACTCTTTGATATAACTTGCAGTCGGTTTATCGGGAGCGTTTGGTATGACATCTCTAAATGGAGATGGATCCCATACTTCGCTTGCATGACATATTTTGTT
>JAISWZ010000511.1 GCA_031270945.1 Clostridiales bacterium | reverse complement strand
ATTCCGAAATGGCAGCGGAAAAATCCTGGCGAACGCTTCAACTAGTTTGCTCGGGCTTTTGCGAGCAAACATCCGGATTTTTCCGCTGCCTCGGATATAATTTTGGGATATGCTCTTAGGTCATATCCCAAAAACATGTTTCGGTTTGGAAAGCCTTCGTTTAAGCCTTCGCAACGCTTTTGCGACACTCTTTTCCAGAGCCTAATAATAATTTTGGGGATGCCCATTACTTTAGTTCCAGGGTAAAATGCCGAAAACAAGCCATTTCCGGGGACCTAAAGCATGAGCCTACTACAAAAGCCTATAAATCAAGCATCAATTAAGAGCAATTTGACAGCTTGCCTAAAAATCTTGATTATAAGCCTTTTGCACGACGCTCACAAATTATGATTTTCTCGTATCGAGAAGGAGGCACAACATGAAACTGACGAAAAAACTGGCTTCCCTGTTCATCGCTCTCGCGCTGGTCATTGGATCAGCCGTGTCCGCGATGGCGGCAACCAGCTATGCTGACGTGCCATCAAGCCACTGGGCCAACAGCGTGATCAGCAAATGGTCAGGCGATGGCTACGGAGTGCTAGTCGGAGACGGAAGCGGAAGCTTCCTGCCTGAAAAAGGCATCACTCTTGGCGAGCTGGCGACTATCCTTACAAAGACCTTTGGGTATGTTGAGAGGGTCGCGACAGTCACCACGCCGTCATGGGCGGATATCTACGTCGAAAAGGCGATAGCCGCAGGAGTCATCGAGAAGGCTGAAAAAGTGGACGCCAGCGCCATAGTTACTCGCGAAAAGGCGGTCAAGCTCATAGCCTTGGCTTACGGAGTCGCTCCAGTGTCTGGAGAAACAAAATTCGCAGACAACTCCGCCATAGCCGCTGAGTACAAGCCTTACATCAAAGCTTTCCAAGAGCTGGGCTACATAGTTGGCAAGGGATCAAACCGATTCGATCCAACTGGCTACTATACCCGGGCTGAAGCGCTGCAGTTGCTTGACAGCACAACCAGTGAGATAGCAGACAAGTCTATCACTGGAAAGACCTTTGAAAAATCACTAATTATTAGAAAACCCGGCGTATCAATCAAGGACACCAAGGTTCTTGGCGACTTGATAATAGGCCAGGGAGTCGGAGACGGCGAAGCTATACTGGAAAACGTTGAAATAAGCGGATCGCTAGTCGCTTTTGGAGGCGGATCCAACAGCATCAAGGTTTCCGGAAAAACCGTTCCCTCTACCTATGCCAACAAGCCCTTTGGAGCGCCTATCCGCCTGAGCGGAAATTTCGGCACTGTCACTGTCGCTTACGGCACTAAAGTAATCTTGTCAGGCAAGGCTGAAAAGCTCATAATCCTTGAACGCGCTGAAGTCACTTTGAACACGGCAACCGTGAAAGAGATCGAGATGACAGGCGCGAACTCGATTCTTACCACGATAAGCGGGAGCATTACAGAGCTTCTTACCATCTCCGCCAACGATGTAACCGTAAGCGGAAACGGCTTTATTAGATATGCCAAAGTGCTGGCGTCTGCCAAAAAAGGCGTCAGAATTCTCACCGCATCAACCAGGATCACTGTAGACGCCTCAGCTGGCGCAGTAACGAGCTTAAACGGTCTGGTGCAGCCAGGAACAACTGCCATCAGCGCAAGCGCCGCAAACTATGCCCCTAGCTATTACGCGCCCGGCCAGCCATCTGGATCTGGCTCAACTGATTCAAAAGACGATGATGAACCCCCGGCAGACGGCTCTCCAACCCCGACGCCAATTGACAACCTTAATGACAACATCATTGATCTTGGCGACATCACCATTCTTGAATCAACTGGTGTCATTGATGTCATCTACAGCGAGAACGGCACGGTTACCTCGATCAATGGGCCATTTACCAACAAGACCGCGACAACCGAAGCTGAAGCCGCTGAGATCCTGACGTCAGCGAAAAGCCTTTTTGGAATTACCGGCACCATTTTAGCAAATGACATTGAAAAGCAGACAGATGGGCTGAGCGATGACGAGTCAGTCTACTTCCGCTATTCTCCTACTGTTTCAGGGCTTCGTGTAATCGGCAGCCAAATAGTTCTTTCAGCCAATCCTGACGGAACTGTTGAGGGCCTTACAAACGCCTACAGGTCAGACTACAGCAGCGTTAACGTGACAGCCACTATTGCCAGCGGCGCCGCGCTTGCCGCAGCTATTGAAGACCTGGAATCGTCAGCAATCGTCACAGCCTTTTTGCAGGACACCATAGCTAATCTCGGTCTTGACGCAACCAGCGAATCCGCCCTTCTGGCGTCGTTCGAGACAGCCTTGACCACAAGCTCAAGCCTTGTTGTCTATGCGTATGACAAAGATAAAGCCCCGGCTTTGGCTTATGAGATTATCATCAATGTTGTACCAGAATTTGACAATCCCTTGGACTTCCCGTACCTGCCTATCATCTCCAGGGCAGTCTATGTCTACGCCAATGGTTCCAACGCAGGCTCTATCATACGGGTTTTGTCCCAGGTGGAAGGCGCAACAGCAAACGCTGCAGACGCGCTTGGGCGAACACGGTTGATAACTTTTACCGATGACAATCGCCTATACGATGAAACCCGCAATATCGCCACTTACAAGCCAGCTACATTCGGCTTCAACAGAGTGCAGTCGTTCTATCCTGGCACAATCATAACAAAGACCGGCGCTGATTGGGCGCCAGCAAATGTGTCCCTTCACGCCAACATGGCAGAAGCCTTTGACTTCTACAGAAACGTGCTTCATCTTGATTCCTTTGACGGGATTGGCTCCGCAGTCAAGTCCACAATGGACATTGACTCCAATGGCACACTCCAAGGCGGAGAATATGACACCTCCTGCTGGACGCCATCATTGCAGCAGTTCCTCTTTGGAAACAAGCAAGCCAGGGCTTTGGATATCGTCGGGCATGAATACACCCATGCCGTAATCAACAACATCGTTGGAGACGGTCGCAACCAGACCCTTGAGTACTATGGCGAATCTGGAGCTCTCAACGAGTCGCTTGCCGACATCATGGGTGCGCTGATCGAGAACAAAGCTGACATCAGCCAGATAGGAGAAGACTCTGGCGCAGCGGTCAGAAATCTGCAGAACCCAGAGAGCTTCGGCCAGGCAGATCACTACGATGACATCGGATCCGAGCAATACGAAGCGATCTTGAATGGGCAGTTTGCAAGAGATCATGAAGGCGTCCATGTTTACAGCGGAATCTTCAACCGCGCCGCCTACCTCATGATAAATGACAGCAGAACCGCGTCTGTCACAAATGAGCAGTGGGCCAAGGTTTTCTACAAGACTATGTACCGCTTGGCCAGCAACTCCACATTCCTTGAAGCTCGCGGCGCAGTCGTGTGCGCGGCCGATCTTCTGAGCTTCACCACAGAACAGATCGACGCTATCGAGGACGCTTTTGACGAGGTTGGCATCAAGGAGAAGGACAGCGTCCGCATTATCCTTACTTGGGGCGAAACTCCCAGGGATCTGGACTCTCACCTTGTAGGCCCAAGCGTCACCGGCTCGTCTCGCTTCCATGTATATTATTCAGCTCGCAATTACTACAATACCGGAACTTCAACGTCTCCTCTCTACGCCGCTGATCTGGACTACGATGACGTAACATCATACGGGCCAGAGGTTACAACGATAAGAGTCCTGACGCCAGGCACCTATTACTACTATGTGCATGACTACTCTAATCGCAGCTCGCAGTCATCTTCAGCCATGTCCAACTCCAGCGCCACAATCAAAGTATACTTGGGCGCTGCAGAGACCGCTTCCGCCACCTACAACATCCGTCCAGGCAACGCAGGCATTTATTGGAACGTTGTGCGGATAGAGATAAGCCAGTCAGGCGAAGTCACGCTGAATCCGATAGACACTTTCAGCGGCACTGCAAGTTACTCATAAAACCTAATCTCAAGAGAACGGCTTGGCGCACTTTGCCAAGCCGTTTTCCTTTGCCTGGGGGCCTATCAATTTGTACATTAAAACACTTGATTTCGCATGGGCCCAATCTCCAACAAACAGGATCCGTATTGCTTAGAGCATCCTTTGAACTTTTCCCTCATCTTTTCAGAAAATTTAGATACGCACTTGCTAGCAATTTGCTAAGATATGTGCTATAATAGACTTAAAAACGCAAAGCGGATATGCATGTCAAATGCATTTCAAAATGCTTTGTCTAAAATGACATGTTTTTCCTGTCGTTAGAAGGGGTGACGCGCTTGTCCTTGATAGACCAATACGACCAGGGGCGTTGGCAAGAAATTGAAGCGCTCGGAGAGGGCTCTTTTGGCAGAGTATACAAGATCATGCGAAAAGGAGATCGCACCAAGCAATGCTTCGCGCTAAAGATCATTTCAGTCCCGCAAAACAACGCTGAAATAACCCAACTCAAATCTGAGGGCTTGGATGATAATTCACTTCACCAATACATTGACTCACTTGTAGAGAACGTCTACAAAGAAATCAACCTTATCAAGCATTTCAGAGGAAAGCCCAATATCGTCAGCTATGAGGATGATGAATTAATTGAAAAGGCAAACTCGCCTGGATTCTACATCCTCATGCGCATGGAGCTTTTGACTTCCCTCGATAAGCACTTCAAGAAATCCGTATCCCAGGCAGATGTTGTCACGATAGGAATAGACATCTGCAAAGCTTTAGAGGACTTGGCAATCGAGCACGTCATACACAGGGACATCAAGCCTGACAACATCCTTGTTTCTTCCCAGGGAGTCTACAAATTGAGCGACTTTGGAATCGCTAGGGAGCTTGAGAAAACTTCTTCCGGCCTTTCCAAGAAAGGCACATATTCCTATATGGCACCTGAGATCTACGCTTCGAAAGATTATGGACCTACCGTCGATACATACTCGCTTGGCCTTGTTATGTACAGGTTGCTTAATAACAACAGAACGCCTTTTCTGCCCACTTTCGACAAGCTGACAATAGAAGCGCGCGAAATTGCGCTCGCGAGACGCATGAAAGGGGAAGAGGCGATTCCTCCTCCCGCATTCGCGTCATCCGAGCTGTCGGATATCATTCTCAAAGCCTGCGCTTTTGATAGAAAAGATCGTTTTGCTGACGCGACTGAAATGAGGCTTGCCCTAGAAGCCGTCAAAGCAGCAGCATCTCGAAGCGGCACTGGCAAAAGCCCGATAATTGACCCTTTTAGCTTTGGCACTTCTGGCTCGCAGCAATCGCAAAAGCCACGGTCGACAACTGACCCATCCAGCTCTTCTTCGCAGCGGCAAGCGCCAAGGCCTAAACCTGACCCATATAGCTCTTCTTCGCAGAGCCAAGCGCCTAGGCCAAAGCCTGACCCATATAGCTCTTCTTCTCAGGGCCAAGCGTCAAGGCCAAATCCTGATCCATATAGCGCTTCTTCACAGCGGCAAGCGCCAAGGCCAAATCCTGATCCATATAGCGCTTCTTCACAGCGGCAAGCGCCAAGGCCAAATCCTGATCCATATAGCGCTTCTTCGCAAGGGCAAGCGCCAAGGCCTAAACCTGATCCATATAGCGCTTCTTCGCAAGGGCAAGCGTCAAGGCCTATCTCAACCAATGGCTCAATAGGATCGGGAAGCATAGCGAGAGAGCCTTCTTACGTCAATCCTCGTCCAGCAGGTGGCGCAACACCACGGTCTGCCACCGTTCAGCCTTCTCCAGCTGGGCAAAGGCCGCAAACTGTTCAGCCCTCTCAAGTTGGGCAAAGAGCTCAAAGCTTTGAGTCAGCGCCAGCCGCGCAAGCAATTGTTCAGCCAGGGCCAAGCGCAGCGTCAGCGAACAAAGTCACGCCCAACTATAGGATAATCAAACCGTCTGCGCCAGTGATCGACACCGCAAAAAACAAAAAAGATAAAGGAAACACAACCACGCTGGTAATCATATTGTCAATAATTGCCGGAGTGGTATCAGTCTCGATAATCATCTTCCTTCTCTTGGTGATGAAATAAGTGCATATCCCAAAATCATATCAGAGGCACCGGAAAAATCCGGGTGTTTGCTCGCAAAGCCCGAGCAAACTAGTTGAAGCATTCGCCAGGATTTTTCCGGTGCCATTTCGGAACTTTGGGATATGCTCTAGGATTCTGCCGTTGCACCCATCGTCCAATAAAACACAAATGGCTTAGAGCATAAGGTTTGC
>JAISWZ010000472.1 GCA_031270945.1 Clostridiales bacterium | reverse complement strand
TTATCATAGAAAGTTATGGCAAAAAATACTCTCCATTTCAACTTACGCAACTTGTTCATCAAGACTTACCGTGGCTTGCAATGCGGAAATACTTGAAATTTGGTGCCGAATGCAGAAATGTCATTTCAAAAGAGAGCTTGAAGGAATATTATGGAATGTTAAATGCGAATAATGATGATAATGATAATAATGATGATGATGATGATGATGATGATGATGATGTAAACGATGGCGCACCTGCAGACAATGATCCAGGCGTTGACGCACCTAAAGACAATGATCCAGGCGTTGGCGCACCTAAAGACAATGATCCAGGCATAATCGATGTCGCGAAATATATTATTGATATATATGGCAATATAGATCCTTTGCATCTGGAATATCTTTGCTACTACTCGCAAGCATGGTCACTCGCTTGGTTTGAAGTGCCTATATTTGATGAAGATTTTTACGCATGGCCTCAAGGCCCAATAAGTCCAGTTCTTCATGAAGCGATATCTGATTATGCTCTTTCTTTCGATTACTTTTTGGATGACTATGACGAGAACGCACTTGACGAGAAGCAGAAAAAGTGCATAGGCACTGTACTTAGAGACCTTAGCATCATACCGCCAGACCATTTTTTAGCAATGCCACTAAAAGAAGATCCTTGGTTGAGAGTCTGCAAGAAAGACAATACTTTAATTGCCAAAGAAACTATGCTGGATTATTACGCTGGGCAATTAGTGCCAAGAGAGGTGAGAGAGGAACTCGAAAACGAATTAGGAATCCACTCTGAAGAAGAGAATAGCCATTGGAAGATGGCATATGACCAGGTTGCCAGCGTGTCTGAGTCTTTCGACGATATCGATGAGGAAAAAAACAAACTCATTGAGGAGCGCAACAAACTCATTGAGGAAACTAATAAACTCATTGAGGAAATAAAAAAACTCGTTGGGGAAACCAATCGTGTTAATGTTCCAGTACGGCGCTGGAAAAGAACCCGTGGCAAATTACGGTCGAGATCACTTGGATTATGCAAGTGAGCGAAAATTGTATTCCTTGGCCAAATCACAAAATATCGTCTCTAATTCAACGTCTTTAATGGCTCCGTACAGTCCGCGCAAATAGTTTTTGTCGCATTCATAGAACTCGTCCCTTTCGGATAGCTCAAAGTTGGCGACGGAGTAAATCTCGCTGCCCTTGCCATCTTTGAGCTCCATGAATATGAGCTCATCTTTTCGCAATGCACTTTGATTAAGATAAAACCAAGTTATGGGTATTGAAAGTCAAAACTTGCATACATATTGTGACAGGCGATTATTTAGTCTTTTCAATCGCAGAAAAAGCTATCAAATGTTGATCAATTGTGAACTTTGAAATCGATCAGACTGAAATTCTCCGCGATTACGCTATGCAAACTTGGGTTATCACAGCATAATGCACAATTGATTTTATAGGACATCATAGTCCGTTGCATTAGCTAATCAAAATGCAAGTTTTCAATATTGAAAATAAGCTACGCTCCCTTAGAATTATAATCATCGTTGTGATAAGCGTTAATCACGCTGAAAACACCATCCGCATGAAGATTATGCACGAACTTATCAATTACAAGAAGTAATGCCGACAGCGGTCATGGCGATATAGATGAAAGCCAGAAAGAATACGTTAAAGATATTTTCGTCTTGGCCCAAAATTCTGTTCCAGACGACATTCATGGCCTTTGACGCAAGAACTGGATATGTTTGAAAGGTGTAGTAATCGTAGATTCCGTAATCGCGCTCGAAGACCTACCCCAACTGGCGAGGGCACATAAAGGATCAACAGCATGGCTGTCTCGCATGCTATCGAAGCTAGCAATCCTGGCATTCTGGCAAAATGCTTCTCTTTCATCATTGACCTCTCCCATTCTAAGCACACATCCAAATTTCTAGATATTACCAATATTTCTTTGCAAGTCTTAGCATCTTTGGTTCTAAAACATTCCAGTCGCAACGGAGAGTAAAATATCGCCCGTGCATATAAAAATGCTTTCATTGCCCCTCTGTACAGGTTAATCAAATTGCGCGACAAATGTCAAGGGATTGTCTTGTTATATAAAGAATTATATCAAGAATTATCAAATTCGCAGGCAATTTAGTCGAATAAGTCATTTTTCTTGCCGAAAAATCAAGACCATCCGCTGTCAACGCTTTTTATGCTGATGCTCGATATGATTGAGAGCGGCCCGACTGGGTTCTGAGGCGGGTAATGATAAGGGCATTCCCTATCAGTAAAGCTCCATAAATATACTCTGGAACGTCTGAGATAGGCCAAATGTTCGATTTGATGTTTTTTTGAATGGGCAATCAGGTCAATTATGGAAAACAAATAAACGTTGATATTTAAGCTTTAAAAATAATTAGCAATAAAGTATAGCTGGTGACTGAGCTACTATTATTATTAGTTCGTATCAATTTAACAAACATTCTATATGTTAAGCATTCGAACTAATAATCTTAATTATAAAAACAATTATTATTGATCGAATTATTGTTAAGCAGATACCTTTTGTTGTCTCGTCGGAAATCAAGATATTTAAAAGAAATCAATCGATATATGGCGCTGGCTGTTGACAAACGATTTGACCTTATATATAATGATCTTGTAACGTGAGCGCAAGAAAAAACAAGCGGCAAACAGCGCCAAGGTAAAAGCGCTTTTATTTCTGGTTCACACATGCCATGGTTAGGCCAGGATAATGGTTGAACTTTGATTCCGGCTTCATCAATACGGACTTTTCCAAGCCCTAAGATTAATTTTGGGATATGCTCTTAGTCTGTCGTTGTCGCACCGGAATCTTACGAAAAGGAATTAACGGAGCGAAAGCGTTTCATTTCATGCAGGTCGTAACAACCACCAGACAAATAAATGTAATGATTCTGCCGCAACAACCACCGGACAAACTAACGCAAATGGCTTAAACGCAAGGTTTGTTTACCACAGCAGCATTTAGTCAAAGCCTTGGTTTTTGGGCATTCGTGGAGTTCTTACTGCAGAATCATGTAATTGGTTATGCCGAGGTTTGTCCGCCACATCAGCCTTTAGTCGAAGCTTTGGTTTTAGGGCCATGATGGAATTCTAACTGCAGAATCATTTCCTTAGTTAGGCTATAGCAATAACGCTCCCGTTAGGATATAATGGCTTAGGTGCAGTCAGTTTTTAAAACCGCGCTTCTAGGAGGGTCGGTGACATTGCGGCGAAAAGACTGATACAAGGAGGATAACCATGGTTAGCATTGTTGATGTCGCAAAATATATAATTCATAATATGGGTGAAATAACAACAATGAAGTTGCATAAGTTATGCTATTACTCTCAAAGTTGGACCCTTGTATGGACTGACGCTCCGCTGTTCATCGAGGACTTCATGGCATTTGCCTGTGGTCCAGTTTGCGACAATCTTTTGAAGCTTCATAAAGGCGTATTCGTCTTAAAGGATGGAGTTCTTGGAGATTATGACGCACATGTGTACAGTGAAGTCGAATGTAAGAACATAGACTTTATCATAAAATATTATGGCGAAAAATACGCTCCGTATCAAATTACGCATCTGGTGCATCAGGAATCGCCGTGGCTTGAAGCGCGGGGGAATTTGAAATTTGGTGCAGAATGCAGAAATGTCATTTCAAAAGAGAGCATGAAAGAATATTATCAAGTATATTATGATTCTGCGTTAAGAAATTCATCAAATAAAATTGCTGAAGGCTAATGTGGAGGGCGAATTATATTCAAGCCGTTTTCGTTTATTTATCCGGTGGTTGTTGTGACAAACTCATACTATAAAGTATCATATGCGAAGGACGAAGATAATAATGATGCAGAATCACGGTAAAGAGCAAGGGGAAGGGGAAGGGATGGAGGTAAGCCAAGCGAAGGGGGCTGGCAATGATGGTATCTTAATCAACGAAATGCAACAAGAAAGCTTTTGGAACATTTCCCCTAAGTGGTCATTTGAGAATTTCGATTTCGAACACGACAAGTGGAGCTTCAAAAATCTCAAAACACCCTCAGTCCTTTTGAGAAGATTACAATCATACGAATTTCAAACTTTGGGTGATATGTGTAGCAGACTGGGCGTAGGCAATACTCGTAGTCATTATATCTTTGTTGATCAACTATGTGCTGAAGCCAGAAAAAGAATTTCTGAATTGAAAACATTGAAAGAGGATGTAGATTTTAAAGATAAACTTTTTTCTTTGTATTTGACAAGCAAAGAGAGACTTTGGGGTATAATACGCAACGACGGAACTTTTTCTGTTATTTGGTATGACCCTCGTCATGAAGTATACCCAGTAACAAAAAGGCATACCTAGATATTTATTAACGTTTGATTCCACCGTGATAATAGCATTCGACTAAACCGCAGCACTTGTTCTCGCCGTTTATCCATCACTTAAGCGAAAAGTCCGTTATTTTCGCTCGCGAGCGCGGGCAGGGCATATTCCTTACAACGCTCAATGTACTGTGTTACTATCATAGCAAGCAACCGTTGTCGAACTGAACGTTTTCTCCGTATACGCGCTTGTATCATCTGACGACGCCATGTAAGGTAGTAACACAGTTTAGAGCGTTCTTTCCTTTTACGGATTCGTAAAATTCGCGTTAAAGCCTTTGCAAGACTTTTTTGCACCTATATAGGGAATTTGGAAGATGCTCAAAAATCAAAGTAGTAGGTGATTTTTTTTGGCTAGTATTATTGATGTAGCGAAATATATCATTCATAAATTTGGCCACTTATCTCCATTGCGCATAGAATATCTTTGCTACTACTCGCAGGCATGGTCACTTGCATGGTATGAAGTGCCTATATTTTATGAAGATTTTTACGTTTTGCCACTAGGTCCGATATCTCCGGTTCTTCACGAAGCGCTATCTGATTATGATTATTTCTCCTTTAATTTTCTGGATGAATATGACAGCAACGCACTTGACGAGATGCAGATATACTGCATAGATAAAGTACTTCGAGGCTATATCGACCTAGCACCCGAAAAATTCATGGCTTTGCCCGTAAATGAAGCTCCTTGGTCGAGGGCCTACAAGAA
>JAISWZ010000455.1 GCA_031270945.1 Clostridiales bacterium | reverse complement strand
GGAAATCTGCGGGTCAAGTGACTATTTAGCGTCTAACCGCAGCTTATCGCAGCTTATTGCGTCCTTCATCGGCTCCTGGCGCCAAGGCATCCACCCTTTGCCCTTGTTTGCTTGGCCTTTGTTGCTGTCTGCATTCAGTTTTCAAGGTTCAAGCGCTCTTTTTTTAATTGCGATTGCTCAGGCCAAACAGTTGCCGCCATAAGCCAGACGAAACAACCGCAAGCATTTGCCAGGCTAGTCAAAATCAGAAAAGCCAAGCGCCCGAAGCGAAAGTCCTGTCAAGCGGCCGGAGGCTAGTGCCTGTCCCGAGAACCGCAAGCGTCAGTTCGTCTTGAACAACGCTTAAGTATGATACCAGAACAATTCTCCCATGTCAACACTCAAAACAAATTTTTTTGCTGGAATTCGATGGAAAATGTAAAAGAAAATACGTGATCGTTAGCATAAAGCCTGAAAAAAACTTTCGAAAGCTCATTTACTGCTCCAATTAGCCGATATGACACCATTTAAAAGTAGCGCCTATTGTGTTATTATATACATGCAAGCTCGCAATCCAGGTCATAAGCTTGTGCAACTTTCACTTCAGGCTTGCTCCTCAAGGGCTCTCCCCCAACATGGCAAGCCGTAAAACCAGGGGCGCTGCCCCGCACACAAGGAGGGACAGTTTTGGTTAGAGCAACGATGGGAAAAGGCTTGAAAACATCCTTGATCAGCGTTGGCGCTGTAGCGGTCTTAGGCGTCTTGACTGGCGGATACCTGCTGTTGGGGTTTCGCGGCTACATGCATAAAGGAAACGGCGGCGAATACGCGCTGAGCAAAGTGACCCCGCTGGCAACCAGCCCGCTTCAAGGAAAGAACATCGCTTTCTTAGGTTCATCCGTCACCGAGGGCGCTAGAAGCAAAATCGTGTCCTTTGTTGACTACCTAAGCAAAAGAAACGGTTTCACCTTTGTCAAAGAAGCCGTTTCAGGAACCACTCTCGTGGACAACGGAAAGTCCTCCTACGTTTCGCGCATGCTTGCGAAGCTTGACCCTGCTGCCCATTTTGACCTTCTCGTCTGCCAGCTATCCACCAACGACGCCACAAAGGGGTTGCCCCTAGGCAGCGTCAGCGCGTCTTCATCTCTTGATGACTTCGATACCCAGACGATCATAGGCGCAATGGAGTACGTGATCTGCTACACCCAGAGCACTTGGGCTTGCCCTGTGGCCTTCTATACAGGCACGGAGTTCGACAACGCGCTGTACGTCCAAATGATAGCGGCGCTTTATGAGCTTGAAGCCAAATGGGGGATCCATGTGATCGACCTTTGGAAAAACCTGAGCGTCAAGATCCCTGAGTACGACACTTACATGGTAGACTCGATTCATCCGTCTCAAGCGGGCTACCTCAAATGGTGGTCGCCTTTCATCGAGCAGGAGCTTTACAAGATCATGAGCAAAAACTAGGATATTTCTTGGTAAAAGCTTGCCACTTGAACATTGCTTGGAAAAAGCCTGCCACTTGAACATTGGGCAAACGCAATACGCATAAAGGCCGCATCATGGCGGGGGCGAATATTCGCCTCCGTTTTGATTACTCGTCAACGCCTACCATGACCGCTGAAGCCTTTATGACCGCGTAAGCCTCCTTGCCAACCTCAAGCCCAAGCTCCTTTATCGAAGCCATGGTTATGCTGGCTGACACCTTGTTGCCTCCGCCAATGTCTATCGTTACAATGCCGTTGACAGCCCCTTCAGCAATGGCCGCAACTTTCCCTTTAAGCTGGTTTCTAGCGCTTAGTTTCATCATAAGGCCCCCTTCGGATTGGTGCGTCCTAAAGCGCCTTGCGCCCTTAGGACGCTTTCATTATGATGCGCATTTCTCCACGATTTATGCTTCAAGTCCAAGAAAAAACCAAAACTTTCGCCCCTGCGGGGCCGGGCCCCGCAGGGGCCCTACTCGGCCCGTCTTATGCTGGAGGATTCACATGCTTATTACAGATTTTAATGAAAGCCATGTTCCGCAAGCTCTTCAACTAGCAAGACAAGCTTATGAGGAAGAGCGCCAAGCCGTCCAAGCGCTTCCCCCTATCAAAGAACTGCCTGGCTTCAGCGGACGAGGCGTGTCAGCTATTGACTGTGATCGCCTTGTCGGCTTTTATTGCTGGAACGAGCCTGTTTCCAATCATTTCGGATTGACCAAGGGTTGCTGGTCTCCTGTTCACGCGCATGGGGCTATTATGGAAAATAGGGGCGAGATCTATGGCAGGCTATACCAAGCCGCTGCCGAAAGACTTGTATCATGCGGGGTTTTAAGCCATTCCGCAACTCTGTACGCCCATGACTCTGAAACGCTCAAGACCTTTTTCTTTAATGGGTTCGGGGGCCGGTGTGTTGACGCAATCCGCTTGGCAACGCCTTTTGAGACACTTGATGAAGGAATCGAATGCCGCCAAGCGTCCATGCAGGATCCGCAAGACGCGGAAGCCTTGTCAGACATGAGCGAGCAGTTAAAGAAAGAGCTTGGCAAGTCCCCTATATTTCTTGTCCCCCACGCGCCAGAGGCGGACACTCTTGCAAACGAGAGCGATTGCGCTTTCTTTGTCGCGCTTAAGGACAACCGCTTTTTGGCGTTCATGCGCATAGAGAAAGAAGGCGAGAGCTTCGCAAGCCTTGACAAGTCAGTGATGAACATCACTGGCGCGTACGCGATTCCTGAAGCCAGAGGAACAGGCGCAGCCCAAAGCCTGCTGTCCTTTGCGCTTGGCTGGCTGAAAGAGCGAGGCTATGTGCGTTGCGGCGTTGACTTTGAAACCTTCAACCCCTCAGGAAGCAAATTTTGGCAGAAACACTTTGCGGCTTATACTTATGGCGTGGTCAGGCGCATTGATGAAAGGGCTTTCAAAGGGCGGAATTGAGGTTACAGGGCCGCCTGGCAGTGTGTCGTCTGCTGGGGTTTTTAAAGATGGAAAATAACCGCGACAAAAGACTTGCGTTCGAATCTATTGTATGGTACAGTGTAGTGGCAAAGGTCGAGGGGGCGCTTATGAACAGGATGGTTTTGAAAGAGCTAACGGATGAGCATGTAGTGTATTTTTACTATCCGGATGGCATTGGCCCATGTGGTGAAATTGAGTACATCTTTGGAGAAGAAGAGCCCAAGGTCTTAAAATTGGGCAATGGTGACAAAGGCTATTTTGCAAATATGGCTTTAGACTTTTTGGATGATTGCATTGATGCGGATATGTTTCCTTTTAGGTGGACTGTTGCTTGGAATTAACATTTAAAGTTATTTAGCGGGTTGTTTTCAGAATGTTTTGATGGCGATTATTATTTACTGAAAGCCATTGCGAATGCTTGACGTTGAATCGAATTGATAAGTGAATCTGATTATTAAGAAGTTAAGGAGCGCCATATGAACGACATTGTTTTTAAGGCTAGCGAAAATGAAATGAAATACTACACTTACTTGCCTGAGGGAATGAAAGAGTATCCAGGTGAAATTGTGATTGACGAAGCGGATAACCTGATAAAAATAATAAAATTTTCAGAAAAAGACAGCGATGGCTATTATGGAGCATATCCCAAAATTAATTCCATGGCTTGAAAAATTCCGGGTGTTTGCTCGAAGAAGCCCGAGCAAACTAGTTGAAGCATTCGCCAGGAATTTTTCTGCGCCTTAACGGAATTTTGGGATATGCACTAAGGTGGTTTGGATGCCAAATCGGCAAAAATTTTAACAAGGCACATACTGAAACGTCGTTAGTACATAATTATAATAAATATGTAAATGAATTAGATAAAGATGGCGAGTTGACATTGGCTGATGTTGAGTATGATGATGAATCGTATGAAAAGCTGTTGGAGTCAGAAGAAGAAAAGAAAACTTTGAAAAGGAATAGAAAAAGAAAAAAAGAGAAAGCGGTGATTTTTTTGCAGACTGAATTTGCGATGGGTATCGATCCTCATGTTGAAGAGACTTATGATTTTTATGATGAAACAAGGAATAACGATAGCGATATAGAGGCTATATCAAAAAGCACTAAGCTTCCGCTGAGTGAAATTCAAGTTATAAAAGATCATATATTTTTGAAATTTCATGTTGTAAATATTGGCTATAAAAGATTTGATCCGGATTACGAGATGGCTTTGTTCTGGAAAAGATTAATTAATGGAGATGTAAAGGAAGAAGATGTGACATTCTTGAAGCTGATGCTTGAGGAGTACAATAATGTTTATATAAATGGGATGACAATCTACCAGGCGCATGGAGTATTGAGGCAAAAATTTGACATTAAGCATTTAAATGATTAATAGAATTATGACATTGTCAGCCTTGTTTAATGGATACGCTTAAACGTAAGAAAATCCCCCGGCTAACGTCGGGGTTCTTTCTCAAGTCCGCAGGCAAACACACGTTCTTTTCTTCAGTTCACGGAAGCTGGGGTTTTTTCATTTTGAGATTTAAAAAAGTCTTGATGTCCTTTGGCTTACAAGCATAAATATTTATTCGGTTGTCAAATTATTAAGAAGCAACCCGGAATCAAAATTCCTGGCTGCTTCTTTGTGATTGGAGTATCAGCACTTTCGAACTGACATGCTATATGAACTCGCCATCTTCGCTCTGGAGGTTGCGACAAGCATCGGAAACGAGACAGCCAGCCGGGTGCTTGAAAGGCAGCCCGGAATAAAAAAATCCGGGCTGCTGGTTTTGAGCTTTGAAACTTACGCCTACTTCAGAAGGCTCCAAAAGAATCACAATCAGAAACTGCCATTTCGGAGTCTTTTATCTTGCGCCCCTTGCGCCATACTTCTTAATTTCAGAAATCAATTTCTTTACGTCGCCAATCGACTCTTTATCTCTTGGCTTGGTTCTTTTAAAGTATAGCAACGCCTTTTTTGCGCTTGCAAGGCCTTCTCGGCATTGCCCAAGGTTGTATTGCGCTTCGGCAATACACACCAAACAACCGGCTGCGACGAAACCGTAGCCAAGCGTTTGAAATATCGATTCCGCTCTCTGATACAAATCGAGCGCTTTGCCGAATTCTTCCTCGTCGTAGGCATTGATGCCTAATTGCAATAGCGCGTGCGCGATCATCCGGTTTTCGGGAAATTCTGTTTCATTCATCAGCGATATCGCGCGGTTTAACTCGCCAACAGCGTTTGGATTGCCGTCTTCTGTATCGATTATCCCAATTGTCAGCAAAGCGTCTGGCATGAAGATGCTAGGGTTTGCCTCATACGCCGTGACAGCTTTTGCCAGCATTTCTTTCGCGTCCCTGTTTTCCTCAAGAAAATAAATTTTGCCCAAGCAATAAAACGCATCGCCTGCTTCTTCAGACGTTTCCCCCAATTCGCGAACAATGATATCCTTGGCCAAGAACGCGGCATCAAAAGCATCTTTGCTGATTTCGCGCTCCCCACCCAAATAAAGATAGTATCCTAGGGAAGTGGAGAGAGCCTTGGATACAATAAGTAGATCGCAATCGCCAGATATAAGCAGCTTTGCTGACAGTTCTAAACACTGCCTGAAGCGCTCCACTCCATTTTCTATCTGTCTGTCACCGTAGCAAGCGGTGGCTAAATACATATATGTGCTGCAGCACAAGGAGTCATCGAGGCGATTTGCCTTTTTCCTGATCTCCAGCGCCTTTTCCAAGTGTTCCAACGCTTTGCTTGTGTCCTCTGCCTGGAGGCAAACTATTCCTTGTAGCGTGTGAATGTCCGCTAATGAAAAATGGTCATCGCCAACCTGGCTCTTCATAGCTGAAAATGCCCTGTCAAGGCACTTTTGAGCGGCGGCGAGATCTCCTTTCTCATGATGGCACCCTCCAAGACAGGCGAATGCGCTTGCGGCCCACACACTTTCAGATCCCATGGATGACTCGTAAATAGCGCAAGCCTTCTCTGCGTTGGAAACTGCGTCGTTGACGTTTCCTAAGACAATGTGCGCTCTTGCCATCGAATTGTAAGCCTCCGCCGTTTCCTCTCGCGTGTCTCCAAACAAGGCTTCACACCTAGCGACAGCTTCCGTTAGGATCGGCAGCGCTTCCTTGGCGCGTCCAAGGTTAGCGAGCGCCTTTCCTTTGCCAGACAATGAACAAGCGTAGGTCTCGTGCCGCTCTGGAATTTCGTCTTCGAATATGTCGCATTGCGCCAGCGAGAATTCAAAGTGCTTGAGAGCCTCTATAAACTTAAGTCTTTTCAGCGCGATTAGACCCTTGTAATAATGGGTCATTGCCCATTCGAAAATTCTTCGTTCTGCTTGCTCTATGAATTCGAGAGCTTTTTCATCTTCATTGGCGGTTGTGTAAATTTTAATGTACAGTCGCCATATGCGCGTTCTGCCTTGATCCAGCTCAAGGGGGATTTGATGCTCCAGCCAGTGATGCATTTCATCAGCCCGCTTGACCCATGCCAATGCAAAATCTGCTTGGCCTGCGCCTATATAGGATACAGCCTTGTCTAGCATTGAATGCACATTGTCCAAGTCTTGAGGCAAATCGACCTGGTAACTGACTGACTCCAAGAGCTCTCCTGCCTTCACAGCCTGGCTGTAACGGCCATTGCCATTTAGCGCCACTATGTAGGAGCGAAGCATTTTGACCAAAGCCTCAGAAGGATCTGTTATTCTCTCGCAAGCCACTCGCATGGTTTCTATAGCCTCGCCTCGCTCGACATATGTTTGGCTCGCGCAAAAGTCGGCAAAACTCGTCATCCCTTCGATAAGCTGTCTGCATTTCACGCTGTCAGGCTTCAGCTCAACAAAAGCCACGTCAGAAGCAATCGCATGGAGCTTTACCGCGTTTTGCGTCAAGTCAACCCAGCCAAGACGGTTTAGGTTCTCGACTGCAGACAAATCGGCAAGCCCCGTCCATTCGCGAAACCGGTTTGGATCCAGCCCTCTCGGAGGCAGTATTGACAGATTGGTCATGATGCTTGCGCATTCAGGATTGGAAGCCGCTTCTGCAATATTGTACAGGGCTCTGGCATGGCTGTAGATGTCTCTTTCTTTTTGCGACGGAGACACGCCAAATTTGTTCAGAAGAACCTTGGGCATGTCTGTCTTGATGCTTCGCCTCATAATTTCAAGCATTTCCGTTGGCCGCTTTCCGGCTTGCCTCATTGTCTTCGCAATGAGCGCCACCATCATCGTATGGCGCTCGACCCTGCTGATCAACCCAAGGATTGCCGCTTTTTCAGGATCGCTCCAAGCGTTTGCGGGCAGTCCGGATCTTTCGCCATAATAGGCGAGCGCAAAGATCTCAACAAGAGCGTCATCGCTTTCAATCTCTTGAAGTTCGTAGGATTTGCTGAAATTTATGTTTGAAGTGAAGATGATTCGGCACTCGCCGGAGACAAAGGCCGTGAAATCGGGATCATCCAGAGCGTTATAGCCGTCCACGATTATCAGCGTCCGTTTGCCCAAGCCAGACAGCAAGCCCAATATGTCCCTGAAAGCTCTGCGCTGGGCGGTTTGGCCGAAATCGAGCTGGTACCGCTTGTAGTCAAAGCCATGGATCTTCAGCCTAAGAGCGGTTTCCATAAGGCTTTCGCCAAACGACACGAGCTGAACAGTGTCAAAGCGCTTCCCGTATTGGCGGTTGGCATACGCTCGGACAAGCTCTGTCTTTCCGATCCCTCGCTCTCCGCTTACGATCAGCCAGTTTGACTTGTCAAGAAGCGAGTCTATATCTGAAAGCTCGCTCTCGCGCCCTACAAACGTGAATCGTTGCTCGAAGTTGGCGAAGTTTGCAAGAGTCGGCTTCGAGGCCAAAGCAATCAGATTCTCCAGGCCTTGGCGAAATTCATCCAGCGTCTGGCAGCGGTTCTTTGGAAGGACTGACAGGTTGTCAGCCAGGAATTGCCTGACGCTGTTTACAACCACCTCGCTCATTCCAGCCAGGGACGGCATGCAGCGCTCCGGGGTCCACGTTTTGAAACGCAGGGTCGAGATATCTCTGCCTAATGGAACGTGGCCCGCCAAAAGACGAAAAAGCATGGCCGCAAGGGAGTAAATGTCTGTCGCGAAAGACAGATGAGATCTTGAGGCTAACTCATTCGCGGAATACCCTTTTGAGCTTGTTGTGATCTCAGGAGGGCTCTCGCTGATCTTCCAAGCCGTGTTGTAGTCGATAAGCCTGGCCGCCCGCCTGCGATCCACGGACATGTCAGAAACATGCACATTCTCAGGCTTTATGTCCAGGTGCAAGTAGCCTTTCTGATGTATGGGCGCCAAGGCCTCAGCCACTCGCAAGACCTGCTCGCAAGCCTCTGCCAGCCCATAGGTCTTGCCTTCTATGAGCTCTGACAGCATGTCTCCTGAAATCGCCTCGATCACAGTGTATACAGTTTCGTTGGCTTTGAGGGGCTGGCTGTACTTCTGGAACCAGTCATTAGCGAAGCCGTCCTTGGTGTCTCTGCGAAGCTCTTGGGCGGCATTTGACTCGCGATACACCAGCGCCTGATAGCATGCGTCAGCTTGCGTCGGGACAACCAGGCTGCCGTTTGAAGCGCGTTTTGCCCCAGCTTGGTGTGGCCAGTATTCCTTTACAATAACAGACGCCTCATTTGAGCCCAGCCTGTGCGCCTTATATACAATCGAAAGCCCTCCGCAAGCCGCCACTCGGTCTATTTGATAAACGGCCCCGCCTATCTCAAGCGTACTTTTCCCCGCATCAAGCAGGGTTGTTATTTCTTTCATTGGCTTTCCTCCAATCATGCCTCTAACCCAGATCCTCCAGATCCTCCAGTTCCTTTATAAGTTCATTCAGATTTTCAATCATTTCCTTGTCGTCGAATTCAGCTAGCATTAACAACGCTTTTTTCGATGCAGAGAGGCTTTCCCTGTCTCGGTCCAGATCACGCAAACCCACGCCATGCAATGCAAGCGCTGAGCCTGCCATATATTTGTCGCCATCCAGCAGGAACATTGAATATGCTTTCTTGGTCAATGGCAGAGCCATTTCTGGATTATTAGTGGAAAGCCGCACTACGGCCATATGGAACAGCACGTGCGGTATCTTTCGCTTAAATCCAGCTTCCTCAAATGCCTTTTTCGCTTTGGCCAAGTTTTCAAGCCTTTCCGAATGACTTGCGCAATCGGTTGAACCCAGGGTCAGCAAGGCGTCAGCATTATAGAGATTGTACTGATCATGCCCCTTAAACTCAAAAATGGCCAACCTCAACAGAACCGCCATGTCAGGATCGTCATTGAAAGAGCAAAGCATTCCCAGGCAGTAGCTAATTAAGCCCACGATCTCTGACGCTTTGCCTAGCTCGCGCACCAGAATGTCTCTTGCTTTTAGCGTTGCTCTTCCATAGTCCGCGTATCCATACTCGCCATCCTTGCCATAATGCAGGATATACGCAGCCAATGATTTCGCCAATGCCCTCGACTCGTCTAGCAGATAGCACTCGCCAGACATGATAAGCTTTATTGAAGATAAAACTCTTTTCTCCAAATCGGCAGAGCCATGCAAGGCTTTCGCTGCAGACGCTTTGCCAGCGCGACCTTTGCTACGGTTGCGTAGTTCTCCAAGAAAAGCGCGGGCTTGAACCGTTTTCTCGTTTCTGGTTCCAAGAGCGGATTCATAAAGGGCTGCCGCTTTTCCAGCGAACGCTTCTGCGTCCTTTGAGTTGTCAAGAGATAAGAGCGTCTTCGCCAACAACTCGCATGTATTCGCGGTTTCCTCTCGTGAGCCTCCGAACAAGGCCTCCTGCGCTTTTGCGGCTTCGGCTAGAATCGGCCACGCTTCCTTGGCATATCCCTTCATGGCCAGAGCCCTTCCCTTGCCAGCCAACAAATGCGCATAGAAACCTGGAA
>JAISWZ010000442.1 GCA_031270945.1 Clostridiales bacterium | reverse complement strand
AGGGCAACGAATGATTCGATATATTTGACCGCTTCCGCTATTGGTGAAGGGTACATTGCAGCCTATCATTTCTCAAATGAGGAATACGATGAAGCGGAGCGCTGGTATCGGGTCGCATTAAAAGACCTGGGGAAAAGCGATTATAGCGTTCACAATATATACGGCAAAAGATACTCCGTCGGGTTAGAAGAGTGCATAAAGCGCAGAAAAGGTTAGAAGGTTAGTATGTAATTTTGGATTATGCATAAAGAGCATATCCCAAAATTAATCTTAGGGCTTGAAAAGCCACGCGTTAAAGCATCGCATGCCTTTTCCTGCGCACTTGCGGAATTTTGGTTTATGCTCTAAGGCTGGGAGGATAATCGTGGAAGACAATGTCATCAAGATGGCAAATGACATGATTGAAGAAGCAAGATTTTTAACGCTTGCCGAAGAAAAGGAAAAAGCGATTCAAGAGTATGATAAAGCGGCGGAAGTTTTAAAGGATTTAGCTGACTCCAAGGATGTTTTGGAAGTCAAAGCCAGGTGCTACAAAGGCAAAGCCTCGCTTTTAAAGGATAGCGGCAGGGTGGAAGAATCTAAGCAATTTTTTAAAAAAGCTGTTAACGCTTTGATCGGCATTAAGTTTGAGAATAAAGCTAAGCAGAATAGCGTCAATTTAGATTTAGCGTTGTCTTTGGCTGAACTTGGTAATATCGATAAAGCTGCTGTCTATGCCGACAAGGTTCTGAATGGGATGAATTCAAAGGGATATGCAGAGGGAGTTGTTATCGAAAGCGTAGCTCAAGTGTATATGTATAGAATGGATAAATATTACAAGAAAGCAAAGAAAGCTTTGATGCAGGCGAGAAGTTGCTTTGAGACTAATTTGTCCAAAGAAACTGTCACTAGGCTGCTTGATATTCAGCGCATACTCGCGGTCATAGAGCGCGATTTTGAAAAGAATGATGCGCAGACTGTTCTGGAACTAGATAAAGCATGGGAATATGTAGAAAAAGTAGGCATTGAAAGCTTGAGCCAAGATATGATCGTAATTCTTCTTGTGGGCGCTACTAATATTTGTCACGATAAAGCCTGTGGTGAGACATGGGATCTCCGTGCGCTGGAACATTTCGGCAAGTACATTGAACAGGGAAACTTCAAAGCATACGGAATGAGTCTTTATTTTAGAACAAATATATCTTGGCTCATAACAAAGTCAACGTTAAATGAATTTCTCACAGTTGAACGCGCATTGAAATACCTTGATTTAATGAATTCCATGACTCAGAATCCATTAGATATCGCTAAGGCGCAATGGCTGGCTGGGTGCGCTTTGATAAACTTGGGCACCCTCAAGGACACCAGAAGAGCTATCAGGCTTATCAAGACAGCAATCAAGATCCTCAAGACAACGAAAGAAGAGATTAATTTGCTCCTTGTTGCCATAGGGGAAGGATATATCGCAGACTACCATCTCGCATGTGGGGAATACGATTTGGCGGAGCGCTGGTATCAAGCGGCATTGAAAGGCGTAGAAGCAGGCAAAGTCTGCTGCCATGACGCATTTGCGCAAAATATTGCCGTTGGGTTGTCGCGAGCAAGGGACTGGAGGGAGAACCATGGACGATAACGCAATCGAGATGGCAACTCTCCATCTTGAAAATGCGACAACATCAACGATTTACGGAAGAACAGCAACAGCGCTTTCAGAGCTTGATAAAGCCGAGGAGATTTTGAAAGATTTAGCTGACTCCGTGCAGGTGCTGGAGCTCAGGGCTTTGTGCTATGAAGGCAAAGCGAAGCATTATAAGTCAGCTGGGCGAATGAATGAAGCGAAACAATTCTATCGCAAGGCTGTTGACATTTGGAGCGTCAATGAGCTTGAAGATAAGACAAAGCGTGACAATGCCAACTTATTGGCAGCGCAGGCTCTGATTGAGCTGGGGGACATCGAAAAAGCCGCTGTCTTTGCCGACAAGATTCTGGATGCCTATGAGTACGAGGAAGGATTAGAGGTTGGAATACTTTTTCTAGGCGTAGCTCGCGTGTACGCAAAGAATCTGGGCAAATATTACAATAAGGCTAAGAAAGCCTTGGTTTTGGCAAGAGCGAACTACATACCGGACTTGTCCTTGGTAACCGCCTCATCCCTATTCGAAATCCAACGCTTGCTCGCGGACATAGCGCACAAATATGAAAAGGACGATAAGAACGCTCTTCAGGAACTCGAAAGGTCATGGGAATTTGCGGAAATAGTTGGAGTGGAGCGCTGCGATCAAAATTTGATCGTGAGCATTCCTGGCGAAGCCCTTGCTTATTGCAAAAATATGGAAGGCGAAGACTATGTGAAATGGACTTTCCGTACGATTGAACTTTTCGGCAGGTATATTGGAACGGGAAAATTCAATGACTACACCGGGGTTAAATTTTACCTCAAAATTAATATAACCTGGTACTTTGGCTTTTCAGTGCTTGACAAATCTGTAGATGTAGAACGCGCCCTGAAATGCGTTGAGACAATGCAAAGATTAACCCATGATCCAGTTGATATCGCTCAGGCGCAATGGCTGGCTGGGTGCGCGTTGATCACTTTGGGCAAGGAGAAGGATGCCAGAAGAGCCATAAGGCTTATGAAGAGAGCAGTCCAGGTGCTCAGAGCAACGACTGATTCGATGAATTTGGCTGCTTCCGCTATAGGTGAAGGGTTTATCGCAGACGATTACTTCTCAAAAGAGGAATACGAAGAAGCGGAGTCCTGGTATCGAACAGCCATGAAAGACCTGGGGGCAAGCGATATCTCCACTGACAACGTGCACGGCGACCGCTTTTCTGCTGGGATAGAAGAGTGCGCAAAGCGCATCAAGGGCTACCAGTGAGCGAGAATTTTCTTATCGTTGCCCGCCTCGGTCCTATCCCGAAATTGATTTAGAATTTTGGGATAGGCACCGAGGCGCCAAATCTCAGCAAGGCTGGGAGGATGAATGTTGGAGGATAAAAACATATCAAGAGCAAGAAAACATATCACGAAAGGGTCGTTTATAGCAAATGATGGAGATTTAGAAAAAGCGTTACAAGAGTTTTATAAAGCTGATGCGATATTGAAAGACGTGGAAGACTCTGAGGAGGTTCAGGATCTCAGTACTCTTATGGCGGTTTCTTTGACGGAATTGGGGGATGTCAAGAGAGCGATAGTCTATGCTGACAGGATTCTGAATTCGGATATTATCGATGACGCAATTCTTAGGGCATTGCGTTTAACTGCAATAACTAAGGTGTACGAGCGGGACTTGGACCGTGATTACAAAAAAGCAAGAAAAGCTTTGCTTCTGGCAAAAAAGTGCTATTTGACGTCTGTGTCCTTCAGAACTGCCGAGCATCTGTTTTATACTCAACGTTTTCTCGCGACTATAGCGCACAAGTATGAAAAGGATGACAAAAAGGCGCTTCAGGAGCTTGAAACGGCATGGGGATATGCGGAGGAAGCGGGAATGCGCCACTGCAGCATGGATACGGTTTTGAAGGCTACACTTGATGCTCATGAATATTGCGGAAACATAGGCAAAGACGATGACATATGGACCTTGCGTCAGCTTGAGATTCTCGGATTGTGCATTGAATTGGGATATTGCGAAGGAGCGTTCAAGGCAATCAAGCGCTATGTTGAATCCAACATTTTATTGTTCACAAGCTCGGCAATGCTAGATGAATCAGTTACAATTGAACGAGCGTTAAAAAGCCTTGAAGCATATAAAATCAAGACCCAGGATGCGGCAGATATCGCTCAGGCGCAATGGCTGGCTGGGTGCACCTTGCTTTACAGAGGCACATCAAAGGATGTCAGAAGGGGTATAAGGCTCATCAAGAAAGCAGTCCCGATCCTCAAAGAAGAGTCGGAAGATATTTGCGTGATGGCTACTGCCATGGGAGAAGGATATATTGCAGACTACCATTACGAATTGGAAGAATACGACGTGGCCCTAAACTGGTACCATGACGCAATGAAATACCTGAAGGCAAGCAATGCCGATGATTACTTAAAGAACATATACCTAGAACGATTTACAGGCAGTATATCGGAATGCCAGAAGCATAGCCAGACGAGATGAGCGAAAAGAACTGCACTATTTCATTGAGAAATTGGATGATCATGGGCGAAAACAAGAGCATATCCCAAAATTAATTTTATGGCTTGTGAAAGTCACGCGTAGGAGCATGCCACTTTAGGAATTTTGGGGTATGCACTAAGTAATGCATTTTCCTGATGTTTTCGCTCGCAACATAGCGGAGAGGCTGTGAAACTGTGGAAAATAATGCCATAATGGTGGCGGCTAGATATATTGAACAAGCAACAGTCTTGGCCAATAACATGGATGGTGCTAATGCGATGTTGTTGCTGAACAAAGGTGACGCGATTTTGCAAGAGATAAATCAGAAGCGGCCGGAAGTCATAGAGCTTAAAGCTTGCTCGTGGGAAACCAAAGCTCACATATATAAGCATACAGGCAGAGAAGACAAATCGGTTGAGGCGTTAAAGATGGCCATAGACCTTAGGCGCAGCTGTGTGTTTGAAAACAAGTTCGCGCAAAATCAATCTTATATTGCAATGGCCACGTCTTATTTTTTGATAAAGGATATTAAAAAAGCTGTTGCATGCGCGGACAAGGCTTTGGATCTCTTGATTTCCAATGGATCGTCTCATACGAAACATGATCTGTATTCCCTATTTCAAATATACAGGGCCGATGCAGACTACCGAAAAACGAAAAGAGCCCTTTTAGCCATTAGAGCCAAGTATGCGCCGAATGGCCCCGTGCCAGCCAAAGTAATGGTTGATGTTTGCCAAACGCTTTCAATGATAGCATTCGAGTGTGAACATGATGTCAACAAAGCGAACCTCGAACTCACAAGGGCTTGGGGATTTGCTGCTGAGGTCTCCAATGAGGACGATGATCCCAATAATGCCCTGATGCTTATAGAGATTTACAAAAATGCCAAAGTAATTTTTACGAGTGAAGAAGAAGAGTATTGGGCATGGGATGCGCGTTGTATGGAAGTATTTGGAGTTATGATTGACAGAGGCCAAGAAAATCTCGAAATAGCCAGTACGTTTGTTATTTCTAGCCTAAAGTGGCTCATACAGAAATCGAAGAGTAACGTCTACGCCACAAGTGATCGCCTTTTGCGGTGCTTGGCGGTAATAGAAAAAGACCCTGCCGCTAAAGCGCAGTTGCCATTTACGCAATGGATAGCCGGGGTTGCCTTGAATAATACTGACAAGACAAGAGAAGGTGCCAGAAAATCCATAAGGCTGATTAAGACGGCATTACGTGCCTTGAAAACAGATGACAGCGATATCGGCAGGTATGCTTGTTTTATAGGCAGCGGGGTAATCGCAAATTACTATTTTCAAAGAGAGGAATACGATTTGGCGGCAGACTGGTATCGAGAAACAATAAAGCCTCCAGCAGACAAGAATTCAAAATTCTACAAAGAAACTTCTGAAAAAATTGCGGAATGCGAAAGACGCATGTAGTGCTTTGACTTTTGCTGCGCCACTTGCGGAATTCAGGGATATGCTCTCAGTACAACAGACAACGTCTTTTCGCTCGTAAAGGGCAAAAGGCTGAGGGGATGTGAAACTGTGAAAGAAGAAGAAAAAAATGATATGGCAGCTACATGCATAGCGGAAGCCCTGAGGTTTGTATATCAAATGGATTTTGAAAAAGCCATTTCAAGCTTTGACGAAGCCTGGAACATTTTGAAGGATACGGATGATGAAGATGCCATAAAGCTCAGGGCTACGATCTTTGATGGCAAAGCCCTTGCATGCATGACTTCCGGCAGGATTGAAGAATCAACCCAACTGTACAAGAAGTCTATCGAAATCAGGAGCGTTCTCCAGTTTGACAGTCAGGAGGATGAGAACGCGTCTAATATTGCGTTGGCTAGAGCTCTCATGTGTGTAGGAAGGCCTGAGGAAGCTTACGCTATTGCAGACAAGGCTCTTGATGTGTCTTGCTATCAAGACGATATGAAGGCCGCGATGCATTTGTATACACTGTCTCAGGTCTACCAGTTTGAATATGTAAATAATTACAAGAAGGTAAAAGAGGTGCTCCTGAAGGCCAGAACCCTACTTTTGCCCCGCGCCTCCGATGCTGTTGCATGTGTGCTGGACATTCAACACTCGCTTGCCCTGATAGAGCATGAGTATGAGCATGATGTCGACAAGGCGCTCTTTGAGCTCGAAAAAGCTTGGAAGCTGGTAGAGAAAATCGGCATTGACAACTGCTTGGCGCAACCTGCGGCGGAAATTGGGATTTATGCCGCGAATCTCTGCGATGAGTCCAGGCAAGACGAATATTACAAATGGCGCTACCGGTATAATGAGGTCTTCGGTCGGCACATTGAGAAAGGCGATGCTGGGCACGTCGTTATATTTGACTATATTAAATCTAACACGTATACTCACATAAGCGGCGCTCCATTCAGTGACGCAGTGACAGTTAAGCGCGCGTTGCTATGCCTTGATTTCATGGAGAGCCATTCAAGAGACGAGATGGATATCGCCTATGCGCAATGGTTTGCCGGATCTGTCTTGGCTGAAAAGGACAAATCTAGGGAAGCTGCCAGAAAATCTGTTAGGCTTGTCAAGAAAGCGCTCCGTGTACTCAAAGCGATTGATGAGGATACAGCTAGAAGCATGACTGCTGTAGGTGAAGAATGCATCGCAGACTACCATTTCAGCAGAGAGGAATATGATTTGGCGGCGGAATGGTATCGAGCGGCGCAGACGACCTTGACGACATGCGTTCCTAATATTAGGTTTCTCCATCAGCAACACTTTTCTAAGAACTTGGAAGAGTGCCTGAAACACATGTAAATTTACTGATAATTGATCGTTATCATTAATTAGCATTTAGTGCATATCCCAAAATTCCGAAATGGCACCGGATAGCGTTTGCCCAATGCTCATGGGCAAATCGCCAAAATCCTGGCGAATGCTTCAACTAGTTTGCTCGGGCTTTTGCGAGCAAACATCCGGATTTTTCCGGTGCCTCGGATATAATTTTGGGATATGCTCTTATGGTTCTGTTTCTGAAGATGCATGCTCTTGGAGACAGAACCATGCTTACGCAAGAAAATCCTGAAAGGATGAAATTATGGATGAAATTATGATAGAAGAAAATCTCAAAATGATATTTGGTTGCCTTAATCAAGCGATGAGCTTGGCGAACAAACAGGAGTTTGACAAATCAATGGCGACGTTTGACAAAGCGGACGAGCTTTTGAAAGATTTAGATGTTGGGGATTACGGGACAGAGGTAAAGGCTATGCTCCTTGAAGGCAGATCCTCTGCCTTAAGAGAGCTTGGCAAAGAAGAAGAATCAATCCAGCTGTGCCTAAAGGCTGTCGCCGTCAGGCGCACTGTAAAAATCGATAACAAGTTTAGGCAGAATACGTCTGACTTGGCATTGGCCACGGTTCTTGTAAGGCTTGGGCGAATTGAGGAAGCTGTCGCTGTTGCGGACGGGTGTCTTGATGTATCTGGTTATAGCAATGACTTTCAAGCGGCTGTGCATTTGGCTGAATTAGCAACTATCGTTTATAGCGCCGATTTGCCGAATAATTACAATAAGACAAAAAAGCGGCTACAGAAGGCAAGAACCCTGCTGTTGCCGCATGCCTCCAATGCGGGCGATTACCTGCTGGATATTCAGCATACGCTTGGAAAGATATCGTATGAATATGAACAGAATAAAAACAGCGCGTTATTTGAGCTCGAAAAGGGATGGTCCTTAGTAGAAAAACTGGGAATATTAAATTTTGCGTATCAACGGGTTTTGCAAATTGCGGTTTACGCTTCGGATGTTGCTGACGCTTCGAACCAGAAAGCGGATTATTGGAAATGGCGCAAACGATATAATGAGGTTTTTGGCGTACATATAAGTAAAGGCGACGCCGATTTTGATATGTTCAAGAATTATCTTGATTCCAACATGAATTCTTTTTTAGGCTTGTCCGAGCTTGACGATTCTGTCACGATAGAGCGTGTGCTGCTGTCAGTAATTTTTATGCGAAACTCAACCGATAAATATATAGACTATGCTCATGCGCAATGGTTTGCTGGGTGCGTCTTGGCTGAGAAGGACAAGTCGAGAGAGGGAACCCGTAAATCCATAAGGCTTATCAAGTCAGCGCTTCAAGCCATCAAAGAAGAGAAAGGCGAAGTCCCTAAAGGCATGGCTGCTGTAGGGAAAGGATACATAGCAAGCTACCATTTCAATAGAGAAGAGTATGATCTGGCGGCTGAATGGTATCAAGACGCAAAGAAGGACTTGCAGACAACCAATTCAACCATTCGAGCTAGAAATGAAAAGCGCTTTGCTGATAGCTTGGCGGAATGCTTAAAGCGCATGTAGAGAGCTCCTGCCCCGAAGACTCTGCCATGTGATTGCTCCTGAAATGGCTATGACCTCATTCATAGGATGAAAGGTTGTGGAACGTGGATATTATTGAAAGGATAACCGTCCTCGTTCAAGAAGGACTGACATTGGCGTCTGTCTTGGACAATGAACATGCAATTGCTAAGTTTGACAAAGCTGAAGAGCTTATGAAACGTGTAAATGAAGATGACGCCAAAGAGTTTAAGATTATATGCATGGAGGGCAAAGCCCTCGCACTCAAGAATTGCGGCAGAAATGAAGAATCAAACAAATTGTATAAAGAGACTGTTGACATCAGGAGCGCTATGAAACATGATGATGTCGAGCTGCACAATGCGTCGCAAATTTCTTTGGCACTGACTCTTTTGCGTCTAGAAGAATTTGATAAGGCTTTCGCCATAGCGGACGAGTTTATTGATATGCCTTGCTATGGTGATGAAATTGAGACCGCAGTCCAGTTGATTACAGTAGCGAAAATATACGAGAATGATTTGGACAAAAATTACAAGAAGGAAAGAAAAATGCTTCTGAGAGCCAGAAAATTGATGGTGCCTCACGTTCGCGAATTTCCCGAGGATCTTCTGGATATTCAATACATGCTTGCGAATATAGAGGAACAATGCGAACACAGCAACAAGAAAGCGATGTTTGAGCTCGAAAAAGCTTGGAAAATTATTATTAACGTAGGAATAGAAAATATTTCGCTGGTATATGCCTGGAAAATTCCCAATTACGGTACTGCGTTGGAAGAGGATGTAAATACAGAAGAGTTTTGGTTGTGGCGCTTACGCTATGCTCATGTTACCGGAATAGCCATAGATACAGACGAAGCTGAACCAATCGCAATTCATAATTTTCTTGAACTGTTCTTGAATTTATATTTGACACAGAGAGATATTAACAAAGAAGTCACCGTTGAACGCGCATTGAAGTGCATAAAGATAGCGAAAAGCTTGTCTATGGATGAGCTTGAGATTGCCAAGGCTCAATGCTTGGCGGGATGCTTATTGGCTGAAATTGGCAAGACTAAGGAAACAGCCCGAAAATCCGCAAGGCTTATAAAGACTGCGCTTCGCGAGGTCAAAAAATCGAAAGAAGATTTTGTGCCATGCATGATTGCGATAGGTGAGGGATGCATAGCAAATTACCATTTTCTATGCGAGGATTACGCGTTGGCCGCAAATTGGTATGCAGCTGGATTAGAGGGAATAAAGAAATGCAATCCTCTCATTAAGCTGAATCATGGCGCACGCTTTTCTGAGAGATTAGCGGAGTGTCGAAAGCATATGCTGTAGGCGCATGCCTCTAGATAAGCATGAAGTCAGACGGGGCCCGCTATACTGAAGACGCTTGCATGTGGAATTTTCTTATCGTTGCCTGACTCGGCGCATATCAGGCCGATTCTAAATCATATTGCGATAAATTAATTATAAGCTTAACGCTCGTTAGTATGGCTGAAGGGTTGTGGAAACATGAGAATCGAAGATAGGATATCCGACTATATTCAAGAAGGACTGCGGCTGGAGTCCATCTCGAATTATGGCGATTCATTTGC
>JAISWZ010000423.1 GCA_031270945.1 Clostridiales bacterium | reverse complement strand
GCAATCTGGCAAAACTTCCCGATTATCAGCTTGTCTCCGTAAAACTCATAATGATGCGTAACCTGCGCTTCAAAGTTCTCGCCGCTGTAATAGGTGAAATCGCCTACCTCGATATTAGGACGCGTGATTGTCGGCTTTATGTATGTGACTGGAAACCCTGGCACAGGGTGGATAACCGTTGGGTCTGGCTGCATATTCATGTCCGTTTCCTCACTTTCAGCTTAATCAGATCCTGATGCCCGGCATCTGTTAAGGTCTTTTTCTAAAAATCACTGTCAATCAGGAGTTATCATAACTTTTAAATTCAAAATAACTGAAGCAATAGCATGTGAACATGGATTTAAGGAGTTACAAACTTGTGTTCTTGAAAACTAAACCATTCTCCATTGTCACGATAGATTCAATGAAACACTGAGTTCTTGGCATTACGCGACTTGCTGGCAAGAACGTCATCAAACCATCTATTGCTTCCTCTGCGGTTATTTTCCCGAGATTTTGAACAAGAAACGCCATATCATCCTTGTCCTTTTCTCCTAACCGGGATGCCATCATCTTCATCGCAAGAAGATATTCAGCCGAAACAGTTAAAATATTCAAATTGGTAAATGAAATGAATTCGACTTGCGCGTTAGGCCCAACAACCCCTTTTACGCTGTCATTAAGCCAATCCTTTGGCAATCCTTCTTTAAGTGCTATATCGCAGGCGATTAGGTTTATTTCTTCCCTTGGCTCATATAGCGCATCAATGTCCTTAGTTATATCCAGTGCTTCATGCACGAGGCACATAACAGCTCCATCTGCTAAAAGGATTTCCCCATGCAAGCCACGCGCTTCAAGCTCATCCGAAACTTGCCCTAAATATCTCAATATTTGCTCTCTTGCCATCATGACTATTCTCCGTTACTAACAATTAATCCCATCATTCTGAACCCCCACTATACCCGCACGAGCACGTTTTCGTCCACAAAAAGATTGCGATGCTTAAACTCTGGCGGAGATATGAACATAAACAAAAGGCGTAGGTTTCCCTGAGCTTTGCATCCAAAGAAAGGCTCCCCACCTGGCAGGTAGCACCTGCGGTCAAACACCCAACGCGGAGGCGCAAATCTATTGTCATTGGCCAGTTTATGCGCTGTTGCGGCTAAAAATGGGACATATTCCGCAACAAGCATATCTTCTGGGGGCTCTTCAAGCATCATAGCCTTTATCGCTTGAGAAGCCTTGTAAAACTCGTCCAAAAAGTCGCCAAGAAGCAAGTAGAAGTCTTCTCCCATGTTTGCCTTGATTGAAATATTATGGATGCTGTCCATCACATAACTCCCTTGAACAGGTAATCTGATTTTTCAAGATTCACCAGGACTGGCCGAAACTCAAGATCCAGCTCGTCAATCATAAACCGGTTTTGGAAGGATGTCAATACTATGCCAAAAAGGCGTGAGCTCAGCTCACGCCTTTTTGCTGGAAAATTATTAGTTTAAACAAGCGGAGAATGCCTGTTTTACCGCGTTTTCATCCAAATCCAGAAAAGCGTTAACGTTACAGCTAATATCTTCTTGCGAAAACGTCCTAATGATCTAGTTCGAATGATACGAAATACATACTGATAAGAATTAAAGATATGCTTCAGAGCAAAAACAACAGAAGGTTGAATAGAACCGAAGCTTGTTCAAACAGGAAAACAAAGAGCTAGAAATGCAAATGATTTCACCCTGTCATATAGCCTAAAGCGAACTCGACTCACATTTTGTCGAAAATCAGAACAAGCAAGCAAGATTATAATAATCCGCATGATTCCCAGCCGCGAGGAGGATTGGATGAAGACAACAAAATTCGTTTTGCCGCTAACTCTGGCCATAATGGCGATTGCTGCGTTTGCCATGAGCTCAGCGTATGCCTGGTTTTCAAGCGAAGACTCAACCGCCTTGAAAAACGTCAACGCAAGCTCCCTAAAAGTATCTCTTGACGTGGAAAGCGACGATGGATTGACCATGTATCCCTGGAGCTATTATAACGATAGCGGAAAGCTTGTGGATGGAAAGAAAAGCATCAAGTACTCCGTCTCAAACACCTCAGGCGCAGACGCCATAGCAATGGTTAACCAAGCGGGCATCCTCTTTGACGATCCAGAGAACCCGTCAATAAGCACAATAAAGAGCATTGGGTTTAGGGTATACCGCTTGGCTGACCAGTATATCTGGAAAACAGAAGCGCCCAAGGGCGATGTAATCCAGTATGTGGACTACAAGAAGCTGGATATTGATCGATTTAAGCCATACGACATCTTCTCGTCAAAAAGAAGCTACGACGTAGACTGGATCAGCTTCCACCGCACCAGCAAGCCTGGAGTCTTTGAGGCAGATCCATCAATAGGGGTAGAGGTTGAACTGGTCACAGACTTTGGAACAGGAGTTATGATAGCTCCAGGCAGAGGGGCCAAAGGCGCTAGCGCAACAGCCCTCTCTAATGGAGACGCGCTTTCGTTGTTCCAGCAGGACAGAGACGGCTTCATGTACCTGTACATGCCAGCAGGAGCCAAAGCGTCCTTTGAATACATCTTCACTGTCAGGAAGGCCGTAGCAACAGCCAGAAACTTCCCTAACAGCCTTCAGTACTCGGCTATAACGCTTGACACAGTAGGAAACTTTAAGGACAAAAACGGGGATCTCATCAAGCCTGAACTTTCAGTATACTCGATTGAGCCAATAAGGGACTCGTTTCGAGTTACCTTTGGCTCGCCTTTGGACGAGTATAACGTGGACAGGATTTTTGCGCTCAACTGGCAATCCTCGCCTTTCCCTTGGCCAACTTATGGCCCGACCCCAACGGCTACTCCAACCCCAACGGCTACTCCGTCCCCGACAGCCACCCCTACGTCGACGCCTACCCCGTCGTTATCGCCAACTCCTACATCGACGCCAACTCCACGCCCAACCCAGCCGCCGTATGAGACTCCAGCAAGTGTCGTAGCTGTTGGAATAGGCGGAGTAGTAACCCTTGGCAAGACCCAGTGGATAAAGGTCAAGGAAATGGATGTAGGCGGAAACTCATATGCCTTGCTTATATCAAGACGGCCCGTTTCACTGTACTCAAATGGCGCAGCTGTTGCCTTCAAGGCAAACGGAACTGCCAATTACAACTCTTCAGACATTAAGAACGCAGTGAACTCTTGGTACTCCAGCAATGCTGTCCAAATGCCGGAGCTGGTGAAAGTGGCGTCAAAAGTAACCTCCTTGGGTGACGAAAAGTCAAAGCCGACAGGCAGCATTCCAGGAAGAGCCTCAGCTGATGTCGTATTCATTCCAAGCAAGTCAGAGACCCAATTGGCTTCTACAAGCAAGCTCATATCAGGAGAAGCCGAGGCATGGACAAGGTCAGTCATAAACTCAACCAAAGCCTATACTAGAAAAGGCGACATGTACCTGCCGTCTGTAATGACAAAAGCGCTAGCTTCAGCTAGGCCAGCGGTTTGGGTATGGCAGAGGAAGAGCGCAAAGGCTTAGATTTAAAAGGCTTAGATTTAAATCAAAAGATTTTTAACTTCCAGGTTTGTTTTTTTGAGGGCTTGCGCGCAGCGCAAGCCCTTGCTTTTGCCCTTGGTTTTATAGAAGAACGAGAAAAGAGCGAAAACACAAATGATGCGAGGCCTGTTTCTGTGGGTTTTTGGTTTGCGGAGTTTAACGCATCCCGTTTGACCTGGGTTTCATGGCAGTGTAGACAAATTTCTTGCATAACATAAATTGTTAATCATACTGCAAATTGTCACTAGAAACCCACTTAATCCCTAAATGCCCCACGCCCGCTCCATTGTTTAGCCATGTAAATTGTCAAACTTTCCCGATTTAATGAAATGGATAAAAAGATAAATGTCATGCAACGCATTGCGTTGCATGACAAAAAATCCTACTCACATACAAAATCTCAAACTTTACATCAACATCTCATTACAAAATGTCATGCTCCAAATGGGTGATTTGTGATATAGTTTGCGTATCGGAGCATGAAAGCGTTCTCTGACGAGAGAAACACTGGCGACAAAACCGCAAAAGGGAGGTGAATATCCTTATATTTACCAATGAGCGAATAAGACAGGAACACGGATGAAGAATTCAGCATCGCTTCCCATGCTTAGCGCATGAGAACCTTAACCAGTCATTAGAAACAGGATGAAAGCCTAAGGAGGCCAACATTGCAGTGAAAGCTCTAAAAAAGTCAATTGCGATAGCGCTGGCGCTGTGTCTGTGCATCGGAAGCTTCACAATTAGGGCAATCGCTTCAGAGGATATGCCAAACATACATGTTTACGCGCCCTCGGGCGATGATCCAAGCACTCCAGATAATGAGTCCCCTGACGTAGAATCAAGCAAGTACCAGGTCAAAGTCAATGGGGTGGCGGTTCCAGCGATCAAGTACAACCAAAACGGGACTAATATGGATATCGCCAGATTCGCGTCAGACTCAAAGACGCCAGAATATGAAGTTTCGCTTATAAATGGCGAAACCATCTCTAGCATTCAGGTGTACCCGTCGCATTACTATCCAGCGGAATCCATGGCAATAAGCGCTGACAAGAAGTCCGTTAAATTTTCTATGAGCGAAAAGCTCTCATACGCCATTGTCTATATCAACGGAACCCCGTCAGACCAAAATGGCAAGCCGTACCTTGCGCTGATAAACGATCCTTTGGAAGCTGAATCAGAAAAGCCTGTTAAGACCGCTTCAAATGTCCTTGATTTTAAGGCTTTTTCAACGCAGTACCTGCTTGAGCACCCAATCAATGACGTTGTTGGCGAGGTATGCCTTGTTGGGGGAACTGTCCAGGACTACAGCAACAATGACAGCAAATTGTATACGCTTAGCTACCCGGAAGGCGTATTCGTTGACTACGACTCTAACCAGGTCACTTTCCCAAACAAGCGGGCAAGAAAGGCCAACGATGTGTCTGACGCCTTGCAAGCGGCGCTTCAGAAGATAAAAGAAGATCCTGCTTTGGATACCCTCTACATCCCCTCTGGCTGCTACCTGTGGTCAGGGCTAAGGATTGAAGACTGGAACGGAGATGTATCCAATGGCGGAAAGCCTTTGATCATTTACACGGAAGAAGGGGCTTTGCTTGAGAACCGCTTGAGCGAGTGCAAAGAGGCAATGGAACCTGCCATCTGGATAAAGAACTCAAGCTTTGTCACGATAAGCGGAAGAGGCATGCACGACGGGAAGGGCTTGATCAATACCGACAAAGACAAAAAGGATGCCAGAAACACTCCTCACCAGGGAGGATCCATGCTTCTTAGCTCTCAGAACATAGTCTTCAATGATACATACGTGCGTGATGTAAAGCAATGGAACTGGGAATGCCACACAGTTGAGAATATCGAATACAACAATATCAAGGGCCTTTCTCCGTATAACCACGCCTGGGTGGACGGGCTGGACTTGACAAGCGGAAAGAACGTGACCGTAAACGGAGCGATCACTCTTGGAAATGACGACTGCTTCGCTTCCGGGCACTACAATCCCTCTAACGAGTTCCCGGCCAGGAGCATTAAAGAAGACAAGTTCACGGAGACAATAGGGGCAGCCGCCTACTATTATAACAGGGATCGCATGTCATGGGACACTGCTGACAGCGAGAACATAGTAGTCAAGAATTCTTTGCACTGGACGCTTGGAGCTGGAAACGGACTTCGGACAGGGCATAATGCCTTTGGCTACGCTTTAAAGAGCTATCACTTTGAAAACTTCAACGTCATGAACTTCACTGCCGGAGGCTGGGGCATTACCATCCAGGCAAACAGCCCGTATTCGAAATATGAAGAGTTCACATTCAAAGACTGCTACTTCAATACGGATCGGGTAAACGGCAACATCAAGATCAATGGCAACGCTTCTGACACGATTGAAAGCGTTGAAATGGATAACGTGGTCTTTACCAAAAGCGCCAA
>JAISWZ010000403.1 GCA_031270945.1 Clostridiales bacterium | reverse complement strand
ACATTGATGATGTCTGAGCCAGCGTTGGCAAAAGCCTCAAGATGCCGCTCAGGGCTTGAAATCATGAGATGCGTGTCAAGAATCATGCCAGTGGCTTTCCTAAGGCACTTTATGACCGGAGGGCCAATGGTGATGTTCGGTACAAAGGATCCATCCATTACGTCTACATGGAGAAGCTGGGCCCCAGCCTTCTCCACCGCTTTGACATCGCGGGCGAGGTTCGCGAAATCAGCGGACAGTATGGACGGGGCCAGGCGCGGGCGCTTAATCCGGCTTGTCAAAGTCTATCGACTCCACTATTATAAGGTAAAGCTGCCCGTCCTCTCCAACATAGTAAACCTGGTACTCAACAACACCTGTGCCGCTAATCCTGACCGAATACGGAAAATCTTCAGCCGGGATTACCTCGTCCAGCACATTCTCGGCACCGCCAGCTATGATCTTGTTGACTTTCAAGTGCACGGTTTCCATGTCCTCGCTGAGAGGATATTCGATCTTTAGCAGCTTGAACTTAATGGGAGTGGTTGGAGTCGGAGTCGGCCCTTTGGCTGGGCCTGTGCTTATTGTGTAGTTCAGCTCCGATCCCTCTTGCACCTCAGTCCCCTCTTTCCTGGACTGGCTTATTATTATCCCGACTTCTACCGTGTCGTGAGGCGACTTTGTTGACGTGCCAAGGATCATTCCCTTGCTCTGTATCGCCTCTATGGCTTCCGGCTCAGTCATGCCTACGATGTTTGGCACTGTCACGGTCTTTATGGTCGGGCCTATGCTTATGAACAGGTTGATGATCGTTTCCGGGCTCATCTTGTTTCCGGCTGGCGGATCCTGGCGTATCACCTTTCCGGCTGGAACAGTGTCGCTATGCTCTGTGTCACCTGTAACGCCAATGCCCATCTGCTCAAATACCGCATAAGCTTCTTCCTGAGACTTGTTCACGACATCCGGGATCTCCATGAGGTTGCTGCCTAGGCTAACCAAGGCGTGAAGGGCTGTGCCTTCCTCAACTGTCCCTTCTGGCGGCTCGTCTTGGGAAATGACAACGCCCTCTGCGATAGTGTCGTCATAGACATTCTCCGGCCTCCATACAAGCCCTGCTTCCACAACAAGCTGCGCCGCCTCGCTGGACTGCAGCCCTACTACGTAAGGCGGGCTTACATAGACAGGCTTGTTCCTGTCAATGATGTACCAGCCCAGTCCAGTCAGAAGCGCTATTATGAACAAGGCCGTGAATATGGCCGCGACAACAATTTTCCTGTCATCCTTGGAGTCAAGCTTTTCCCTCGTTTTGGGCGCGGCTTTCTTCCTCTTCGGATCATCCCTCAGCTCCGCCAGAAGCTCGTCGGCAGATCCGTATCTAGACGCTGTGCTTTTTGACGCCGCCTTCTTGATTATCCTGTCAAGCTTCTCAGAAATCGAGTGATTGAGTTCTGTCACGCTGGGAAGGGGCTCGTTTAGATGCTTGAGAGCCACTTCAACGTTTTCCGTGCCATTGAACGGAAGCTTTCCTGTCGCCATTTCAAACATCACTATGCCAAGAGAGTAAATGTCGCTTCTCTGGTCAACATAGCCGCCCCTGGCCTGCTCAGGCGAAAAGTAGTGAACCGAGCCTATCGTCTCGGTTTCAGAGGTGATGGTGCCTCCGCCTACAGCGCGGGCTATGCCAAAGTCAGTCACCTTTACCAAGCCCTGCGGCGTCACCAGTATGTTCTGCGGCTTGATGTCCCTGTGGACAATGCCTTTCTTGTGGGCGGCGGAAAGCGCCTGGGCTATCTGCTCGGCTATGGCTGCCAGCTCCTTGTTTGACAAGGGCGCCTTTTGTTTTATCAATTCCTTGAGCGTAATCCCTTCGACATACTCCATGACAATGTAGTGCATTGAGTCCTCTTGGCCTACGTCGTAGACGTTCACGATGCACGCGTTTGAGAGGCATGCGGCCGCGTGCGCTTCGGTTTTGAAGCGCGCGATATAATCCTGGTCCTCCATGAGCTCCTCGCGCATCACCTTGAGCGTCACCGGCCGGTTAAGCTTGGTGTCGAGGGCCCTGTACACCACTGCCATGCCGCCCATGCCAATCTGCTCAGCCACAGCGTACCTTCCCGCTATGACTTTGCCTGGCTCAAGTTTCATCTATTTCACCCCTTGAGGTCAACCAAAACGGCTGAAATGTTGTCCTGCCCTCCATGCCGGTTAGCGGCTTCTATCAGCCCGGAGGCCCGCTCTTCAAGCGTGCCTGGCCCCATGGCCAGCGCGAAAATTTCCAGATCGTCAAGCATGTTCGTAAGCCCGTCCGAACAAAGAAGCAATATGGAGCCCTCTTCAGCCTCAAATTCAAAGCTGTCGATTTCCTCGTCAGGCACCGCTCCCAGCACCCTGGTAAGTAGATTCTTGTCCGGGTGATTTTCCGCTTCTTGCGCTGTGATGATCCTGGCCTTCACCAGCTGCCAAACGTAGGAGTGGTCCTCTGTCATTAGCCTCAAGCCCTTTTCTGTCGCGACGTACAGCCTGCTGTCGCCTATGTGGCAGACGCTAACCCTCAGGCCTGAAACCGACGCGGCCGTGAAAGTCGCTCCCATCCCGCTAAGCGACTCGTCTTTTTGGGACTCGATAAAAACTTTGTTGTTGGTGCCAAGCGCCGCCTCCTTCATGAACTCGTGGATGGATTCATTGGGCGAGCCCTCTATCGCGGCCTCGCAGAAGAACTCTATCGCTTTGGCGCTTGCCACCTCGCCGGCGTTGTGGCCACCCATGCCGTCAGATACTATGAAAAGGCTGGGCAGTATCCCTACTGGATCTGCGCTTGTGAATATTGCGTCCTCGTTGTGGTCCCTTGCCCTCCCTGTGTCTGTCAAGCCGAACGCGTCCATACAATCACCCGATTCTTTATAATTTGCAAAATCTTGTGCCCTTGGAGCATATCCCAAAATTGATCTTAGGGCTCGGAAAGCTCGCAGAAGCAGTGCTGTGACTTTCGTTGCGCCGTTTTAAGGAATTTTGGGATATGCTTAGCTGGCCGCAGGCAACTTTAATCCAAAGTTTTGTGGCCTGCCTTCAGTTGGCCGCAAGCGGCTTCTATGCCTGCTCCAAGGCTTCTGCGGACTGTTACTGGGATTCCCTTTCCTGAAAGAACCCCGGCAAACGCCTCAACTGTCTTCGCCGGACTCCGTTCCAAGGCCTGGATCCCGTTTAGCGGAATAAGGTTCACGTGGCACAAATCTCCCGCCAAAAGCCCAGCCAGCTCTTTCGCATTCGCAAGGCTGTCGTTAACGCCTTTTATCATCGTGTGCTCGTAGGTTACCCGCCTTTTTGTCACATTCGCGTATTCCCGGCACACTTTTGCCAGCTCTTTCACTGAGCAAATGGATGCCGCCTTTGGCATAAGCCTGGCCCTGGTCTCATCATTGGACGCGTGAAGTGAGACGGCAAGGGTCAGCGCAAGCCCTTCTTTTGACAGCTTTTCAATCTCCCTAGGCAGTCCGCAGGTTGAAAGGGTTATTCTCCTGCGTCCAACATTGGCGCCGCCCGGATCTGAAACCAGCCGGACGAACCTTAATGACTCGTCGTAATTGGCAAGCGGCTCCCCGCTTCCCATAAGCACTACCCGAGAGAACTTTTCTCCAGTGTCTCTTTGCATGGCGTAAGCCTGTCCGCACATCTCGCCCGCTGTCATGCTTCTTTCAAACATCTCTCCTGACGCGCAGAAGACGCACCCCATGGCGCACCCCGCCTGTGTGGAAACGCAAGCGGTTCTTCCGTACCCATAAGCCATAGAAACACTTTCTATTATAGTGCCTTGCCCAGCTTCCAACAAGTATTTTGTCGTATCTTCTCCCGGGATCCCCGACTTTTTAATAATCGCTACGCTTGTTGATATCCTGAACTCTTCCTCCAGCTTGTCCCTGAGCCCTTTGGGCAGATCAGACATCTCCTGGAAGCTCACAGCGTTCCTTTGGTGCATCCATCTGAAGATCTGGCCTGCCCTGTACTTCGGCTCATGCAGCCTTTCTATCTCAACTGCGAGCTCTTCCAGGAAGAGCCCTCCTACATCCATTTTCATCTCTTGGCAAACCTCGCTATATAAAATCCGTCCCAGCCATCGCCCGGCCAGATCCTTTTCTCTTCCTCAAGGGAAAGCGGCAGGTTTTCAACCGCCCATCTGCTGACCTCTTCGCACTCTTCAACAGTGTACGTGCAGACACTGTACACAAGCCGCCCTCCTGCCTTCAAGCCTTGGCACGAAGCCCCAAGAATCCCTTTTTGAAGCTCAGCCAAGCTTTTCACGTCTTTCATGCTCTTTCCGTACTTCACGTCAGGCTTTCTGCTTGCCACTCCAAAGCCGGAGCAGGGAGCGTCCACAAGCACCCGATCATATATCTCTTCCAGAGGTTCCAGCGCGTTTCTAACCCCGGCCTCTATTATGCGAATCCCGAGCCTCTTCGCTTGCCTCCCCATTTCATCCACTCTTCTCTTGTCCTTGTCCATGGACATGATCCGCCCCTCGTTTCCCATTAGCATGGCGCACAGAAAGCTCTTCCCGCCAGGGGCAGCGCAGACATCCGCTATCGTCTCCCCTTTTTGCGGATCCAGAGCCCATGCGCAAGCCGCAGAGCTCCTGTCCATCACATGGAACAGCCCCTCAGCGTAGGCCTTGCTTGCGGCAATCTCTCCTGCCTTGGCCACTGTGACGCTCCCCTCTTCCAAGTGGGCCTCCATGCCCTCTCCTGAAAGCCGCAACGCCAGATCTTCCGCTGTTGTCTTGAGCATGTTTGGGCAAAGCGTTATCATAGGCCTCTCGGATCCAGCCTTGCATACCAGCTCAGCCCTCTGGGGCCCGAAGTTTTTGATCAAGTACTCAACTATCCACGAAGGGTATGAGTGCTCCAGAGACAGCCTTTGCGCCAAATCTCCCGGAAGCGGCAAAGGCCCCTGCCTTCCCACGTTTCTCAGCACTCCGTTGACAAATCCAGAGACATGCCCAAACCCTTTTTTCTTTGCCAGCTTTACCGCCTCATCTACAGCGGCCCGGTCTGGAACCTTGTCCATGTACCGCATCTGGTAAACTGCCATTCGTATTATGATCCTCACTTCCGGCTGCATCTTCTCAGTCGGAATCCTTGAGCTAAGCCCTATTATATAGTCCAGCAGCATCTTTCGCCTGGTTGTCCCCTGCGCGAGCTCGACCACAAAGGCTTTTCCCCTTGTGTCCATTCCAAGCCCGTCCAGTCGGCGCTTCAGCATCTTATTAGCTGGCCCCGGCCTTTCAGCCTCCAAAAGAGCCTCGTAAGCTTCTTCACGCTCGTTCAATTTTTCCACAACTGCCATCCCTTCAGCACGGGCTGCCTTTAATGTTATCGAGGTTTTAAGGGGCTCACATACGCTCTCGAGCGAAAACATCTAGAGTCTTTTTTCCTAAGAACATATCCCAAAATTAATTTTATGGCTTGAAAACGTCCTTTAAAATTTGGGATATGCTCTAAAAGGGCTCAGGATAGCGCACCTTGTCCAAGGGCAAAGCCAAGGCGCGAGACACTTTAACGCGCGGCTTTCCAAGCCGAAAATTTTTCGCTCGTGAGAATTGCCGTTTTCGCTTAGCAATATAAAACCTGGATTAAGCGCATATCCCGAAATCAATTCCGGTGCCAGATAGCGTTTGCCCAATGTTCATGGGCAAATCGCCAAAACATGGCGCACACAATTTCGGTTTATGCTCTAAGTCAAATGCCATTAGGCTCACATCCCAAATTTACTCAAAAGGCTTAGAAAAAGTCAGGACTTTCAACGCAGCAACTTTTCCGTGCCGTAAATTTGCCATATGCGCCAGCTCGAGGATAAGAGCGCTTTGCAAGCCGCCTTTACAGTATAACAGCAAAAGGCCTCAATTCATACAATGGCGGGCAAATGATCCCCCGATCTTCGCCCGCCGCCTTAAAAGTATAACACCTTGGCGAGCTATAATCAATATTGCATTTGCTGACAAATATACTTGGAGGCGTGAAATGTTTAGTTCATATTTTTTTCGGGATTTTGATCTTGACTTATATTAAAAGGAGCTGGCAGAGCGGGGCGTTTTGCCCCGCCCTTCCAGCTCCTTCTGGGTGTTTGAGGTCTTAATGGGGTTGGACGGCATTTAAGGCGCATGGGGTTTGCGTTAAGTTCACTTGTTAGACCTGCCTTGGTTTATCCTACTTTAGCTCGCGAAATAGTCATTAAACGCGTCATAACGACCATAGTCGCCAACAAGGGACGCGACGTAGCTCCCGTTGAAGTCTTGCCCTTTGAAGTGCATAACGCCAGTTGCCTTGTCAAACAATATTGCCTTGGGCCCTTGGATTATGTAGTACCCTCCGATCTCTCCCGTTACAGCCATGGAATCGATCAGCCCTGTTATCCTTGTGTAGAGCCTTTTGTAGGCATCTCTTCGGCTTTCTGACACGCTAGG